>DFGL01000078.1 GCA_002371215.1 Ruminococcaceae bacterium UBA3751 | reverse complement strand
AATAGAGTAAAAACCGCCTTGATGATTTGATTCATCAAGGCGATTTTTCATTTATGAGAACAAGTAATTTTCATTTGTCAACCCCTAATTTTCAATTTATTATGTCTTTTTTTGTCGTTTTTTTGTACATTTTTGTGTTTTTTATTGAGCTCTATCATAATACTGTTATAATAAATAAAAATATGAAAGTAGGAATGTTTATGATTTTGGATAAAACGAGTATAGAAAAAATACTTTATACTGATGCAGACGCTTTTGAGCCAATAAAAATAAATATGAAAGATGGCGTTTATATAAGAACTGTTGATGGGGAAAATTCATTTAGTAAAGATCAAATAGGCAATGATTCTATTGATTTAAGGATATCCGATAAGGGATATGTTATGAAAGAAGACTATAATTATATTAATACACTATCTACGGATAGTTTTAAAGAATACTATCAAGAAGTTTATCTACCTCAACAAGGATATATTATCAAACCTGGTGAATTGTTGTTTGTTACAACATATGAAAGGATTGCCCTCTCTGGAAATTTGATTGGTCGAATAACCGGAAGAAGCGTGTTTGCAAGGATGGGCTTATCTATACACTGTACACAAGATAAGTTTTCTAGTGGAATTAACTCGGTCGCCGGATTACAAATAATTAATAATAGTCCAGTACCTTTAAAAATTTTCCCTTATCAGAAATTGGCACAAATACTAATCGAACGTACTGAAAAAAATCGTCATCCGTACAATGGAATATATTGTAACGAAAAGAAATATACATTACCAATAGTTACCGAAAAAGATTTATGTCAGTATGATGAAGCTATAAAAAGTCAAATTGTTAGGCAAAAGCCCAAACAACTAAAATTATATAAAAGGAAGAAATCAAGTTTTGCAACATCTATATGTAATTTATCGTTTACTGCTATAACAACTATTTCTATGGAAATATTTGGTATAATGAATAATAAAACAGGACTAATTGTATCTGGTGTATTTGGAGTATTAGTGGCAATCAGCTTTTTTATAATTGATTATATTTCGGATGGTGATAATAAGGATTATGAAAAAAGAATATAACGGCGAGTTATTATTATGTCCTTGTCCAACTGTTTTAGTTACTTCAAAACACGAAGAATTAGAGAATGTATTAACAGTTTCTTGGACTGGAATTGCTTCTTCACATCCTGAATTTGTAACAATTTCTATTAATCCCAAGAGGTATTCACATCATATTATAAAATCCTCAAATAAATTTTGTATAAATATACCTAATGATAATATCATAAAAGAAGTGGATTATTGCGGAAGTATAACAGGAAAAAATGCAAATAAGTTTGAAGAATGTGGTTTTAATAAGATTTATTATGGAAATGACTATATAGTGATAGATCAATGTCCTATTAGCCTAATTTGCGAAACACATCAAATAATTGAACTAGGCAGTCATGATTTATTTATCGCAAAAGTAATAAAAAAACTAATTAATCAAAGTACCCAAAACATTCATAATGAAGTTAGTCCGATAGTATATTTTCGGCCTAACTATTATCGAATTGACAAGAATACAATAGGATACTATGGATTTTCTAGAAATGATTGATCTCTTTACGTTAATGATGTTATATGTCTTGTAAAAGTATTCGATTCTTTATTTGGTTTTCATTGTTATATAATGATATTTAATAGTAGTTATAGGACTTTATGTTAAGTTGCATAATAATTGAAAAACGTTTTTTCAATTATTGGATATTATGATGTATTCAGAAGTATTGTTAGTGTTTTAGTTTAGTTAGGGTAACGCACAGTTTCCGAATCTTTTGGTGCGCAATAAATAAGAGGACGAATATAGCAATTGTATGTCTTCTTTTATGTTGCAAAAATGGAGCAGAAATGATTTCTGCTCCATTTTTATTATATGGAATAAATAACCTTGTAATAGACAATCTCTCTTGCCTGATTGGTGATGTTGTTCACTGCTTGTACCCAAGTCATCATATCGTCTGCTTTGAGTTGTTCGGTGATACCTTGCTGTTCTATGAGTTGTTTCACAAGGTGGTCATACATCTCGGTTGCTCTGACATCAACCTCGTGCAGATATGAGTTCAGTTTGCAGCTCGTCAAAAGCGAAGTGTAGAACACCTTGCGGTGCTGGTTGATATAACGAAGATGTCTTTGTCCCCACATTCCGATCTCATAATCCGTTTCAGTAGAAATAAGATTAGGCAGATAAACATCACCTACAAGTGTATAGTTGAGTCCGTTCTTCTCATCAGTGATATACTTTTTCATAATTTAAATTCCTCCAAAAGTGTTTTATAACATTCGCATACACATTACAGCCGTTGAATCCAACGGGTGTTTTCCCTTATTATTTCCCACATAATTGTCAGTGAGCTTAATAATACGTAATAACAGTTTATAGCTTTTAAAGTTGATAAAACTCTCATAAACCGTTTGTTTTCAACACTTTCAGAAGATTTTATTAACAACTAATAATCACACTTGAAACCGTATAAAATTATGGTATTCAAATCAGAATTTGTCTGTCAGTTCAATATAGTACGGACAGCCTTTTTCATAGCGTCGTCGCTTTGAATAACGTAAATACGCTGAGGTTGATAATTGCATCCTGACGGTGCAATTCTTCCCGCTTCTAAAATTCTGTTAAGTTTTTCCTTTTCAATCGGCTTTGAATCAAAATATCTCTCTGAATATCTTTGCTTAGCCAAATCTAAAAACGTCATATTCTCACCTCGTTATATAAGAATTTATTTTTTTCATCATACCATATATCAGGTTAAAAGAAAAGCAAGAAATTAATTTAGAGTCAGTGCAGTAACTAAGTTCGGTTTTTGGTAATGTAATTCGCCGCTCCCGTATTTCAAACAGTTAAAAAATATTATTTTATAAAAAATATTTTTTTGTTGGACTTTTGATGTCAGTTGTGTTATAAAATATAGTAGAACAGTAAATATAGAAGGATTTAACTATGGAAAAGTATTTAAAACCGGAAATAAAAGTAGAGAATTACCGTACTGTTGATGTCATTTCGACTTCAGCCGACGGCGGAATGGATGAACCTACTACAAGGAAAAACAGTACGCCGTATATTCCGATACCGTAAGGAGGACGGTTCAATGAAAGAAAAGTATATTAAACCTGACGTTGAACTTGAAGAGTACAAAACCTTAGACGTAATAACAACTTCAGGCGGAGATACTGAAGAAACAGACCCGTGGGGCGCTGAGCCCGTAACGTGGGGATAAAAACTGTTGATGAAAAAGGATAAGGATAATAATAAGCCGAACAGCTTTGAGCGCTTTATGTACAGAATGCATATCAGAAGGTTATTGATAATTCTGTCATTAAGTCTTACTTCTGTTTTGCTTTATTTCTTCCATTTTCGTGTTCCGCTGTTGCCAAGATTCTTTTCTGTGGAATTCTCAGCGTTTCCCGAATTGCTTCTTACCTATGCTTACGGTCCGTTTTACGGAATTATCGTTTGTCTTGTTAAGAACGTAGTTCATATAATATTTATGGGAAATTCCGTTATACCCGATGCGGCAAATTTTGTTTGTGAGGGTGTTTTTTTGCTCGTTGCAGGCGTGCTGTCTCCGAGAATTTCAGAGTCCGTTGCGGCAAAGAATAATGGAAAAATCAGCAATTCAAAGCGGGTAAGGATTAAAGCTATGTCCTCATTAATTGCTATCGTTGCGGAATTAATTCTTCAGTTTGCGCTTACAATCCTGTTTGTTTACCCTCTTTTGATTAAGTTCTATCCGAATGCGTATTCAAGCGCAGTATTGTTAAGCGGATATAACGGAGCTATGAGCGCTTTAAGGTATCATCTTCCGGATGCGCTCGCGTTTTTAGTTCCCGATATAAGAAGTCTGTGGCAAGGCATAGCCTTGGTTAATATTCCTGTAAGCTTTGTTAAGCTTATCGTTATTTCTGTGTTAACCTTATTAATCTATTTTCTTGTTATGCCTTTGTTGTTTCCGAAAATATATCGTGAAAAATAATATAATCGCCTGAATACGTAAGTATGCAGGCGATTTTATATTTTCTGTCTGTACGCTTGAAGAGCTTAATCAACGGGAATGAACGGGGTGTCGTGTTTACCGAGCGTTGTTGAAACCGTAGTGCGCTGAGTTGTAGTTTTTTTAGCTGTCGTTTCTTTTTGTGTTGCAGCTTTTTTCTTTTTTGATGAGGTTTCTTTTGCGGTACTGCTCTCATTCTTTTTTGCAGCGCTTGTTTTATCATCGGTGTTGTTTTTCAGGGTTGTACTGTTTTTTTCGCTTGAAGCCCTTTCGCTTTGCTTCTCTTTTTGAGCAGAGCCGCTCTGTGAACTCTTTTTTTCTTTTTTGGAAGAAGCCGCCGCGCTTTCGTCGGAGTTTGTAGTTGAGGAAACTGTTATCTGCGGTGAAGAGGTCTTTTCTTCACTTCGTTTTGAGCATGCGGCAAGCATAACTCCCGTAAGTATAGTTATTATTCCGAATATTGCAATAATCCTTTTATTCATACTGTTTTACCTCGCTTTCGGATATTATACGATGTTTAATTATTGCCGTCAATAAGCAAAAAATAAAATAATTGTAAAAAACTTGAATTTATCAAACAATTTTTACGATAAGTATGATATAATAAAATAAAGCAAAAGCTTATAAATAAGAAAGGAGAAGGAATATGGATAATTATGATCAGTTTGCACAGCAGTTTAGTGAAATGAGTCCGCTGCAGCAGGGCGTATTTATTGCAGTAATATGTTTTATTGTTGTTCTTGGAATAATTGCTGAGTGGAAGATTTTTAAAAAGGCAGGTCAGAAGGGATGGTACTCGCTTATTCCGATTTTACGAGAGTATAAGATTTGCGAGATAGTTGACGGTAACGGAATTAAATTCCTTTTGCTATGTGTTCCGTTTGTTAGTTTTATCTACGGTATCCTGTTATGCTTCCGTATGGCAAAGGCTTACGGCAAAGGCACAGGCTTCGGCTTTGGTTTACTCTTTTTGCCGAATATCTTTATGCTGATTCTCGGTTTCGGCAGCGCAGAATATATAGGACCGAGAGGTCAGAGATAATACTCTTCATATAAAATGCTTCCTGTTTTATCAGGAAGCATTTTATATTTGGAAAAATTTCAGCTCTGCCTTTCCGCCGGATATTTTCAGCGTGCGTTCATCTTTTTTATGGAGCGCCTTAATTACTGAGAAAATAAGCCCGTCGTCCGCAAGAATTTCAATGCTCATTTTATCAACAATTAGTTTTAAATTCAACTTACCGCTAAGCGTGAGCGGAATAGTCTTGTTGTTGTATGAAACCGTGTTGCTTTCAACGGATATTTGTAATGCGTATCCGTCAATATCAATATTAAAACTTTCGCTGAAGCTGAAATCCGCAATAAAGCTTCCGTTAATATAATAAGCTGGGGCGCTGCCGTTATAAACAGCTTTTAGTTTGCTTTCTAATTCTCTGCAAAGCGTCGCTTTCAGCCGTATAGCGCCGCTTTTCATAGGTACTGTTTTCATTTCAAAAGGTACGCTGAGTTGACCGCTGAAGCATTGCCCGTTTTCGGGATTTACGTTTTCCCACGTTAAACGGAGAATTCTGCCTTTCGTCCCTGAAAACGATTGCGCCGCGTAGCTGTATCTGCCGTCAAGCTCCCGATAAAAACGAAGGGGCTTTTGTTCAGCGATAAACCCGCTTTTGTCAAAACGACCTATTATGTAGTAATCCGAAGCGCCCGAAAGCACCCATTTTTTGCAATCTTCTATATAATAAAGGTCGGGGCATTCGCCGTCGCCCGAAATATTTACCGTCTGAAACCTTTCCCAATTCAGAAGATTATTGCTCTTTAAAAGACAGTATTCGTTCTTATCAAGATACAGCGCCATAGCAAAGGCGTTTATCTCGGGCACGAATACAACCTTCGGGTCGCGGTTTTCACCTTTTATATTCGGAACAATCGGGTTGTATTCATATTTTTTAAAGTGTATTTTGTCCGTTGAATAAGCAAGACCCTGAGAAAACTCCGGAGCTCTTGAAGAATCCCGGTATTCAGCTATAGTGTAATACAGAAGAATTGTGCCTTTCCCGAGCCCGCTTACGTTTTCTTCATCGCAAATCGCGCTGCCCGAGAACATTGTTCCGCTCGCATCGGGGAATAGGGCGTCGCCGATATGCTCAAAATTAATAAAATCCTCTGTAACCGAGTGAAACCAGTGCATATTTCCCCAAGCCGTTGAGAGAGGATTGTGCTGGCAGAAAATATGGTATTTACCGTCTTTGAAAAACAGTCCGTTCGGGTCGTTCAGCCATCCGTAAGGGACGGTATAATGCATTTCGGGGCGAAAACTCTGTGTTTCAACTTCCGGCGACGGAATATCGTCAGTTTCGCCGTCAAAACAGAATTCGCTATCGTCCTGATAAAAGAAAACGCTTTTTCCTTTAAATCTTTCAACGTCAAGATAAAACGGCTTTCCCGTTTTGCTCTCTCTTATATTAAGCTTAAAAAGCAGGTTTTCGTTTTCATCCTTTGCGGTTATCTCTCTTTCGGGAGCGTTTTCGTCTGTATAAGCAACAAGGTAGTTCTTTTTTATAATCATATATTATCACCTTAATACTATTATAATACGGATTAAGCATTATCGCAATTGCTCTGTGTACTTTTTTATCAGTCTGTGGTATAATTAACAAGATACGTAATCAAAAGGAGTAATACAATGAAGATTAACCCAATGGATATGGAATGGATAAGAGAACCTGAAAACAGCATTGTAACTGAGAACGGGGTTGAAATTACAACCGAGCCGTTTACTGATTTATGGCAGAGAACCTATTACCGTTTCAGAAACGATAACGCCCCTTGCTTACAGCTTAAGTCAGAGGAAAAATACTTTTCATTCGTTGTTAAAACGACCTTCGCTTCAAAAGCCCGTTTTGACCAGAGCGGTATAGTTCTCTATCTTAACAGCGATAACTGGCTAAAAGCCTCAATAGAGTACGAAAATGATAAAATTCAGCGCCTCGGCAGCGTCGTTACGAATAACGGCTATTCAGATTGGTCGTCGGTTGATATAGACGCTTCTTTGAAAACAGTCTGGTTCAGGCTCAGCAGAAGGGATGATGATTTCTGCATAGAAAACTCTTTTGACGGGGTGAATTTTAATCAGATGCGTATCTGCCATATGTTCAACGTCGGCAGCGAAATTGAATTCGGTATATACGCCTGCAGCCCTGAAAATTCTTCTTTTAAAGCGGAGTTTACGGATATGGAAGTAACGGAATGTAAGTGGCTCGCTCACGACGGCCAACAGCCTGATGAATACTGATTTTCGCTCCTGAATTAAAGAACGCAATAAATAAAAAGGCTCGTTTTGGCGAATGCTGAAAACGAGCCTTTTATTATTGGCTTAAGTGCAGGTCCTTATTTGCTCTCAAGCTTTTTGGCAAAGCTGTAAAGTATTCCGAAAATGGTGAAAACGTATATAACCGTTATGGCAATATTTATATACATATTCTCTCTGAACAGTACCATAATTCCCGCAAAGCTCAGCGCAATAAGTACCATAATAACGTAAAAGCTTTTGTTGACCCTGCATTTCTGCTTTGCGTATATTCCTGTTGAAAACAGGAATACGTAGTACATTATAATGGAAGCGATTAAAAACAGTATTTTCGGAATAAGGCGTATTTCCTCCTCGTGCATAAATTCAAGCGCTCCCGTGATGTTGTTAAGGAAGAATATAATGAAAAGGTGTATTAAAATATATCCTATTCCGTGGGTGTTTTTATCTCTGTCAATAATATGGTCATAAACGGTTCCGTAGCTGAGAAACAGCCCTACCACTATGAGAAACGCCATAAGGCAGAAATAAATACTGCTGAAGCTCAAATCTCCGTCAAAGTATGAGGCTATTGTAATTATCATCTCTCCGAAGGTGAAAACCACATAGAGCATTATTCTCTCAGAGAGGTGAGAAAAATCAATAAGTCCCGAGCAGGTGCTCCTGCTTGAAACGGAAACCGAGCATATGCCGAACAGTATACCTAAAAGAGAAAAGTACGACGTGCCTAAGCGGTTGAATTCGGGAATTGAAAGAAGAACTATTCCCGCCTCGCAAAACAGAATAATTGCCATTCGCTTAATGCGTCTGACGTGAACGGGCTCGGCTTTGCGGTTTTTCAGCTCAATAAGGTACTGAATGCCGATATTAATGAGAATAAGCGCCCACGCAATTTGGTACTGAGTGTGGTAACCCTGCCAATCCTTCTGCGTTCCTTCGCCTATAAAGTACATAAGGAACATATTTATAAACATAAATATGTAATCCCTTGGGCTATTACGCCCATAGAGGTTAATATAGTACGTTGTAAACGTCCATATTTGTATTACCGCAAGCGTACACATTATGTACGCCATAAACATTCCGGCTTCAACAAAGCCGTTTTCGGTTGCGTGTAACAGAGTGTTGTTTCTTCCGATTATGTAAACAAAAATAAGGTCGTATATAAGTTCAACGTATTCAACCTTTTTCTCTTTTTTCTCAAAAGCTTCTTTTAACAAAATTCCACCTCTTTACGTTGCTGAGTTTTACTTGAATATTATATATTAAGAATTATGATTTTTCAATAATAATATGTGCTGCCAAAATTAACGCTTGAACGGTTTATATAATCAATGTATAATATAGTATATCATTATATAAGGGTGGTTATTATGGCTGTTGATTATAAAAGGGAAGCGGAGCTTGACGCTTCGGGTTTCGTCCTGCTTTCGGATTACGTTCCCTCTATTATTCAGGAAATACGCTATTTTTCAACTTATAATTTTATAGGCGACCGCATAGACGGTTATGAGGAGCCCTGCGCTATTATTACCGTTGAGGCGGCAAGGGCGCTTAAAGCGGTAAGCAATGAAGCTGCAGTTATGGGATACCGGCTGAAAATATTTGATACCTACCGTCCTGCACAGGCTGTAAAGCATTTCGTTCTCTGGGGCATAGAGGATCTGGACCAGAGGATGAAGACTTTTTTCTATCCGGATTTAAAAAAGCAGGAGCTTTTTGAGAAGGGATATATAGCGAGTAAATCGAGCCACAGCAGGGGAAGCACGGTTGATTTGACCCTGCTTGATATGAAAACGGGTAAAGAGCTTGATATGGGCAGCCCCTTCGATTATTTCAATGAGATGTCACATCCAGATTATAAAGGCGTAACCGAGGAGCAGTATGAAAACAGAATGTTCCTTCAGAATATTATGGTTCGTAACGGCTTTGAGCCGATAGACTGCGAATGGTGGCATTTTACCCTTAAAAACGAGCCCTATCCGGATACGTATTTTGATTTTCCCGTATCTTCGCGTTACCTAAAAAGATAAAAGAGAGCAAGGGTGTCCCTTGCCCTCTTTTTTTTATTTAAATTCCCAAAAGCCCGTTCCGGTTTCTTCGTTGTACTTTCTTTTTATTTCGCCTTTGATAACGGGGCGGATTTCTATTTCTGCGGTATACAAAACGGTTGTTGATTTTATATGCCCTGCGGCAACGTAATGCTCGCCGTCCTTTTTATAGGCAAAAACAGCGTGAACGTGCTTATAGTAATTGCCTTCATCGTCGGTGATAACGTTTCCCGTCATTGAAGCTAGCTCAAGCATACCCTCAATTCTTCTCGTTTCAAAGCTTCCTTTTTCGGGGATGAAAGTCTGGATTTCCGCATCGCTGCAGCCGCCTATTCCCGTAAAAACAGCGGAGCTTATATTCTCGCTTTTACAGAGTTCAAGAATACCGCTGATTATCTCATCGCCGCGGTCCAATCTCAAGTAGTAGGTTTCTCCGTATTTCCTGTATTCCATGCTGTCACCTCGTTAAAGATTGTTGATGTATCTGCAAGCCTCAAGCGCCGCGACTGTACCGTCCGCAGCAGCGGTTGTAACCTGACGGGTGCTTTTGCTTCTGCAATCGCCTGCAACGTAAATGCCGTCGGTTTTTGTAAGGCACTGTTCGTCGGAAGCAAAGTAGCCGTAGTCGTTGAGCTCAGCTACGTCCCTGAACGGCTCGTTTTCGGGAATAAGACCAATTGCAACAAAAAGTCCGTCGCAGCTTACCTCGCCGAGCTTGCCGTCCTTTTCAATTTCAACGCCCTTAAAATCATTTCCGTCGCTTATAAGCTTAGTGATTTTAACGCCTGTAAGCGCTTCAACGTTATCTCTTGCAAAAAGCACCTTCTGAAGATTTTCTTCTCCCGTAAAATACGGTAAATCCTGAAGCATAGTAACCTTTTTGCATTTATCAGAAAGAAGAATTGCTTCCTGAAGCGCGGAGTTACCGCCGCCCGCAACGCAAACCTCTTTGTCCTTGTAAAAGTCGCCGTCGCAAACAGCGCAGAAGGAGATACCTTCGCCGACAAGCTCATTTTCGCCCTCCAAACCGAGCATACGGTGCTTAACCCCCGTTGCAAGGATTACGGCGTAGCATTCGTACTCGCCGCCCTCCTCGGTTTTAACGAGCTTTGTTTTGCCCTTATTTTCAATAGCGCATACGGTTTCAATTTCAATATCCGCACCCTGCTCCATAATCTGAGAGAACATCTTGTCTGCAAATTCCGTTCCGCTGATTGAAAGCTCGCCCGGAAGGTTTTCCACCTTCGGGGAGTGGGTAATCTGACCGCCGAAGCCGCTCTTTTCTATTACAAGCGCGCTTTTTCCGTTTCTCTGAGCGTAAAGCGCCGCCGTCATGCCCGCGGGACCGCCGCCCACTACTATAATGTCGTACATATTTTTCACCTTTCTTTCGGAAATTTAATAAAAATATAAAAAAATTAACGATAATCGTAAAAAAACTATTGACAAAGATAAATTAATGTGTTATATATGAATTAACGATAAACGTTAAATAATTTACGAATTAATTTTAAGGAGATGTTATTATGAATAAAAAGATTAATACTATTGCCAAAATCGGAAGAATAATTACAACAATAGTCGCCGTGTTTACGATTCTTGCCGCTGCTTGTACCGTAGCGGGCATCGGAGTAACCGCCTCTCTGCCGAAGGACGCGCTTTCTGTTGAGATAACGGGCAGTGCCGACGTTACCGCAAAGGGCAATGTGCTTGAGAGCATCAGCGATGCAATTATTGATTCCTCAAAGGGAGGAGAGGGAAAAGTAATGGTAGGCGATTCAAACGTTGCAGTGGGCGACGTTGAGGGTGCGCTTCCCGAGGGTGTTGCTGCCGTAAAAACGGATAAAGGCTTAAACCTCAGCGTTAATTCAAAGCGCCTAAATATCAATATCAACGCTATTATTGCAACGCTTACTCTCTCGCTTGTTAATACAATTTGCGTTATTGTAATACTCTTTATGGTAAGAAAGCTTATGAAGTCGCTTGAAAAATGCGAAACCCCGTTCAACACCGACGTAATAAAGAATATGAAGCATTTTGCATATTCGCTTATTCCTTTTGCTATTCTCAACGGAACGAGCGAAAACGCATGGGAGTCAATTACGTCATTAGGCGTCCACGTTCATTTAGGAATAGATTTCACCGTAGTATTCGGAATTCTCATAGTGTTTATGCTCATTATGATTTTCTCATACGGCGCCGAGCTGCAGAAGCAGTCCGATGAAACCTTATAAGGAGGCGCAGTATGGGACAGATAGTGTTAAGACTTGACCGCGTTATGGCGGACAGAAAAATGAGCCTCAATGAGCTTTCCGAAAAGGTTGGGGTAGCAAACGTTAATCTCTCCAAAATGAAGAACGGGCACGTCAGCGCAATCCGTTTTTCAACTCTGCAGGCGCTTTGTGAAGCGCTGCACTGCCAGCCGGGAGATATAATAGAATATCAGTTTGACGAATAATTAAAGACTGCCTGATAACAGGCAGTCTTTTTATTAATTTATTTATTCATTAACCAGCCTTTGATGTCTGATACGCCGCGGTACTTTTCAAAACCGTCAGCGGTCTGAACGATAAGGGTAGGAGCCTGCTTGATTCCAAACTTTTCAACGAGCTCGCGTTCCTCGTCAGCGTTGAGTGCCTGATACTCAACTCCTGCCTTTCCGAGAAGCGCAGCGGCTGCCTTACAGTTCGGACAGGTAGCTGTCTTAAAGAGAATTACGTTAGCGTCTGCATTTGTAGTAACCTCTGCTTCAGCCTTTGCCTCTGCAACGGATTCGCTTGTATCAACGGGAGCAGGGTTAGGTCCCGTGTGGGTTAAGTGTGACCTGCCGATATTGTAAACCTTACGGTCCTTGTATTCCTGAGCCTTACCGTCGTTCCAGTTCTGGATAGGTCTGTAGTAACCTGTGATACGGCTGTTAACCTCCGTTTTAGCTCCGCAAATCGGGCAGGTGAACTGCTCGCCGGTGAGGTAGCCGTGGTCCTTACATACTGAATAAGTCGGGGACATTGTGTAGTAAGGAAGCTTGTAGTTTTCAGCAATCTTGCGAACAAGATTTGCAGCAGCCTTCCAATCGGGAAGCTTTTCGCCGAGGAAAGCGTGGAAAACGGTGCCGGATGTGTAAAGAGTCTGTAAATCGTCCTGAATATCAAGAGCGGAGAATATATCCTCTGTGTAGCCTACTGGGAGGTGAGAGGAGTTCGTATAGTACGGAGTACCGTTCATATTCGCCGTAATGATGTCCGGGAAGTCCTCTTTATCGTGCTTAGCAAAGCGGTAGGTTGTTGATTCAGCGGGCGTTGCCTCAAGGTTATAGAGGTCGCCGTATTTCTCCTGATAGTCGGAAAGTCTTTCGCGCATATGATTAAGAACATCCCTTGCAAAGCGCTGTACCTTCTCGTCGGTTAAATCAGCGCGGAGCCAGTTGGCGTTAAGACCAACCTCGTTCATACCGATAAGTCCGATTGTTGAGAAGTGGTTAGCAAAGGTGCCGAGATATCTCTTTGTGTACGGATAGAGTCCCTGGTCAAGGAGAGTTGTAATTACTTTACGCTTTGTGTTAAGGCTGCGTGCAGCAATATCCATAAGCTTGTCAAGGCGCTCGTAGAAATCCTTTTCGTCAGTTGCCTGATAAGCAATTCTCGGAAGGTTGATTGTAACAACACCGATTGAGCCCGTTGATTCGCCTGAGCCGAAGAAACCGCCTGATTTTTTACGCAGTTCGCGGAGGTCAAGACGAAGACGGCAGCACATTGAGCGAACGTCGCTCGGCTCCATATCGGAGTTAATGTAGTTTGAGAAGTACGGAGTGCCGTACTTAGCCGTCATTTCAAATAAGAGCTTGTTATTTTCGGTTTCGCTCCAGTCAAAGTCGTTGGTAATTGAATAAGTCGGGATAGGATACTGGAAGCCGCGTCCGTTAGCGTCGCCCTCAATCATAATTTCAATGAAGGCCTTGTTAACCATATCCATTTCCTTCTGGCAGTCGCCGTAGGTGAAGTCAACCTCCTTGCCGCCAATGATAGCGGGAAGATTTTTAAGGTCGTTCGGTACAACCCAGTCAAGAGTAATGTTAGAGAACGGAGCCTGAGTACCCCAGCGGCTCGGTGTATTAACGCCGTAAACGAAGGACTGAACGCACTGCTTAACCTCCTTCTGGCTTAAGTTATCAATCTTAACAAAAGGAGCAAGGTATGTATCAAATGATGAGAATGCCTGAGCGCCTGCCCATTCATTCTGCATAATTCCGAGGAAGTTAACCATCTGGTTACAAAGGGTTGAAAGGTGGTTAGCGGGTGAGGATGTGATTTTTCCGGGTACTCCGCCGAGTCCCTCCTGAATTAACTGCTTAAGGCTCCAGCCTGCGCAGTAGCCTGAAAGCATTGAAAGGTCGTGAAGATGAATGTCGGCATTGCGGTGAGCCTCTGCAACCTCATCGTCATAAACCTCGCTGAGCCAGTAGTTAGCCGTGATAGCGCCTGAGTTTGAAAGAATGAGTCCGCCGAGAGAGTAGGTAACTGTTGCGTTCTCCTTAACTCTCCAGTCGTTAATTTTAAGGTAATTATCAACTATATCCTTGTAGTTTAAGAGCGCTGAATTGATATTGCGGACTTTTTCACGTTGTCTGCGGTAAAGGATGTATGCTTTGGCAACGTCAGCATAGCCGGATTCGGAAAGAACCTTCTCAACGCTGTCCTGAATAGCCTCAACGGTGATTTTTCCGTCCTCAATTTTATTCTCAAAATCAGCTGTAACATGAATAGAGATTAAATCGATAACGCTCTGATGGTACTGTTTGCCTTTAGCTTCAAAAGCTTTGGCAATCGCAGCGGTTATTTTGCTTATGTCAAAATCAACAATGCCGCCGTCTCTTTTGATTACCTGATACATAGTAAAATACTCCTCTTAAATTAATGAATTTCTGTGTCTGAAAAGCAAAAATTTCGCTTTTAGCACGCTGTAAATCCCATTCTATCATTAAGAGAAGTATTTGTCAATATATTCCGCAAAAATTAACTAAAAAATTTTTTAACCACAATATATAGTGTTTATTCAACCCCGCGCAATTCTGTATTCTTAACGTATTTCCGCGCTATTTCTGCGTATTTTCCCATTTCGTCAAAGGAGGGAGCGCTGAGGTTGCCGTAGGGAATTGTGTCCCGGTCCGTAAAGCGCTGAAGAAAATACCTTTTTGCCCCCTTGATAAGCTCGCCGATTTTTTCAAAATCCTCTTCCTCGTGGAGCTCGCTTACAACGGTAGTTCTGAATTCGTATTCCGTGTTGCCGTTCATCAGCAGCGCAATGCTCTCCCTGATTTTGCCGAAGTCTATCTCGTCAACGCCGCAGGTCAGGGGATACTTTTCCTCGCAGTTTTTAATATCCATTGCAACGTACTCAACCATTCCGGTATCAAGTATCTCCTTCAGAAGCTCGGGATGGTAGCCGTTAGTATCAAGCTTAACCCTGTAGCCCGTGTCCCTGATTTTTCCTATAAGCTCGGGAAGGTCTTTATGAAGGCAGGGCTCGCCGCCCGTAATTGCAACGCCTTCAATCAGACCGCGCCTGCTTTCAAGATAGGCTATAAGCTCGCTGTCGTCCATAACGGGCTGAGCCGTTCCGTCTATCAGTTCAAAATTATGGCAAAACGGACAGCGGAAATCGCAGCCGCCTAAAAATACTGTACAGGCAACGCAGCCGGGGAAGTCCAGGAGCGTCATTTTTTGTAATCCGTGTAATTTCATATATTATAACCTCTTATATTGCAGTTAATATGTGCATATTTCTTATTTCGCCGTTTTGAATTAAATCGTTAACCGAGTATGCGTGCTTTTCAAGGTCACCGCAAATCGCCTTTGTGAGCTGCTGTTCGGCAAGCTCGTCAATAATATCCGCGGCAATTCCCTCAATAGCATAGTACTTTTCCTCGGAAATATCGCTTTCGTTACCCGTTGTAAGAAGGTATTCCATAATTTCAGCTTCGAGCGAAAGCTTTGGCAACGCTCTGAGCGCGCGGAAGCTCCATTTGTAGTACGGCTGGTACTTTTTGTTAAGAAGGAATATAACCTGCGTAGCGCTTTTAACGAATTCAAAAACCGCAAGCTGAGCGGCAGCCGATTCGCCGTGCTTTATGCATCGCGAATAGTTATACTGTCCCGACTGCGCCATAATGAGCAGATTGCCGGCAAGCTTTTTTCTCCTTATGTCCTCAGGCATATTGAAAAGCTTCTCCCTGATTTTTGTAATCTCGCCGTAGTTATCAAAAAATATTTCGCCGTTCGTAGCTTCAGCGAGCGAATTATCAGGGACTGTAAGCCACTGCTCATAGCTGAGCTCGCCGTTTGATGGACCGATTTTCTCGCTGAAAAATTCCGCCGTTCTGATAACTCCGTGTCTTGCTCCGCCAACGGGGGAAAGCATTGCTCTGCGGTAGCCCCTGTATTCCTTCGGAAGCTTAGCGTAAGCGCGTTCAAGCTGAAAGGCGGTCTTTCTGTCAACCGTATTTTCATCGGGGAGGAAAATGCAAAAGCCCGGCTCAAAATCGTGGTCGGTTGAAACCTCATCGTCAAAGCCGAAGCATTCCGAGCCGCTTCCGAAAAGCCCTACGCAGAGGTACTGCATTATATCGCTGAAACCGTTTTCAAGCATAGGCTTTCCGTATTCCTCATAAAATGCCTTTGATAACTCAATCCCGTTCATATATACTCTCCGCTCTTTCGCTGAATTCCTTAGCCGCCTGAAAATATCCGTAGTATGAGAAGGAGGGCGCGCATTTTTCCAAAACAAAGGCGTAGTAGCCGTCGCGCTTTACGTCCTTGTCGTTAAGGCAGTCGTACGCCTTGTCAACGAGGTCAAAAATCTCGCTCTCGGCGTTTTCATATCCCTTTTCCGCCTCCAGTAAATCAGCCATATTAAGGTAGGTTATAGCCTGCTCAAGCACGCCGCCGTCAACCTCTTCCATAACCTTAAGCGCCTTCTCATAAAGCCCGTAAGCCTTGCCGTATTCCTTAAGCGCCGTGTATGTAAGCGCCATATTGTTGTAAAGCCCGCCGAGAAGCTCGGGCGCGGTTTTCTCGTTAGCCTCGTAAACCTCTTTTGCCTTTTCAAAATAGGCGATTGACTTTTCGTTTTCGTCAAACGCGTTGCAGGCGGTTGCTATGTTTGTGTAGGTAGTGCCGCTGCTGATTGTTCCCTCAAAACCAAGCTCTTTCAATAAACGAAGTGCTTCTTCTGCGCTTTCAAACGCCTTTTCTTTATTTCCCGTTTTGCGGAAATGGCCTACAAGTTCGTTTCTGATAAGAAGCTCGCCGCGCTTATCGTAGCCGAGCTTTGCCTCCTCTAACCAATAGAGCAGGTGCCTTTCAGCGCCGTCATAATCCCTGCGGCTCATATATTCGTCCATTTTCTGAATTATTCTCTGCTGCGGTACGCTCTTGACTGTCGGCTCAGCACCGTATGGCTCGTCGCAGAGCAGACAGCGCGGCTCCGCGTAATCCTCGGGCTGTAAATATCCTTTATCATCTTTCATAATATCACCTATATATTGATAATAATTTCTTTCTTTATACAACTTATTGTGGTAAACTCTATAATACAATATGAAAACGCTTATGTCAACAAAAACAAATTTTCATCTTTTTTACAAAATTTATTAATTGTTTGATTTTTGACTGCTAACTCAGTATAATTATATAAGGAATAATTAACCGGAGGGATATTATGGAAAAGTTCAGATGGCTGTACGTAGGCAGCGGCAATATAGCAAAGAGTACGGCAAGAAGTATTGAAAAGGGGGACCACAGAATCTCAGCCGTATATTCAAGAAATTACGAAAAGGCAAAGGCTTTTGCAGATAAACGCGGCGCAAAAGTGTACCGCGATTTTAATGCGGCGCTTTCAGACGGTGAGTTTGACGCTGTATATATTGCAACGCCCCATACCTCGCACCTTGAGTATTCCGTAAAGGCGCTCAATGCGGGTAAGCCCGTTTTGTGCGAAAAACCTGTTGGCGTCAGTGCCGAGGAGGCTCAACTTATGATAAAAGCGGCAAAGGATAATAATGCGTATTTTTGCGAGGCTATGTGGACGTGGTTTTCCGATGTTGCGCTGACCGTTAAAAAATGGGTTGCTGAAAAGCGCCTCGGAGAGATTAAAAGCGTTCATATTGACTATTCCTTCCCGGGACTGCTTATGAGCAAAAAATCGCGCGTTCTTATGCCTGAAACAGCAGGCGGCGCGCTGCTTGACGTCGGTATTTATCCCGTAACCTACTGTTATAACCTTTTCGGTTATCCTGAAAAGATTTCCTGCAGCGGAACGCTCAAAAACGGAATTGATATAGCGGAAAAGGTAATTCTCTCTTACGATGGCTTTGACTGTACGCTTGATATATCCCTGACAAAGCTTAAAGAGGGCTGTACAATTAAAGGAACTAAGGGCGAAATAAATATTCCTATGTTCCATATGGGCTATCTTGCAGAGCTTAAGGCGGACGGCAAAAAGGAAAAATTCAGGGGTAAAACGGATTATCTTACCGAGTTTACCGCCGTTGCTTCCGAAATAAAGGACGGCTTGACGGAATCAGAAATAATCCCGTATTCATCAACTCTTAACTGTCTTAAAATTCTTGATGAGTGCCGCAGTCAGCTCGGTCTTATTTATCCGTTTGAAAATAAATAATTCTTGACAAAGTCGGCTTTTCAAGCTATTGTATTAATGTTTTAAAATATAAAGAGAGGCAAAATTATGGTTTGTAATACAATACTTGACGCAATAGGCCATACCCCTATGATTAAGCTCAACCGTCTTGCTCCCGAGGACGGCGCTCAGATTTTTGTTAAATATGAGGGCGTAAATATCGGCGGTTCAATAAAAACAAGAACCGCGTACAATATGCTCAAGCGAGCAAGGGAAAAGGGCGTAATTGATGAAAACTCAATTATCGTTGAGCCGACAAGCGGAAACCAGGGAATAGGAATTGCGCTTGTAGGAGCCGTTATGGGTTATAAGGTAAGAATTATTATGCCCGATTCCGTATCCGAAGAAAGGCGCAAGATTATTAAGAATTACGGCGCAGAGGTTATTCTTATTCACGATGACGGCGATATCGGTAAATGCATTGCGGATTGTATTGCGCTTGCTCAAAAAATGAAAAACGAGGACGAAAAGGTTTTCGTTCCCTCGCAGTTTGATAACCCCGATAATCCTAAGGCTCATATATATTATACCGCTACCGAAATTCTTGAACAGGTTAACTGCGATATTGACGGCTTCTGTTCAGGCGTAGGTACGGGCGGTACTATAAGCGGTATCGGCGATGTATTAAAGCGCCAGAATCCCGCTATTCAGATTTGGGCTGTTGAGCCTGCGAACGCTGCAATTTTGAGCGGCGGCGCAGTGGGAACCCATCTTCAGATGGGTATCGGAGACGGGCTTATTCCCGAGAATTTAAATACAAAGATTTACGATAATATCTGCGTTATCTCCGATAAGGAGGCTATTGAAACCGCGCGCCGTCTTGCGAGCGAAGAGGGCATAATGTGCGGAATTTCAAGCGGCTCAAACGTTGCCGCGGCAATTAAACTCGCAAAGCGTCTCGGCAAGGGTAAAACGGTTGTAACCGTTCTTCCCGATACGGGCGAACGCTATTTCAGCACGGAGCTTTTTGACTGATAAATAATTAAGGCTGTTCATTTGTTGTGAACAGCCTGTTTTTTATTCGTTTATTGAAAGAATAATGTCAATATAATCGTATTCGCTTGCTGAGGCGAGCTTTACAGTGTAACCCTCAGCATTAAAGAAGCATCTCATAACCGCTCCGCCGTTAACCTCAACATACGGTTCCTCGAATTCGTCCTTCGCCTCGCCGTATATTTCGCTGAGCTTTTCCTTTGCCTCGTTATAATCCATTTCTTTTGTATGGATGTAGATTGCTTTTACAGTGCTTTTTGCGTCGTTATCGGTGTGGTCGTATGAAAAATAGAACGTACCGTAAGCGGCTTTATCAAAAAGTTTTCCGTCAAATGCAACATTTAGCGAATCAATATCACCGCGAACGTATTTTTCATCAACCCCCGTCTCCTTAAAGGTTTTTCCGAGAAAATCCGAAAGCTCAAGTACGTTATCGGTATAATAAGTCAGGTGGTCGTGGTCCGTATTTACCGTTTCGGTACCGCCCATAATATTATTTTTCATATATTGCCTGAAAACAATGAGTATTACTGCGCAGAGAATTATCATCATAACAAAGATGATTACAGCAAGCGTCGTTCTCATAATGTTCGCTCCTTATATATTTTTTATAATTATAACATACTCTAATAGCTTTTGGCAATTATTTTTCGTATTTCCTCCTCAAGGGCGTTTACTTCGCTCTGAAATTCTCTTGAGGATACTCTGAGCGCTCCTCCGCCGAGGATAATAAGCTGCTCGAGAGCGTCGGAGGTTACAACCCTTACCCTGTGCTTTTTGGCGAGCTTGTGGGAAACCTTTTCAATGTACATATCCGCGGTTTCCGCCTCTTTTGTGTAAACAATGTGGATGTTTTCAAAATCTTCAACCTCGCGTACGTTACCCTTTACCTTATAAGCGTCAAAAACAAGGATGACCTCGCATTTTTTATATCCCTGATAATTGCAGAGTATATTCATCAGCGCGTTTCGTGCGCCGTCAATGCTTTCCTCGGCAAGTTCTTTAAGCTTTTCCCACGAAAATATTACATTGTAGCCGTCAACAAGAAGGTATTCGGGACCCTCATATTTTGGCGCAGAGGGTTTTGGCGCCTTTTTCTTTTCAGCGCTCTGAGTAAAGGTGAAATGCTCCTGCGGCGCTCCTTCCCGTCTTTTTATAGGCCCGTAGGTATTTTCAAATATCTGCATAAGTTCCTTATCAAGCGCAAATAAGTCCTCTTTGTTTTTGTAAGTTGATAAACGGCTTGCAGGATTAATAGCTGCAACGCTTTTCTTCGGAGAGGAAAGCGCGCTCGGAAGGTGCATATGACTTTTAACCTCGTCCCATTTAACGAGGTAACCTGCGCCGTGAGAACAGAAAACGGAGTCCGCAGTGTTTTCCGTATCCGCTTCGCAGTTATATCCGAATTTCTCGATTACCTCCTCGGCGTTGTGGCATTCCTCATACCCTTTGAGCATGCAGGCGAGCTTGCCCTTACCGTGGGTGTACTGAATAACCTCTTTGGTGTAGTCGCTCATTTCGGAGGCGGGTGCCGTTCCCGTTATAACCGTGGTTTCGCCGAAAACCTCGGGAGGCTCAAAACTTCCCGACATTCGCTGTACGTCAGCCAGAGCCCTTCCCGTGCAGTCGCTCGGTATTTCAAGCGTAAAGCTGTAAACGGGCTCTAAGAGTACGGATTTTGCGCTCCGTAGTCCCTGCCTTACCGCCCTGTACGTTGCCTGGCGAAAATCTCCACCCTCGGTATGCTTAGGGTGCGCCTTGCCCGATGCAAGAATTATCTCCATATCCGTTATGGGTGAGCCTGTAAGTACGCCGATATGCTGCTTTTCGTAGAGGTGGGTAAGGATTAATCTCTGCCAGTTTTTATCAAGTAAATCCTCTTTGCATTCGCTCTTGAAAACTAGACCGCTGTCGCGCTTTGCAGGCTTAAGGATGAGGTGCACCTCGGCGTAATGCCTCAGAGGCTCAAAGTGACCTATGCCCTCAACGGTTTCGGCAATGGTTTCTTTATATATAATATTGCCTCTGCCAAAGCCTATTTCAAGGTTGAAACGCTCCTTAATAATTGACTGAAGCACCTCAAGCTGTATTTCGCCCATAAGTTGAAGCTGAATTTCTCCGAGTCGCTCGTTCCATATAACCTTTAACTGCGGGTCCTCGCTTTCAAGAATTTTCAGCTTTTGCAGTACTGTATGAACGTCTGCGCCCTCGGGTAGCTCTGCGCGGTAGGTCAGCACGGGCTCTAAAACGGGAACCGTTCTGCCCGTTTCGCTTCCGAGTCCGTCACCCGGGGTTGCAAAGCTTATTCCCGTAACTGCGCAGACAGTTCCCGCCTCAGCTTCGTCAACAGAGGTAAACTTTTCGCCCGAGTATATTCTTATCTGATTAATCTTCTCGCCGTTTGTATTTTTCTTGCTTTCGGGAACCTCTTTAACCTTAAGCGAACCGCCCGTTATTTTCATAAACGTCAGGCGCTCTCCGCGGCTGTCCTCCGAAATTTTGTATATCCTTGCGCCGAAATCCTTCTTGTATTCGGGCATTTTAGTGTAAGTATAAATACAGCTCAGAAAATCGTCTATGCCCTCAACCTTCAGTGCGGAGCCGAATAAGCAGGGGAATACCTCTCTTTTTGAAATTGCTCCTTTAATGCTATCTTTATCAATGCTTCCGTTGTTTTCATAAGCCTGCATTAAGTTGTCACTGCAAAGTGCAAGGCTCTCGGTAAAGTCATCGGTTTTTGTATCGGTGAAGTCTATACAGCCGTCGCTGAGCCTTGTTTTGAGCTGATATATTATTCTGTCCTTTTCAGCGCCGCTTAAATCCATTTTGTTAACGAAGATAAAGCAGGGGACGTTGTACTTTTTCAAAAGCTTCCAAAGAGTTACCGTATGCCCCTGAATTCCGTCAGTGCCGCTTATAACAAGTACGGCATAGTCAAGCACCTGGAGCGTGCGCTCCGTCTCTGCTGAAAAATCAACGTGCCCCGGGGTATCAAGAAGGGTAAACTCCGTATCTTCGTATTTTAGTATTGCCTGTTTTGAAAAAATTGTAATTCCTCTGTCGCGTTCAAGGGAGAAGGTGTCCAGAAACGAATCGCGGTGGTCAACTCGCCCGAGCTTTGAAATGTTGCCCGTTTTATACAGCATAGCTTCCGACAGGGTGGTTTTTCCCGAGTCAACGTGCGCAAGTATGCCGAGCGCAATTCTGTTCATCTTCTCACCTCCTCTTTGGTAGTATATCTATTATATTAGAAACAGCCCGCTTTTTCAATAATGTATATTGTTACTTTTTTATTTTTGTGTTATAATGAACGGGATTTAAAGAAGGTGTTTGTTTTGATTGATAAAATAAAAGAACTTTTAGTTAAGTATAAAGAGCTTGTTTTATATGTTATTTTCGGCGTTGTAACGACTGTTTCAAACTGGATAACCTATGCGGTAATGGTAAGGGTATTCGGTGTTGATTTAAGCGATGTTAAAATAGAGAATAATATTGTTTATACAATGTTCCACGGAGCGTCGGGAAGAAACCTCACTCTTTTGTTCGTTGCTAATATAATAGCGTGGGTCGTAGGCGTTATAGTTGCCTTTGTAACTAATAAAATATGGGTGTTTGAATCAAAATCGTGGAAGCCGTCAACGCTGCTTAAAGAGATAGGCGGCTTTGTTACGGCAAGGCTTGCAACGGGGCTTCTTGAATGGTTCGGTATTCCCGCGCTCGTTTTGATGGGAATGAATCAGAGCTTTTTCAAAATAGAAGGCTTCCCCGCAAAAGTAATTGTAAGCATAATAGTTGTTATTTCAAACTACGTTTTCAGCAAGTTCATAGTTTTCAGAAAAAAGAAAAAACAGGAGGATTAACCTCCTGTTTTTAATTGTTTTGATTTGCTCCACGGAGAATAAAGATTATATGTATCTTCAAATGTGCGGATACGAACATAATACTTTTTATTGCTTTTCAGCTTTCTAAGCGTATAACTTGTTTTTTTGGGATTGTAAATATTGACGGTTTTCTTATTCTTTTTGAATTTTTTATCTGTTGAATACTGAATCTGATACCCGCTTATCTGTTTAGTTTGTTTTTTCCATTTTAAATAAACAGCTTTCTTTTTTGAAGCAGTTTTGGTTATTGCAGTACCTTTCGGAATAATAGAGTATTCCAGATAGCGTTCGTCGTCATAGTCGCCTTCTAAATATACGCACACTTCATACGTCCATACATTCTTTGAATTTGGCTCGTCATACTTAAGTCTGTAATCAGAATCTTCTTTTAAAATCTTTCCTTTACTGTCTTTGACAATTACGGAAGGTCTGTGTATTTTACCGTTATATACATATTTGCTTTTTGAAAGCTTTATTACTGACACGTGCGGGATAATTACCTTTTTTGAATAGTCACATTCTTTACATTCAAATAGTTTATAACCGTCATAATTAATGGATGCTTTATCATCATCACTTAAATATAAAGAGTGGCTATGAGGTTTAAGGCTGAACGAAATATCAACAATTATTTCTTTCCAGCATTCAATATAGAATAAGTATGTTTTATTTGCTTCAAACTCATATGTTACAGAAGCTGAGAGCAATGCGTCGTTCCAACCGGAATAATCTAATTCCTTACCGTTGCTGTCCTGAACAGCTAATGAAATAGAGCCGCTGTCATTCCATACGTTTTCGTTATCGGTGAATATTTTTGCCGTGTAAAAACCTGTTGCAGAAGGAGTAAATCTATAATAATGGTAGTAATCCTCATTATTATAGTCATATGTATATCGCAGCGTCTGATTGACCTTAACCGTTTCAACTGCCGTTTTTGCATAAGCGTTAACACAGAAACTTAACGATATAACAATGCATAGAATAAATGCGGATATATTTTTTACGCTATTTTTCATATCATTACCCATATTCTTTTAACACAAGACTGACTTAAACTAATTTGAGTCAGCCTTTCTTTTATTTATTCAAAGTAGTAAACCCTCGTTTCATACGGGCGGGTTTTGAAGCCGTTTTTCTGTACCGTAATATTCTTGTAGTTGCAGAGAATCGGCTTTCCTTTTTCAAGGTCAAAGCCTGCGGGAGCTTCAAAAGCAACGTTTTCGTCCGTAAAGGAATTGATTACAAGCAGTCTTTTACCCTTGTAGTTTCTTTCGTAAACGTAGAGCTTATCCGAGTTTTTATAGTGCTCCTTGTAATCTCCCCATTTAGCAACCTCATTTTCCTTTTTGAATTTAATGAGCGCCTTGTAGTGATTAAGAATTGAATCGGGGTTATTTGCTTCCTTTTCAACGTTAATCTCTTTGTAGTTAGTATTAACGGGGAACCACGGAGTACCCGTAGTAAAGCCTGCATTTTCGCTGCCGTCCCACTGAACGGGAGTGCGGGCGTTATCTCTTGTTGATTTAACAGCCCATTCCCACGCCTTCTTTTTGTTCATATGAACCTTCTCGGTAAATACCTTGTAATTGTTCTTAACAAAAACGTCGGCGTATTCATCTATGGAGTCAAGCTTTGTGTTGAGCATACCGATTTCCTGGCCCTGATAGATAAACGGAGTACCCTGCTGAAGCATATACATATTAGCCAGCATCTTGCCTGACTCAGTTCTGTATACCTCGCTTCCATAGCGGGAAATAATCCTCGGGTGGTCGTGGTTTTCAATATAAAGCGTGTTCCACGCAACGTTGTTAAGCTGCTCCTGCCAGCGTGAAAAGGCGCCCTTCATTCGCTTGAGATTGAAAGGTCTCTGAATAAAGTCAATCAGAAATGCGTCCGCGTCAATATGCTGAAAATGGAACATCAAATCGAGCTCCTTGTGGTGCTCGCTGATGTATTTCAGCGCCTTTTTCGGCGTCATCATCGGCGCTTCGCCAACCGTAAAGCAGTCGTATTCATCGGTTACCTCTCTGTATTCGCTGAGGTATTCGTGAATATGCGGGCCGTCCATATAGTTTTCTATTCCCGCAGCCGTGGGAAGCGGAATACCGTTGGGAAGTCCCTCTTTCTTTGAAATGAAGGTTATAACGTCCTCGCGGAAACCGTCAACGCCCATATCAAGCCAAAAGCGCATTATGCTCTTAACCTCTTCGCGTACCTTCGGGTTATCGTGGTTGAGGTCGGGCTGCTTTGCTGCAAAAACGTGAAGATACCACTCGTCAAGCGCCTTGTCGTATTCCCACGCCTTGCCCTCAAAGCAGGATAGCCAGTTATTCGGCGGATTTTTGCCCTTGCCCTTGCGCCAGAAATAGTAATCGTGGTACGGAGAATTCTTGTCGTGCGACTTGATAAACCAGTCGTGCTCGTCGGAGGTATGGTTAACAACAAGGTCCATTATAACCTTAATGCCTCTTTCGTGAGCGCCGTCAAGGACCTTTTTGAATAAATCAAGGTCGCCGTATTCAGGATGAATATTCTTATAATCGGCAATATCGTAGCCGAAATCGGCGTTAGGCGAAGGGTAGAGTGGGGAAAACCATATGCAGTTAACGCCTAAATCTTTAAGGTAATCAAGTTTTGAATAAACGCCCTCGAGGTCGCCTATGCCGTCGCCGTTTCCGTCGCAGAAGGAGCGCGGCCAAATCTGATAAACAACGAGCTCCTTGTACCAGCTGTTATCGTATTTTTGCATTATTTTATCTCCTTACAGGTTACAAAATCAATTCCTGTTCCGAATAAATCCGCTATAACAACGTCGCCAACGTTAATAGGTGCGTCAAGAACGATATCGTCAAGCAGTCTCATTGCTTCAAACATCTTGCCCTTGGGGATAGCGCCGTTTGTTTTTACGGGGCATCTGCTCTCCGCTTTTACGCTTGTTTTAACTGTTGAGGTAACAACTCTTACAGGGTTGAGTATCTCATTTTTTCCGTATACAGCGCCGCGCGGACAAGCGTTACCGCTAACGGCGTAATCGTTATTTTCATCAACCTTTAAGTGACAGCCTCTCGGGCAGGTGATACAGATTAATTCAATCATTCGTCTATCTCCTCCGCTGTAACTGTAATTTCGTCTCCCATAATAGCGTCAAGAAGACGTCTTGAAAGTCTGACCCTTTCCATCTCGCCGGGAGCCATATGAGCGCGCTTGAGCTGCGCAACAATACGGTCGCCGTCCTTAACAACAATTTTGCTCGTTTCAAAAATCCTTCTCGGGCGGAAGAATATCTCAGCGTCCATAGCCTCTCTGTGTATCTTAAGCGGAACTATAAAGCCTACGCCGTCGCCCTCTTTAACGTCAATAGCATTCTGCCTTGAGCGTGAACCGAGCTTAACATATTCAGCCGCCGCGCGTCCTGCCTTCTGGCTTTCGCCCGTAACGTAGTCAACGAGGTCGTGAACGTGAACGACGTTACCGCTTGCGAAAATACCCTCAGCAGAGGTTTCCATATTCTCCCATACAACAACGCCGTTTGTAGCGGGGTCAACGTCGATGCCCGCCGTTCTTGTGAGCTCGTTTTCGGGGATAAGACCAACGGAGAGAAGTACGGTATCGCAGTCAAAATCAATCTCAGTTCCCTTAATAGGCTTTCTGTCAGGACCTACCTTGGCAATCGTAACGCCTTCAACTCTGTTTTTTCCGCGAATATCAATAATTGTATGCGAAAGATAAAGGGGAATGTCAAAGTCGTTAAGACACTGAACGATGTTTCTCTGAAGTCCGCCTGAATACGGCATTACCTCAACGCAGGCGAGCACCTCAGCGCCTTCAAGAGTCATTCTTCTCGCCATAATAAGCCCGATATCGCCCGAGCCGAGAATGATAACGCGCTTTCCTACCATATGCCCTTCAATATTAACGTATCTCTGAGCAGCGCCTGCCGTAAGTACGCCTGCGGGACGTGAGCCGGGGATGCAGATGGCGCCTCTCGTTCTCTCTCTGCAGCCCATAGCGAGAACTATTGACTGCGCCTCAAGTACCTGATAGCCGTCGTTCGGGTTAATGCAGTGAACCTTTTTATCCTGAGTAACCTCAAGCACCATCGTGTCGCACATAACCTTGATGCCCGTGCCGTCAAGCATTTTAATAAATCTTCCTGCGTATTCGGGGCCTGTGAGCTCCTCTTTAAAATAGTGCAGTCCGAAGCCGTTATGAATACACTGGTTAAGAATACCGCCGAGCTCTCTGTCGCGCTCAATAATCAGTATGTCCTTAAGTCCTTTTTCGTTAGCTGCAAGTGCAGCGGCAAGACCGGCAGGGCCTCCGCCTACAACAATTAATTCATAAGTCATAGTTTCAGCCCTCCTTCCTGCATTTTGTTTCGCCTGTTAAAATATAGCTTCCGTTACCGTCCTGTATAACGTCCTCATATGAGATTTTCTTTGCTTTTGCCATAATCTCGAGTACCTTCGGTCCGCAGAAGCCGCCCTGGCATCTTCCCATACCCGTTCCTGCTCTGCGCTTGATTCCGTCAAGCGATACCGGAGGAATAGGCGAGTTGAGGGCAGCTCTGATTTCGCCCTCGGTGATAGTTTCGCAGCGGCAAACAACTCTGCCGAAGGTCGGATTTTCTGTTATGAGTCTGTTTTTATCCTCTTCGTCAAGATGCTTAAAGCGAATATGCTTTCTGCTGTCAATAGCGCCTTCGTTCTTAACCATTTCAAGTCCGTCGTCAGCGAGCATATTAACTATGTCTTCGGCAACTGCGGGAGCAGCGGAAAGACCAGGGGATTTAAATCCCGCAACGTCAATAAAGTGTTCCGCAGCAAAGCCGATAATAAAATCGTCTGTATCTGCATTCGGGCGAACGCCTGTAAAGTTGCGGATGTTTTCTCTGTAATTAATAGTGGGTATGGATTTTTCCGCAGCCTGTCTTATAAAATCAAGCGAGGAGGTTTTTGTTGTTGTATCCTCGCGTTCGCTGTTTATAGCGTTAGGTCCTACGATAAGGTTGCCGTGAACGGTTGGAGAAACGAGAACGCCCTTGCCGAGCTCGTTCGGGCACTGGAAAATAACGTGGTTAGCTCTGCTGCCCTCAACCTTGTCAAGAAGGAAGTATTCGCCCGCAACGGGTGTAATTTTGAATGTCGGCTCAGCAACCATATTGTGAATATCGTCGCTGTAAACGCCTGCCGCGTTTATGACGTATTTTGCTTCAACTGTTTCGCCGTTTGTAACGATAGTATAGCCTTCGCCGCTTTTATTAATATCCTTAACCTCTGTGTTGAGCATAAGCTTTGCGCCGTTTGTTACAGCGGTTTCAGCCATAGCAAGTCCGTATTCCCAGGGGTTAACTATTGCCGCGGTAGGAGCGTAAAGCGCGCCGAGAGCAGAGTCGGAAATCTGAGGCTCCATTTTACGCAGCTCGTCCTGATTGAGAATCTGCATATCGGGAACGCCGTTTTTCATTCCTCTGTCAAAAAGAACGTTTAGGGTTTCAAGCTCTTTTTCGCTGAAAGCAACAACGAGCGAGCCGAGTTTGTTGTACGGCACGTCAAGTTTTTTGCAGATTTCGCTGGCAAGCTCGGTTCCGCGTACGTTGTACTTTGCACAGAGAGAACCGGGTATCGGGTCGTAACCTGCGTGAATAATAGCGCTGTTAGCTCTTGTTGCACCCATACAGACGTCGTTGCATCTCTCAATTATAGCAACGCTCAGTCTGTACTTTGTCAGATAATACGCAATTGAGGCTCCGGAAATACCGCAGCCGATTATTGCAACATCATACATTGTTATTCCTCCAGACTGTAAGTTTTGTACGAACTTACTATAATTATTAACACTAATATATCATAATTTGTTTATTATTACAATAGATAAATAAGAAAAAAGACGGAAAATCCGCCTTTAATCCTCTTTAATATGCTCAAATCCCTGGGCTATGATATTGCTGACGTGATTATCCGCAAGCGAATAGTAAACCGATTTCCCGTCACGGCGGGATTTGACAAGTTTGCTCTGTTTAAGAATTTTCAGCTGATGCGAAACCGCCGACTGGGTAAGGCTTAGCGCCTGAGCAAGGTCGCAAACGCAAACCTCGCATTCAAAAAGAACAAACAGTATTCTTATCCTTGTACTGTCGCCGAAGACCTTGAAAAGCTCAGATAAATCGTAAAGCTCGGTTTCGTCGGGCATTTTTTCATTAACTATTTTCAGTAAGTCCGCGTGGCAGTGCTTTTCCTCGCAGCATTCAATTTTATTTTCAATCATTTTAATCACCGCCTGTATTATACTATAAATAAAAAAATATGTCAAAATTGATATATTGCAAAGATTTATAATGTGTGATAATATTGTGCTATAAACTATAAGGAGTACGCTATGAATAAGAAGAGTATTTCGGGAATCATTGCCGTAATCTTAATGATTGCCGCCGCTGCATACGCGGGCTTTACCAATAATACTGATAAACCGGTTGAAACTCAGAACACAGCGAGCCAAAGCTATATCGAGGGCGAAACCTATACTTATAATGTCCCGGGCGAAACCGATTTTACCTCAGGTGAAACCTATTCCTTCAGGTATGAATCCTATCTTGACGAGCATTTTGAAAAGCACAAAGCGGATACCCATACCTCGTCAAAATCCGAATATCTTTATAGAGCAAATTACGTTATCAACAACGAGGAATCGCTCCATAAAACCGAAAAAGAGGACGGTGACGACGTTTATTATCTCGCTTCAACGAACGAGCTGGTGATAGTCAGCACGGACGGATATATACGAACGTATTTCTGTCCTGACAGCGGTAAAGAATACTATGATAAACAGTAAAAGGAGAGTTTAAACTCTCCTTTTTTTATCGGTATAAAACGCTGTAAAAGCCGAAACTCTTTTCCTTATAAACGTTCTTATCGTATTTAATCTCGCTTTTATCCTGCGTTGCAATTATGCAGCAATCGCAGTTCAGCTCTTTCTTTTCGTTAATTTTAAAATATGTAACGGATGAATCTTTGGTTACAAGGTAATTGCCTTCAGAATTTTTGTGCGTGTTTTTAAGAGTGAGTTCATTCTCAATTCCGTAGAATTCCTTATCGCCGTAGTAGTAATAACGCTCGTAAACGGCAGTATTCATAAGCGTTCTGTTTGATTTGCAAACTAAAACCTTATCATAGCCGTTTTCCTTTGCAAAGTCCATACAGTCAAAGAAAGAGTCGCCGTAGTATTCCTGCTGAAGCGTTTCGCTCGTTTTTGTCTGCGGAATGTAAACAAAGGCAAATACGCCGATGAACATTACCGCCTCAAGCGCAAGATAAATACAAACGAGCTTTTTAAAATTAATCTTTTTTGCTATTCTGCCTATTTCGCCAAGTCCTATGGCTTCAAGGTAAACAAGCAGGTAGCTGAGTATCCCGTATCTGTAAAGCGAGCCGAGGTGCGGTTCGGCAACAAGCGCGCAAAAGCAAACTGTTCCGATAACCGCTCCCGCAGAAAACAGCTTAGCGTTAAATTTAAGCTCTTTATCCTTTTTCAGTACGGTAAAAAGCAGCTTTGCAAGTCCGAGCGCGAGAATCAATCCCGAAAGCAAAAAGCCGTAGCCGAATATGTTTGAGCCAAGGGAAAGTACGCTCCAGTCGTTAATCAGAAGCAATACGAACGACATAACGAGGTTCATAAACAGGTTGATAACCAAATCAATTCCGCCTGAGCTGAAAACCGTATCGTTCCCTCTGACGTAACCGGGCATTTTGCTGAAACTAAAGCCGAAGAGAGTAAATTCCTTCATATGCCCCGTAACAACAAGTCCCCAGAGTATAAACGGAATGGCAACCGCAATAACTGTAACAACGCTTAACGCAGCATTCTTAATGCTGATTTTTTTCTTTATGAGCAGTATAAAATAAAGCGAAATAAGAATAAACGGAATAATTAATACTGAAGCTATGTAACAGTAAAAACAAAGCGAAAAGAACGCTGAGGAAAGAATATAATACCTCGTTTTGCCGCAGTTAACGCCCTTTGCAAGAAACAGCAGTGCAAAAATCATAATATGGGCGAGGTAGTTGCAGTCAAGCATTGAAGCGCCTGAAAATACCATCCACGGCGAAATCGCCGCAAGCCCGACGCACGAGAGAATATATCTCTTTTCCTTAAATACTTCTTTGGCAAAAAGGTAAAAAGCGATAAGCCCGAGTATGCTGAAAATAAGTGCGGGAAACCTTACCGCAAACTGATTATTACCGAAAAGCTTAACGGATAAAGCGGTTAAATAGGTTGCAAAAGGGGATTGCCCGCCGATAACCCATGTGTCAAAATAAGCGGGAAGTCTTTCGCCGTTGATATCCGTCAGCTTATCGGCAAGCGAAAACGCGTTGAGCGAGGTCATTACCTCGTCGCAGTTGTATCCGCCGACAATCAGATTTACTATAAAAATAATTATTCTGAAAAATATACCGAAAACAAGAAACAGCTTTTCTGTCCCTTTTTCACCCTTTAACAGCCTGCTTTTCATATCTGCTCTCCTAAGTTTATTGCTTTAATTATAATACATAAAAAGCGTTCGGTCAAATTGTTAATTGATTTTAATTTTTGAATGTGATAATATTTTATAAAATATTCCAAAAGGGGAAATTTAATGAAAAGCAGAATAAGTATCAAATTATTAAGTGCGTTTATGAGCGCTTTGCTATTCTTTTCTGTCTGCGCTCCCGTAAGCATTTTTGCCGATGAAGCAGCTGAGAAAACCGCCGTAGTTCAGGAGCAGCCCTCCGAAGAGGAGACGCAGAGTGAGCCTCAGCCTGAAGCGAAGCCGCAAAGGGTAGAAACGAAGGTTAAGGGCGTAAAAACGAAGCTGAATCTCCTTAATTCCGAAAAGGCGGTAATGAGTATTTCCGTAAGACCGTCGCTTAAAGGAAGAAAGGTTGTTCTTCAGCGTTATAACAGCAAAACCAAGAAGTATGAAACCGTTAAGGTTTATAAAACCGATAAAGCCAAAACAGCAAAGCTAAGGATTGTAATTCCAAAAAAATACAGGGAGAAAACTCTCAGCTACTGGCGTATCGTTGTAAGGAAAACAGATAGGGCAAAGCAGTACGTAAGCCCGCGCATTACAGTAACGACTATGAACGTTGCCTCTGCGGGAGTCAATGCGGACTGCGCCTGCATTTATGATATTGATACAAAGCAGGTCATTTACGGTAAGAATATGCACCGCGCTCATAAGCAGGCGAGTACCACTAAAATTATGACCGCCGTTCTTCTTATTGAAAGCGGAAAACTCGGAGGAACAACAAAAATTTCAAGCGCAGTTGCGAACACGCCTTACGGCAATATGTCAATGAAGGCGGGCGACGTGTACAGAAACAGCGATTTAATCTATTCAATGATGCTCCCGTCCTCCAATGAAAGCGCCTCTGCAATCGCGGTAGGAGTCAGCTCCTCTCAGTCCGCCTTCGTTAAGAAAATGAATAAAAAAGCTAAAAAGCTCGGGCTTGAAAATACTCATTTTTCAAATCCCCACGGGCTTGACACAAAAAGCAATCATACCACAGCGTACGACCTCGTTCGCCTTACGGCTTATGCGAGCGGATACGATGAGTTTATGAAGGTTATCGGAGCTTCAAAGTATTCATTCAAAACGGTAAATTATAAGCGCAGCCACACAGTTTACACAAAGGACGCGCTTAAATCATATTCAAAGCGCCACCTCGGAGGCAAAACGGGTACGACAAGCGGCGCAGGCTGCTGCTTTGCGTCGGTTTATAAGTTTAAAGGTCATCGCTATGCCGTAGCGGTTCTCGGCAGCAGCTCGGATTCCAACCGCTGGAAAGATACTAAAAAGCTGTATAAGTATATCAATAAGTACGCAAAACAAACATACTAATAATTAAGATTTAAGAGTTAAGAATTAAGAAATACGTTGCAATAACGATTTTTGTAGGGGCTGACGACCTCGGCAGCCCGCAATAACTAAACCAAAACAAAAAGCACTGCAAAAGGAGCCCCTTTGCAGTGCTTTTTAAAATTTAAAGTGGTTTGTTTTATTCACCGAAATAGCGGTCTAAAAGTCCTTTGAAAGCTTTACCGTGTCTGTTATTGTCACGGAATATCATTAATATTGCTGCATTTTGTTACTTATAGCACATAAATAGCACAAGTATTCTGCTGATTTTTCAGTATTTTTTAATGCTTTTTATTCAAATCAGAATTTGTTTTATTCTTTTAATTTCCAATTATTATGGTTTTGAAAAGCATAGTATAACTCACCAACATCACTTGAATGAACAATAAAATCGTTTGAATTATCAACAAATGACACGCCATGATAATCGAAAGCACGGCAGGGATCCACTTCATAAACTATAGTGTCTAAGGATTTGTCGCCTTTTTCAATTATTTCCAAATGTATATAGGAAACATTTTCTTTTTTATATTCATTACTTACAACTTTTTCATAAATAACATATTTATCATTTTCTGCCGCAAGTTTTGCTTGGTCGCCTAACGAAGCAACGCTTTGTGTTTCAGCTACACCTTTATCTAAAACTTTATCGATAGTATAAATCGCTGCAAAAGGTGCGATTAGTACAATTACGGCAATCAAAATAACAATTATAGTTTTCTTTTTCATATTGACCTCCACAAATCCCGATTCGTTGATTTCATTATACCATTCTCATTTTTTTAATTCAATAACTGTTATATGTAATCATTCTAATTACGAGGAGTGGTATATGAACGATTTTGTTAACCTTATGGAATTTGACGATATTGACGATTTTATAAAAGCAATCGAAACAAAATACGAAGCCAAAAAGCGAAATAACTACGACGACGAGAGTCAGACCGTCACCCCTGACGGTCGCAACCAAAATTGATAGAAACACTTGACAAATAATTATTAAATAATTATAATATAATTATGGATATGATAAGATTTGAATGGGATAATAATAAAAATGAAATAAACAAGAAAAAGCATAAAATATCATTTGAAGAAGCAAAAACAGTATTCTATGACGACAACGCTATTTTGTTTGATGACCCCGACCGCTCGGAATTTGAAGAAAGGTTTTTGATTTTAGGTATATCGCAAACAGAAAAGCTCTGTATCGTCAGCCATTGTTATCGTGACAATGATAACGTTATCAGAATTATATCCGCAAGAAAAGCAACTAAAAACGAAACAAAAGTATATACTGAAGGTATAGGAGGTGCGTTAAAATGAGAGAAGAATATGATATCAAAGACTTAAATCCAAGAAAGAATCCGTATACAAAAAAGCTGAAGAAGCAAATAACAATTAACATTGACAATGACACTATTGAATATTTTAAGGCATTATCAGCACAAAACGGCATACCATATCAAACGCTTATCAATATGTATTTAACCGATTGTGCAGAACATAATATCAAACCGCAGATTAACTGGGCATAAAGAAACCTCTCACGGATTTCCGTGAGAGGTAATTTGTTTTATTCACCGAAGTATCTGTCAAGTAAACCCTTGAAAGCTTTACCGTGTCTTGCTTCATCACGAGCCATCTCGTGAACTGTGTCGTGGATAGCGTCAAGGCCGAGAGCCTTAGCCTTCTTAGCAAGCTCTGTTTTGCCTGCGGTTGCGCCGTTTTCAGCTGCAACTCTCATTTCAAGATTTTTCTTTGTGCTGTCTGTAACAACCTCGCCGAGCATTTCAGCAAACTTTGAAGCGTGGTCAGCCTCTTCGTAAGCAGCCTTTTCCCAGTAAAGTCCGATTTCGGGATAGCCTTCTCTGAAAGCTACTCTTGCCATTGCAAGATACATACCAACCTCTGAGCATTCGCCGTTGAAGTTTTCGCGGAGACCCTGAACGATTTCCTCGTCAACTCCGTCAATAATTCCTACCTTGTGCTCAGCAGCCCATTCCATGTCTGCACCTTCTGCTCTTTCAGCCATTTTTGCTCCGCAGATGGGGCAAACGTCAATAGGCTCATCACTTTCGTATCCGCATACGGGACAGTAGTATTTCTTCTGCATTTTTCTTACTCCTTTTCTATATCATTCGGTATAGTACCTACATACATTATACATATTTGATAAGAAAAATCAATCTAATTTATGATAAATTATTGACAAATTTTGATAATTAATTAATAATGGAGTTAACTTACGATAATTGACGGAGAAAGTCTATGCCATTCAGTAAAAGAATGCCTCTCTGGGGGCCTTATTCAAAAAAATATATGGGCGTTTCAAGGGTTATTGAAAGCCTTTCGGATATCGGCGCGCGCTTTGATGTTTCAGTTCATCCAACGCTCTGGAACAGTGCAACGCCCGTACCTAACGTAACCGTTCCTTCAAATTACCACCTTTGGGAATGTGCTGCGGATTACAGCTATTTTGCGTACCGCTATGAGCTTATGTGGAAGGATATGGTATATGCCGACGTTTCGTTTTCAAAGCTGACGGACGAAGCATTCCTCATTCGCTGTGAGTTTCATAACAATACAAAGCTCACTCAGAACTGCATTTTTAATCTCAATTCCGCGCTTGAATTTCCGTTTACGGAATATACGGACGTTGTTGCGCCTGAAAAAAGCGTTGTTCTGAATGCAAACGATTATACGCTTTTTGAATACGCAGTAAAGCGCCCGTGGGACAGTGAAAACCCCGACGGTATGTTCAAGGGGATGTTCCGCGATAAAGCGTTTTATCTTTCCTGCGGCCTCGGCGACAGGTGCGACCATAAGCACGTAGAATTTATGAACCTGAAGCCCTTCGGCTGTGAAGCGGGGGACAGAGTTGAGTATAAACTGACCTCAAAGGGCTTTGAAAATCCCGTTCTTCATATCAGGTACAGAACTGTAACCGACGGGGATGCGGAATTTCTGTATAACGGCGAAAAAATAACGCTGAAAAACAGCGACGCTCTTACCTTTGTTCGCCTTTCGTTTAAGGATAATCCGATTTTTGAAAGCCTCGGCGGCGCGGGAATTGAGCTTGATTTTCTCGCAGTAACCGAAAGCGGTGAAAGCGTAGACGTTGAAACAAAAAAGTATGGTTTTATTCCGAAAATAGAAACAGAAAATACTGAACGCGGCGGAAAAGTAAATCTCGATTACGGCTATGAAGGCTGTCGGTTTACAGTGCTTACCCATAATAAAAACACCCGCTTCAGAACGCTCAACAGCGGTAGCCTTGAGGACGCGCTCATCAACCGTCTTTCAAACGGCGACCATAATTTTGACGATTTGAAGGAGACGTTTTCCGCTTCCTTTAACCGTAAATCAAGCGACGAGGGCTTTTTCCAGAATACTCTCGTCAGGTCTGTTTTCATTGAGCCAAAAAGCTCTCATATTGAATATGCCGTAATTGCAAAGGGCGATTTTGAGCCGCTTTCTGACAACGAATACGAAGCTGTTTATCAGAGTGCGAGAAAAAAAGCGGACAAGGTCAGCTATAACAAAGCGGGCGAGCGTTACAAACTATCAACGGGAATTCTGCGCGCAACTCTGCTTACTAACGCTGTCTATCCTGTTTACAGGCACGGCGAAAACGTTATTCACCATACCCCCGGCAAGCGCTGGGACAGCTTCTATACCTGGGACAGCGGCTTTGTAGGTATGGGACTTCTTGAATTTTCCCCCGAGCTCTGCCGCTATGCGCTTGACCTCTATCTCAGCGAGGAGGATAATAAGGATTTTGCCTTCCTTCTTCACGGTTCGCTCGTTCCTACTCAGTTCGTGCAGTATCTTGAGCTGATTAAGCGAAGCGAGAATAAATCCGCGCTGGATTATCTTTACCCAAAACTAAAAAGATATTATGAGTTCCTCCGCGGAAGAGAGGGCAGCTCTACCTGCGCCAAATTCGGCAACGGACTGCTCACTACATATGATTACTGGTATTCCTGCTCGGGAATGGACGATTATCCCGCGCAGTGGGAAATGATTGATAACAAACGCGAAGAATACGCCTGTCCCGTTCTGCCCACCGCTCAAATTATAAGGGCGGCAAAAATAATGAAAATGGCGGCGTCGTATCTCGGTAAAACCGAGGACATTGCGGTTTATGACAGCGATATTGCGCAGTCCGAAAACGCTCTTAACACTATCGCCTGGGATGAGGAGAGCGGATATTTCGGCTATACTCTCTATGATAAGGGCGAGCCGTATATTATGAAAACCGAAAACGGAGAAAACTGGGATAAGGGCTTTGACGGGGTTTATCCGCTCATCTCGGGCTCAGTTAAGGGCGAGCGCAGAAAACGCCTTATTGAGCATATTCAGAATCCCGATGAAATGTGGTCTGCGGCGGGTATAAGCGCTGTTGATATGACCGCTTCCTATTACCACGAAGACGGCTACTGGAACGGCAACGTCTGGATGAGCCACCAGTGGTTTGCATGGAAAACGATGCTTGATAACGGCGAGGCGGACTTTGCCTTTGCCGTTGCTGACAGAGCGCTTGAAATGTGGAAGGAGGAAACCGATTTTTCCTATAACACCTATGAGTGCTTCGGTATTAAAACCCGCAGGGGAGGATGGTTCCATAATTTCGGCGGTCTTTCCGCTCCGATATGTATCTGGGCTAACGCATATTATAAAGCGGGCACGGTTACAACGGGCTTTGACGTCTGGACAGATTATCAGAGGGTAACTACTGACGGCGCAGAGCTTAAATTCCGCTATTTCGGCGACAGTGAAAAGTATACCGTTCTCGTTACTCTTTCGGATAATTATTCTTATTCCGTAACGCTTGACGGAGCGGAGATTGAATGTAACGAAAGAAGCGCGGGCTGTCTTGAAATAACGCTTGACGGAAGAATTAAGGATGGTATAATTAAAATTGTAAAAAAATCTTAGGAGGGTTAAGATGGCTAACAGGATTTACGGCAGCAATAACGAGCCGCTTAAAATTCAGTTTATAACCGACGTCCATTATTACTCAAGGAAAAACGGTACAGAGGGTCCCGCTTATGAAAGGGAAGAGGCTAAAAGCCAGCAGGTTATCAAGGACAGCGACCTTGTAATCAAGCGCGGCTTTGATATGCTCTGCGAGGATACCTCAACGGATATCGTAGTTCTTTCGGGCGATACAACGCGCAACGGTGAATATACCTCTCACGAGGAGTTTATTGAGCTTCTTTACAGCCTCAAGGAAAGGGGTAAGCGCGTTTACGTTATTACCGCAACCCACGATTACCGCGGAAACGGCGAGGGCAGAGGCTTTGAAGGCGACGAGGTTATCGGCGTACCTGCCGTTAAGGACAGGCAGGAACTCTGGAAAATGTACTATGATTTCGGACCGAGCGAGGCTATTGCAACCTATCCTGAGCAGATGTGCTACGTCGTTCAGCTCGCTCCGGGGTACCGCCTTTTTGCGCTTAACGACGACTATAATTTCCGCCCTGACCCAAACGGCGGCTCGGGCTTCAGCGAAGGCTGCGAAAAGTGGATAATGGAGCAGCTTGAGGACGCTCAGAAAAACGACCAGTTCGTTATAGCAATGACTCATCATCCTATGGTTTCCCCATCGCCGTTTTATTCAATTATCGGCTCGGGCGATATGCAGAAAAACCACGAGGTAACACGTGAAATGTTCGCGGACGCAGGTCTTAACATTATGCTGTCGGGACACACTCACGTTCACGACGTCGGCTACATAACAACAAAGAAGGGCAACCGCTTTTACGATATTGCCTGCGGCGCTATGATAGGCTGCCCGCCGGCAATGCGTAATATCATTATTGACCCGAAGAATGCCGAACTGAAGTATGAAACTGTAATGATTACCGACGTACCCGGTATCGATACTAACGGAAAGCCGTTTAACGAATATATGGAGGGCTTCTTCTTCGGTATGCTCGGCGGAATAGTTGATTCTCTCGCGAACGATTATGACCGCTTTACCGAAATGGCGGGCGCTTTTTCCGTAAAACCCGAAAAGGCAAAGAAACTTAAACCGATTCTCCGCCCCGTAGGTAAGTTCCTTAATAAGCTTACTTTTAAGAAAATCTGGAAGCTCTGCAAAAAGGAGAGCGGACTTAAAAAAGAGGATATCGCCGATATTGCGGATAACAAAGTCGTTGATTTTATTCTTGAACTTGTTAAGAACCTGTACTGCGGCGATTCGCCCTACGGCCCCGAAACGAGGGAGTACAAGCTCACCTGCGGTTTCCTCAACGTGATTGACAGTTTCCTTAATACGATTCACTTTTCAATCGGTAAGGTACTAAAGGGCACGACGAGCGTTCGCTCTCTTGTTGAGCCGCTTTTATGGAACAGCGGTTACTGCGACGCACAGGGCGTTCTCCCGCTTTATCCGATATTTGACGACGAAAATCCTGCGCCTCCCGAAATGTTTGAGAAACCTGAGTTTAACGACCCCGTTAAGCCGAGCAAAAAGGGTCCCGCAATTCTTATTTGCCTTATTCTTCTCGTTCTCGCGCTTCTTGCGATTGTGTTCGGGCTCATAGCGCTTTTGGTATTGCTGATAATCTTTTTAATCGGCTTATTCTAAAATAATTGTTGCATTGAACGATTTTTATTGTTATAATGTTTTTGTTAAATATTTTTTAAAGGAGTAGTAATTATGGCAGATGAAAAGAAAAAACTCTCTCTCGGCGGTATTGACAGCGCTGCAGAGGAAAAGGGCTCAGGAATGAAGGCTTTATGGCAGTTCGTAAAGTTTATCGTTGTTTCGGGACTTGTTACTATTATCCAGCTTGTCCTCGCAAACGTTCTTCCGTATGTATTTGACGGCGTTCACGCAACTATCCCTCATTTCCTTCAGGGTATTTTTGCACCGAACACTATTTTTGATGCTTCTGTTTTTGACCTTCCGATTAACGATTGGCTTGAAACAGCCAAGCAGTTTATGAACGATACGTTCACTAAGGTTGACACAGGCGCTCTCAAGGCAGCAAAAGAAACTCTCGGCGAGGGCTTCAAGGTTATGAAAACTCAGGTTAACACCTTTGTTGACATCAACAAGTACGTAAGCGGTTATGCTATTGAAAACGGCTCTATCGTTAAGGGAGTTATCACCTGGGGATATCTTCTTCCTTTCTTCCTTTCAAACCTTATTGCTAATATTTACGGTTTCTATCAGAATAAAAAGACAACCTTTAAGTCTGACGCACCGTGGTATAATTTTGCAATATATATCGTACTTATGATTGCGCTTATCCTGTTCTCAACATGGCTTCAGGGTTGGCTTTACGGCGTGCTCAGCCAGATTAGCTTTATTGCTCCTTTCGCAAGAACAATCGGTGGTCTCGCAGCAGGTTTTGTTCAGATGATAGTTCTTTTCCCGATGGAAAAATTCGTTCTCTTAAAAGAGAAGAAGCCCGCAGAAGGCGAAGAGGCTGCAGAATAATTCTGACTAATAATTTTAGGGGCGGGACTCTGTGCCCGCCTGTATTTATAATTAATCGCAAATTACCTGAGGAGAATATACACTAATGAAATCATATTTTGACAGATTATTACATAGCGAAAACAGTCCCAAAAAATGGGAGCTTGCTATCTGGTGGGCAGCGAGAACCGTTCTTATTGCTACACTCGTTCACGCAATATTTTTTAATAAGGCGGAGGACCACACAAAAATGGCGCTTCAGGTTGCCGGAAATATGCTCGGTCAGTTCGTTTGGGAAATCCTTCAGATTAGCCCGAAGAAGAGCTTTTTAAGGCATATTCCCGCTTATATTCAGGATATCAGCGCTCCTGCGCTTATCGGCGGAAGTCTTTTCGGCGCTTATCTTAACTTCTATTACAGCGCTCCGGTGCTTGATATTGTTATGCATACCGTAGGCGGCGTTGCCTGTACCTTAATCGGTTACGAGATTTTTACCGCTATGGAAAAGCGCGATGTTGAGCAGGGCGATACATATTCGAGCGTTTCAATTATCGTTTTCGGCGCGTGCTGCTTCTCCTTTGTTGCAGGTAATGCGTGGGAGCTTTTTGAGTTTACCGCCGACCAGTTTAATCCCGGTCATCCCGGCGACGCTCAGCACTGGTCGTACGAGCTTGCCGTTAAGGCTATTGAGGATGCGAAGGCTCTCGGTAAAACCATAGACCTTCCTAATTTTATAGCTCACCGCGACCCTGTCAGATACGGCGTTATTGATACTATGGAGGATATGATTTGTAACACAGCCGGCGGCATTATAGGCTGGGTTCTCCTTAAGCTCCGTCCCTATCATCATTTGGACAGAGTTAAAAATAAGGTAAAAACAAAATAATTTTTTCTTGACAAACGCTCGGGGTTGTGGTAATATATTCCCACAATAAAGCAGAACGCTCCCGTTCTCCCCTTAAGCGTTTAGTAAAAAGGGTAATACTTTTTCAATGATTAAGATTAAGTACGGGCGGACTGCGTTCGTACTTATTTTTATTTTCTTTAAGAGATAAGGAAGGTGTTTTTTATCAGTAAAAATGCTCCACAGCTTAACGGCGAAATCAAAGATGCGGAATTACGCGTAATCTCCGATACAGGCGAGCAGCTCGGCATTATGAGCGCAAAGGAGGCTCAGAAGCTTGCTAACGACAAGGGCGTTGACCTTGTTAAAATTGCGCCTCAGGCAAAGCCGCCCGTTGCTAAAATTATGGATTATTCAAAGTTCCGTTATGAGCAGTCAAAGCGCGAAAAGGAAAACCGTAAAAAACAGAAAACTGTTGAAACTAAGGAAATCCGCCTATCAATTAATATTGATATCGGCGATTTCAACACCAAGGTTAACCAGGCTCGCAAGTTCTTATCAAAAGGGGATAAGGTTAAGGTTTCAATCCGCCTTCGCGGACGTGAAATGGCTCATGCAGACCTTGCTGAGAATAACTGTATCCGCTTTGCGCAGGAGCTTTCTGAGGAAGCAAACGTTGATAAAAAGCCAAAGCTTGAGGGCAGGCAGGTGCTTATGTTCCTGAGCCCGAAGGCGAACAACAAGTAATTAATTTAACGGAGGAATAAATTATGCCAAAAATTAAGACACACAGCGGCGCTAAAAAGCGTTTTAAGACAACTAAGAGCGGTAAGGTTAAAAGATCACACGCTTACACCTCTCACATTCTTACTAAAAAGTCCACAAAGCGTAAGAGAAATCTTCGCAAGCAGGTTGTTGCTGACGTAACAAACCAGAAGCAGTTAAAGAGACTTGTTCCTTATAAATAATCTATAAGGATTTCCCTAAATCAGAAAGTGAGGTAAAATATTATGGCAAGAATTAAGGGCGCAATGATGACGCGCAAAAGAAGAAAGAAAGTATTAAAGGCAGCTAAGGGCTACTACGGCTCAAAGCACGCTCTCTTCAAGACAGCTAAGCAGGCTGTAATGAAGAGCGGTAACTATGCATATATCGGCAGAAAGCAGAAGAAGAGAGATTTCAGACGTATCTGGATTACCCGTATTTCCGCTGCCTGCAAGCTCAACGGAATGAATTATTCAACGTTTATGAACGGTCTTAAGAAGGCAGGTATTGACCTTAACAGAAAAATGCTCTCTGAAATCGCTATTTCAGATCCTGATGCTTTTACAGCTCTTACAGAGGCTGCTAAGGCTGCGTTATAATTGAGTTTAACCGCGGATTAGTCCGCGGTTTTATGATATGTGTCTATTATTTAGGGGGGAATATGGGATTAAATAATAAATGGGTGCGCGCGGCTATCCCTGCGCTGTTAATTCACTGCTCGATAGGTACGGTTTACTGTTGGTCAACCTTTAAGGAAGCCGTTGCTCAGAAAATAGGTATGAGCACCTTCGCAGTAGGCTGGGCTTTTTCTCTTGCAATCTTCTTTCTCGGTATGTCCGCCGCTTTTGCGGGAAGAATGGTTGAAAAGGATATCCATAAATCATCGCTTTTATCGTGTATCTGTTTCACTGCGGGTATGATAGGAACCGGGTTGTTCATTCAGTTTACAACGGGCGTTATTGCGCTGATAGGCGTGTTCGTTTGCTACGGTTGTATAATGGGTATCGGGCTCGGCGTCGGTTATCTTACGCCCGTAAAAACGCTAATGCTCTGGTTTTCGGAGCAAAAGGGACTCGCAACGGGTATCTCAATTATGGGCTTCGGGCTTGCAAAAGCGATAGCTACTCCGATAATGGAAAAAATTCAGGCAAGCCTCGGTATATCCGCAATGTTTTATATTCTCGGCGCGGTGTATTTCTGTATGATGATGCTCGGTCATTTTCTCCTTAAAAAGCCCGACGGCTGGGTTGAGCCCGATGATAATAAGGACAGCTTTAAGGTAACGTCCATGTTCAAAAACAGGGTGTTCCTCGGCATCTGGCTTATGTTCTTTATCAATATCCATTGCGGGCTTGCGCTCATTACGTATGAAAAGCAAATTCTCGGCGTAACCTTTGAGGGAATGGCAGTTCTTGCGGCAATGGTGAGCGTTATCCCATCCGTTACGGCGGCGTTTAACGCCCTCGGAAGAATAGGCTATTCAAGCATTTCCGATAAAATGAAGGACAGAAATACCGTTTATAAAATCATCTTTATAAGCTGTATTGCCATAACCGCGGCAGCGCTCATTCCGTTCTCGATTTCAAACGGAAAAACCTCGTTCGTTCTCGGCGGAATAGTTATCGTTCTTCTCTGCCTTGTAAACCTCGGATACGGCGGCGGATTTTCTACTCTTCCCGCGCTCCTTTCCTCCCGCTTCGGAATGGATAAAATCAGTAAAATTCACGGTCTTTCGCTCTCGGCTTGGGCTGTTGCGGGAATTACGGGCAACAATATGAGCGAACTCATTCTTAAAGCCACAAACCGAACGTACGACTATATTCTTATTGCAACGCTCGTGCTTTATGCGGCAGCGCTTGTAATCTGTATTACTCTCGTAGGCAGAAAAACCGAAAAATAAATTTACGCCGTTCTGTAAAATATTTACAGAACGGTGTTATTTTTTTGTAATTATTTTTATATATTTAACTATTGAATTTTTTGCAATATAATGTATAATAAATATAATATTTATATTAATAAAACTGTGATTGTTTTAAACGAAAGCGAGCAAAGCTCAAATAAAGCACGGCGGAGATGTGTATGGAAAGAATCACAAGCAAAAGTAATCAACTTGTTAAGGATATCAAAAGGCTAATTACGTCTTCGGGGGAAAGAGCGGAAAAAGGGCTCTTCGTGCTTGAAGGTGCAAGGCTTTGTTTTGATGTCCTTAATTCTGCTTATAGCGTAAAATACTTTTTAATCACCGACTCCGCTTTTGAAAAGTATAATAAAGAGGCGACGGAGCTGATTAAGCTCAGCGAAAGCTCATATTATATCAGCAGGGAGGTATCCGAAAAGCTCAGCGATACAAAATCCCCCCAGGGCGTGTTCGCCGTGTGCGAAATAAAAAAGACAAATGAAAAGCTTTCCGATAAGATAATCGCTCTTGACAATGTTCAGGACCCCGCGAATATCGGCGCGATTTTCAGAACTGCCGAGGCGCTCGGAATTAAAAGTATTATCACCCATAACTGCTGTGATATTTATAATCCGAAAACTCTCCGCGCTTCAATGGGAGGCGTGCTGAGGCTCGCTCCTAAAGAAAGCGATAATCTTGAAAAAACACTGAAAGCACTGAAGAGTGAATATAAAATATATTCAACGGTTCCCGATGAGAACGCCGTAAGGATAACGGATATTGATTTCAGTACCCCTTGCGTTTGTGTTATCGGTAACGAGGCAAACGGCGTGAGCGAAGAAGTAAAGGCTGCGTCCGATAAGCTTGTAACAATTCCTATGCTCGGCAAAGCGGAGAGTCTTAACGCCTCCGTTGCCGCAGCGCTTACAATGTGGGAAATGCTGAGGTAAGGGTATGGACGTCAGATATTGGATATGGCTTCAGATGTGCCTCGGCGAAGGCGCGCATTTCAAACCGATAATAGAGGAGTTCGGCTCTGTTGAGGAGCTGTACTCAAAAAACATAATAGAGTGGAGAATGAGCCCGTCGCTCAGTCCTTCGCAGATAGAACGGCTGACGCGTTTTACGCTCAGAGACGCCGAAAGTATAATCAGGGATTGCGACAGCAACGGCTGGCAAATTATCTCCTACGATAATCCGCTTTATCCCGAAAAGCTGAAAGAAATATCCAACCCGCCCGCAGTCTTATACGTTGACGGAGAGCTGCCAAACCTTGAAGCCTTTGCCGTAATCGGCATAGTGGGAACGAGAAAAGCTTCACCTTATGCGGTTAAAGCCGCTAAGCTTATGGCGAAGGGCGCGGCGCTGTGCGGTGCGGTTATAATAAGCGGCGGCGCTCTCGGAGTGGACAGTGCGGCTCATATCGGAGCTCTTGAAGCAGGAGAGAAAACCTTTGCCGTTTTAGGCAGCGGCTTCGGTACAAATTATCTCAAGGCAAACAGCGATTTGAGAAACCGTATTAAAAATAACGGCGCTCTTATAACGGAATTCCCGCCGTACGTAAAAGCAAGCAGAACAACCTTCCCGCTCAGGAACAGAATTATCAGCGGTCTTTCGGACGGCATACTCGTTGTTGAAGCGGGGGTTAAAAGCGGCTCGCTGATAACCGCTCAGTTTGCAGCGGAGCAGGGCAGAGACATTTTTGCAATTCCCGCCTCGGTGCTTGACTACAACTTTTACGGAACGAATAAACTCATAGATGACGGCGCAACGGTTGCAACCTCGCCGCTCATTCTTGTTGAAAGATACGCTGCACGCTATGAAACGCTTGACTTGTCAAAGATTAAAACGTTGCGTGAGCTCGCTGAGGACAGTGTTAAGCCCGGCAATAGCGAAACGCAGTACAACTTCGATAATATCAGGCGCGACAGAGCTGAAAGATTACAAAGAGAGGACAGCGCAATTCAGCTTGAGGGCGATGAAGCCTCCGTATATAAAGCTCTTGAAGAAAATCTGATAACTATAGACGAAGTGCTTGAAAAAACAGGTCTCGGTGCTCCAAAGGCGCTCGCCGCCCTTACCGTGCTTGAAATGAAGGGGCTTATAGAAAGCGCCTCGGGTAAGCGCTATAAACTGAAATAAACTACCGAAAGGATTTAGTATAATGTCAAAACTTGTTATTGTTGAGTCGCCTGCAAAGGCAAAAAATATCAAAGGTTATCTCGGCAGAGGTTACGACGTCGTGGCTTCAATGGGCCACGTGCGCGACCTCCCCGCCGCAAGACTTTCCGTTGACGTTGAGAATAACTTTGAGCCCAAGTACGCAATTATAAAGGGCAAGGAAAACTTTGTAAGCGACCTTAAGAAAAAAGCCGATAAGGCTGACTATGTGTACCTTGCAACTGACCCTGACCGTGAGGGAGAGGCTATTTCATGGCATCTTGCAAGTATACTCAATCTCAATCTTAAAGAGAAAAACAGAGTTACATTCAATGAGATTACGAAGACGGGCGTTCAGAAGGGTATGTCAACCCCGCGTGAGATTGACCTCGATTTGGTTAACGCTCAGCAGGCGCGCCGTATCCTTGACAGGCTTATAGGCTATAAGCTCTCTCCGTTCGTCAGCCAGAAAATCAGAAGGGGGCTTTCCGCGGGCAGAGTTCAGTCCGTAGCTCTCAGGCTTGTTGTTGACCGCGAGGAAGAAATCAGAGCCTTCGTACCCGAGGAGTACTGGTCAATAGACGCTAAGTTCACTAATCCGCCCGAGCGCAAGGTGTTCTCCGCAACTCTCGTCGAGGACGCTGATGGAAATAAGCTAAAACTCGGCAAAAAGAAAATTGAGAATAAGGAAATGAGCGATAAAATCCTCGCCGACCTTGAAAACGCGGTTTACACGGTTAAATCCGTTAAGAAGGGTACGAGGAAAAAGAGCCCCACTCCGCCGTTCATCACCTCAACCCTTCAGCAGGAGGCTTCCCGCCGTCTTTCCTTCCAGGCAAGAAGAACTATGAAGGCAGCGCAGGAGCTTTACGAGGGCGTTGATATCAAGGGCAAAGGCACGATGGGTCTTATAACCTATATGAGAACTGACTCGCTCAGAATATCCGAGGAGGCTCGCGCAGCGGGTAATAACTATATCCGTAATACCTACGGTGAAAAATATCTTCCGGCAAAGCCGAGATATTTTAAAACAAGAGGCAACGCACAGGACGGCCACGAGGCAATCCGTCCCTCAATGCCCGACGTTACCCCAGACAGCGTTAAGGACTCCCTTACCTCTGACCAGTATAAAATCTATAAGCTCGTCTGGGAGCGCTTCATAGCTTCTCTTATGGAAAACTGCCAGCAGGAAACTATGAAAATTGAAATTGAAGCAAACGGCTATATTTTCAATGCAACGGGATATACCGTTAAGTTTGACGGCTTTACCGCTCTTTATGAGGAAAAGACTGACGATAACGAAAAGACCTCGGCAGAGGCTCCGCTTCCGCCGATGAAGGAGGGCGACGAGCTCAGAGTAAGGTCGCTTCTCGGCAACCAGCATTTCACTCAGCCGCCTTCACGCTATACAGAGGCTTCGCTTATCAAAGCCCTTGAAGAAAACGGAGTCGGCAGACCGTCAACATACGTAACTATTACAACAACTATTCTTTCAAAAGAGTACGTAGTGCGCGAGGGTAAGCAGTTTGTTCCGACTGAGCTCGGCGAGGCTGTAACAAAGCTCCTTAAGGAAAAGCTTCCGAATATCGTAAACGTTAAGTACACCTCTAAAATGGAGGATGACCTTGATAAAATCGACTCCGGAAATACGGATTATATTGAAATGATAAGGCTTTATTATAACGACTTTGAAGCGCCGCTTGAAAAGGCGAAGGCAGAAATGCAGGGCGTTAAAATCAAGCTGAAGGAAGAGGAAACCGACGTAATCTGCGAAAAATGCGGCAGAAATATGGTAGTTAAGGTTGGCAGATTCGGTAAATTCCTCGCCTGTCCGGGCTATCCCGAATGTAAGAACACAAAGCCGCTCGTTTATAAAACCAAGGCAAAATGCCCTGAATGCGGCGGCGATATAGTTGAAAAGAAAACTAAAAAGGGAAGCTCATTCTATGGCTGTTCAAATTATCCGAACTGTAACTTTATGACGTGGGATTTACCGAGCGACGAGGTATGTCCGAAGTGCGGCAAGTCTCTCTTCCGCAGAAAGGGCAACGTTCTCTACTGTCCCGATAAAGACGGCTGCGGTTTTACAAAGCCTGCACCGCGTAAAAAATAATATGGAAAAATTTACAGTAGTCGGCGCAGGGCTTGCGGGTTGCGAAGCCGCCTGGCAGATAGCAAATGCGGGCTATCCCGTAACGCTTGTTGAAATGAAACCTATCCGCTTCAGCCCCGCGCATAAAAGCGAAGGCTTTGCAGAACTCGTCTGTTCAAACTCGCTGAAAGCCTCAAGGCTTGAAAGCGCCGCAGGATTACTTAAAGAGGAGATGTATACTCTCGGCTCGCTTACGGTTCCCGTCGCGAGAGAGTGCTCCGTTCCCGCGGGCGGTGCGCTTGCGGTAGACAGAAATATATTCAGCGCAGCCGTTACGGATAAGATTAAATCTCATCCGCTGATTACCGTTGAGAACAGAGTTTATGATAAGATTGAGCCCGAAGAAAACGAAATAGTAATTATCGCAACGGGACCTCTTACCGACGGTGCGCTCAGTGAAAGTATATCTGAGCTCTGCGGGGGCTACCTATCCTTTTATGACGCAGCCGCTCCGATAGTCACAGCGGAAAGCGTAAATACAGATATTGCCTTCGGCGCGTCGCGTTATGACAGAGGCGGCGAAAGCGATTACCTCAATTGCCCCTTCAACAAGGCTGAATACGAGGCGTTTATCAACGAGCTTGTTAACGCTGAAGGCGCAATAGTTCACGATTTTGACGTTTACGAGGGCTGTATGCCTATTGAAAAGCTCGCAAAACGCGGGATAGACGCGCCGCGCTTCGGACCTATGAAGCCCGTAGGACTTACCGACCCGAGAACCGGTCACAGACCGTGGGCGTGCGTTCAGCTCAGGCGTGAAAACGCTGAGGGTACTATGTTCAACCTCGTAGGCTTTCAGACCAATCTGAAATTCGGCGAACAAAAGCGCGTGTTCTCTATGATACCCGGGCTTGAAAACGCAGAGTTCGTACGCTACGGAGTAATGCACAGAAATTCGTTTATCAATTCTCCTCAGCTCCTCTCAGAAGATTACAGCCTAAAAGCTTACCCGAATATCTTTTTTGCCGGTCAGATAACGGGCGTTGAGGGTTATATGGAAAGCGCCGCTTCGGGTATACTTGCCGGTATAAACGCGGTGCGTAGCGCCGAGGGCAAAGCGCCCTTCGTTCTTCCGCGTGGAACCATGCTCGGTGCGTTGACAGCGTACGTGTGCGATAAAAACGTTAAGGATTTTCAGCCTATGGGGGCAAACTTCGGAATACTTCCGCCCATTGAGCCGAAAATCCGTGATAAAAAAGAAAGATATGCCGCTCTTGCAAACAGAGCAATGAGTGAGCTGAAAAACAAATTGAAAGATTGATTATGGCTGATTTAACTTTACTTGAAAGTAAAATTAAATATACTTTTAAAAACAGAGCCCTGCTGACAGAGGCGCTTACCCATTCAAGCTATTCCCACGAGGTTAAGCATAAAGTACGATGTAACGAGCGTATGGAATTCCTCGGGGACGCGGTGCTGTCTATTATCAGTGCGGAGTATCTTTATACCCGCTATCCGAATAATGACGAGGGTAGTCTTACAAAAATACGCTCTTCTCTCGTTTGTACGGAAGCGCTCTTTGAATATGCAAAAAGCATAGAGCTCTATAGATTTCTTATTATGGGCAAAGGCGCGTCTCAGAAGCACGATGAAATGAAGCCTACTGTTCTTGAAAACGCATTTGAAGCGCTGATTGCAGCAATTTATCTTGACGGCGGAATGAAAAGCGCTGAGGCGTTCGTTCTCCCGTTTCTTAAATCGGAGGTTGTTATTCATAAATCAACCTTCAGGGATTATAAATCGCAGTTTCAGATTATCGCTCAGCAAAACCCCGATGAGCATTTTCAGTATAAGCTTGTAGGCGAAACGGGTCCCGACCACGATAAAACCTACGTTGTTGAACTCTGGCTGAATTCAAATATCGTAGGCAGGGGCGAGGCGTCAAGCAAAAAGGGCGCGGAGCAGGAGGCGGCGCGTCAGGCGCTTGAGCTTATGGGAGTTGAATTATGAAAAAGGGAAATATAAGTATTTTCGTTCCCCATAACGGCTGCCCTCAGCAGTGCTCCTTCTGTAATCAGAAAACTATAACGGGACAGGCGTATCAGCCTACTGCAAAGGACGTTGACGAGGCTGTTCAAAAGGCGCTCAGAAAAAAAGGCTATGAATTTGAAATCGCCTTTTTCGGCGGTTCGTTTACCGCGATTGACAGAGCGTATATGACTGAGCTTCTTGACGCCGCGGAGCCTTACGTTAAAAGCGGCGCAGTTAAGGGTATCAGAATTTCAACCCGCCCCGATTATATTGACGATGAAATACTAACGCTTTTAAAAGCAAAGGGCGTTACAGCTATTGAACTCGGCGCGCAGAGTATGGACGACGAGGTGCTCAGCGCAAATATGAGAGGTCATACCGCAGAGGACGTGGTCAACGCTTCAAAGCTCATAAAAAGCTACGGCTTTGAGCTCGGGCTGCAGATGATGACTGGGCTCTATCTTGATACAGATGAGAAGGATATTGAAACCGCAAGAAAAATAATTGAGCTTAAACCCGCAACGGTCAGAATTTATCCGACTGTCGTACTTAAAGGAACTTATCTGGAGGAACTTTACGATGGGAAAATATACAGACCGCCTGCTGTGGATGATGCTGCGGCGCTGTGTACAAAGCTTCTTCCGATGTTTGAAGAAGAAAAAATCAAAGTAATACGCCTAGGGCTTCATTCCTCCGAGGAAATCAAAAAGAATATGGTTGCGGGCGCATTTCATCCCGCTTTCGGCGAGATTGTACAGTCCCGCTTTATGCTGAATAAGGTGCTTGAATATCCGCCGGGCAGCTATGAAATTTTTGTCAGCCCTAAAACCGTGTCAAAGCTTAAGGGCAATCAAAAACGAAACGTTTATTTCCTTATGGAAAACGGATATAACATAAAATATACGGTTACCGATAAGGTGGCTGAAGATGAATTGAAAATAGTGAGAATGTAATTATGCTTTTAAGAACACTTGAAATGCAGGGGTTTAAATCTTTCCCCGACAAAACAGAACTTAATTTCGGAAAGGGTATTACCGCAGTAGTAGGACCTAACGGTTCGGGTAAAAGTAATATCTCCGACGCTGTGCGCTGGGTACTCGGCGAAACGAGTACAAAATCACTGCGCGGCTCAAAAATGGAGGACGTTATTTTCGGCGGTACGTCAAGCCGTAAGCCTTTAGGCTTTGCCCAGGTCGTGCTTACTCTTGATAATTCGGACCATGCCCTTAAGGATAAAGGGGATATAGTAACCGTTGCACGCCGCTATTACCGTTCCGGCGAAAGTGAATATAAAATTGACGGAGAGCAGGTACGCCGCCGTGATATTCACGAGCTGTTTATGGATACAGGTCTCGGTGCAGACGGCTATTCCATGGTAGGTCAGGGTAAAATCGACTCCATTATTTCCGCTAAGAACGAGGACAGGCGTGAGCTTTTTGAGGAGGCAGCGGGTATTTCGCGCTTCCGCCATAAAAGGCGTGACGCTGAGCGCAGGCTTGACCAGGCGCAGGAAAACCTTATAAGACTTCTTGATATTTTAGGCGAGCTTGAAAGCCGCGTTGGTCCTCTTAAGAACCAGAGTGAAAAGGCTAAGAAATACCTTGAGCTTGCAGAGGAAAAGAAAACGCTTGAAATCGGTATCTGGCTCAGTAAAATCAACCGTTTCACCAACGACCTTCGTGAGCAGGACCACAGAATTGAAGCCGCAGAGGCTTCCTATTCAATCTGCGACGGCGAGATTACAAAGCTTGAGGAAGAGCTTGTAAGGATAAGTCAGAGCGTAGCAGACGCCAATATTAAAATTGAGGAGCTTCGCAGCGGCGCTACAAGCGTTGACGAGGAAGCGCTCGTCAAGGAAAACGAAATCAACGTTATTAACGCAAAAATCGAGCATAATACCGATACTGTGAACCGCCTTAAAAACGATATTGCAGAGAGCGACGACGCGGGACTCAGTATTGATGAGCAGATTAATGAGAGAAAAGCGTTTATTACCGAAAATGAAGCTCTGCTTGAAAATAAAAGGGACGAGCTTAAGGGCGTAATGGGCGAGCTTGAAAACCTCAGGCTCAGCGATGAGGAAAACTCTAAAAAAAGCGTCGAGCTTACCCGCCTTATCTCCGAGCTTACCGTTAAGCTGTCCGACTGTAAGGTTAAAGCGTCTCAGGCGCTCACCTCAATTGACGAAATCAAGTCAAGAATGGGAACAGTTGACGAGAGCATCGCGGAGCTTGACGGCGAGCTTTCCGTTGCCTCCGCTCAGAAAACGGAGAGCGAGGAAAATATTAATTTCATTAAAGAGCGTATAGCTGAATATGAAAACTCAATGGACGGCTACCGCTTAAAGGTACAGAGCAAAAACGAACGCGCCGAAAAGCTGCGCGATAATCTTGAAAAGCTCTCAAGGTCGCTTGATGAAAAACGTTCAAGAGCAAAAATGCTCTCAGACCTTGAAAAGAATATGGAGGGCTTCTCGGGCGCTGTTAAAGCCGTAATGAAACAGTCTCAGGCTAAGGCGCTTTCGGGTATACACGGACCGCTTTCCCAGCTAATCAGCGTTGATAACGAGTATTCAACGGCGGTTGAAATTGCGCTCGGCGCCGCAATGCAGCAGATTGTAACGGAAACCGAGAGCGACGCTAAAAGAGCGATTAATTTCCTGAAGCAGAATAAACAGGGCAGGGCAACCTTCCTTCCGATTTCCGCTATCAAGCCGCGCTATATTGAGGAAAAGGACCTTGATGATAACTTCGGCTACGTTGATATCGCCGCTAATCTTGTTGAGTGTGACGAAAAGTATAAGAACATTATTCTTAACCTTCTCGGCAGGGTTATGATAGTTGAAGATATTGACTGCGCTATCGGTATAGCAAAGAGATATAAAAACAGGTATAAAATCGTAACGCTTGACGGCCAGGTAATTAATCCGGGCGGCTCAATGACGGGCGGCTCGCGCTCAAAAGGCGCAGGCGTTCTCTCAAGAGCAAATCTTATTGAGGAACTTAATAAAGAGGCTGAAAAGCTTGAAGCAGAGGTTGAAAATGCGTCAGCTGAATTCAAGAGCGCAGTTGAGGAACTCAATAAGGCGAAGGCGGACCTTCAGGGCGCGGACGCTGACCTCAGAAACGCGAATGAAGAGCTTATCCGCGCAGAGGGCGACGACAGAATTATTGCCGATAAAATCGCTTCCCTTAACTCTCAGAAAACCGCAATGCAAACCGAAAAGGATAATGCGGACGGAAGAATTGCCCTCTTTAATGAGGCTGAGCGCAGAGCGAGCGCAGAGGCTGATGAAATTCAGAGCGAAATGGATAAAACCGAAGCCGAGCTCACTTCAATTACTCAGGGCGCCGCAACTCTTACCGAGCAGAGGGAACAAATCCGTTCAAGAAGCGAGGAAATTAACCTTGCTATCGTTACGGTTGCCAAGGATACGGAAGCGGCGCGCCGTACCATTGAGGAGCTACAGCTCAGGCAGAGCACTCAGAATGACAGAGCGCGCTCGATAAATAACGAAATTTCACTTCTTGAACAGCAGAACGTAACTCATCTTGCATCCATTGAACTTATCAGGCGTGAGATTGAGGAACTTCATTCAAAAAGTGAGGAAACAAAGGAAAATATTAAGTCTATAATTGAGGTAAGAAACGAGCTCGAAAAGAGCATAAACGAGATTAATTCAGCGGAAAAGGAAAAGACCTCCGAGCGTGAAAAGCTCTCCTCAGAGCGCGTAAGGCTTGAGGAGCGCCGTAATAATATGCAGCGCGAATATGAGGAACTTATCAACCTTCTCTTTGAACAGTATGAGCTTACAAAAGCCCAGGCAGAGGAGCTCAATATCGTAATTGACGATATGACTGAGTCAAAGCGCAGGCTCGCGGAGATTAAAGCGTCAATCCGTAAGCTCGGTACAATTAACGTCGGCGCTATTGAAGAATATGCCGAGGTTTCCGAGCGCTACGAATTCCTTAAGGAACAGATAGGCGACGTTGAAACTTCAAAGGCTGAGCTGCAGAATATCATCTCTGATTTAACCGCTTCAATGAGCGAAAAGTTTATGGCTCAGTTCAACAGAATTAACGAGCAGTTCAAGCTTTCATTTGCCGATTTCTTCGGCGGCGGAAGCGGTGAAATCATTCTTGAAAACCCCGACGACTGTCTTGAATGTCCGATTGAAATTAAAATTCAGCCGCCGGGAAAATCAGTACAGAATATAAATCTGTTCTCAGGCGGTGAGAAATCACTCGCGGCAATGGCTCTGCTTTTCAGCGTTTTAAAGGTAACCCCCTCGCCGTTTTGTATTTACGATGAGGTTGAGGCTGCTCTTGACGACGTTAACGTTGAGCGCTTTGCAAAATATATGCGTAAAATGACCGATAAAACCCAGTTCATCTCCATTACCCACAGACGCGGTACTATGGAGGAGGCAGACGTGCTTTACGGCGTAACGATGCAGGAAAAGGGCGTTTCAAAGCTGCTTGAACTTCAGAGCGCCGAGCTTGCTGAAAAAATGGGTCTTGAATAAACAGTAAGGGGTGACGACCTCGGCACCCCGCGTTAAAACCGAGGGGCAGCGTTAGCCCCTTTAGTCAGAAGGAATTAATTATGGGATTATTTGATAAATTCAGAAAAGGTTTAAAGAAAACCCGCGATGAGGGTATAACCGCTCAGATGGACGAGGTGATTGAAAGCTATGAGGAGATAACCGACGAGCTGTTTGACGAGCTTGAGGAAATTCTTATTATGGGCGACGTAGGTATGCCCACTGCGGAGAGAGTAATCCGCGACCTCAAGGCTAAGATTGAAAACGATAAAATTACAGACGTTTCTGAGGTAAGGGAAACTATGAAGGATATCGTTGCCGGCGTTGTATGGGGCGGCTCGTACCTTAAAATCAGAACAAAGCCGTCTGTAATCCTCGTCATCGGCGTTAACGGAGTAGGTAAAACGACAACTATCGGTAAGCTTGCTCTCCGCCTTAAGAATATGGGCAGAAGCGTTATTCTCGGCGCAGCGGATACCTTCCGCGCCGCCGCTATTGAGCAGCTTCAGGTTTGGGCTGAAAGAGCGGACGTTCCGCTTATCAAACACGCCGAAGGCTCCGACCCTGCCGCAGTTGTTTACGATACGATTCAGGCAGGCAAGGCAAGAGGCAGCGACGTTATTATTATCGATACTGCGGGCAGGCTCCATAACAAGAAAAATCTTATGGACGAGCTCAATAAAATAAGCCGCGTCATTGACCGTGAACTTCCCGATTGCTCAAGGGAAACCCTTCTCGTGCTTGACGCAACTACGGGGCAGAACGCTGTTAATCAGGCTAAGGATTTCAAAGAAGCTGCAGGAATTACGGGCATTATCCTTACAAAGCTTGACGGTACTGCCCGCGGCGGTGTTGTTCTTGCTATCAATAACGAGCTTGACGTTCCTGTTAAATTCGTAGGCGTCGGCGAACAGATTGACGACCTTCAGCCGTTTGACGCGGACGCTTTCGCCTCGGCTATGTTTGACCTTAAGCCAACCCACGACGACGACAGCAGTATCGCAGATTTTATAACAGGAATAGAAGAATAATTGACAATGAAAAATGGATAATTGATAATTATCATTTATTGATTTTAGGAGCAGAAATGAACAACGACAATATTGCCATTGAAAAGAGTTATAAATTTGCAATCAAAATTGTAAACCTTTCAAAACTTCTTGATGAAAAGCACGCGTATGCGCTTTCAAATCAAGTAATAAAGAGCGGAACAAGTATAGGTGCAAATATTGCAGAAGCACAGCAAGCACAAAGCAAAAAAGATTTTATCTCAAAACTCAGCATTGCGCTAAAGGAAGCAAGCGAAACTGTTTTTTGGTTGAATTTATTAAAGGATACAGGATATTTAACTGAAGAATACTTTACGAATTTAAACAAAGATTGTAATGAATTAATACGTCTTTTAACTGCAATTATTAAAACTTCAAAACAAAACAATAATTAGGTGTGGACGCAGTCCACCCGAAATTGTCAATTATCAATTGTCAATTGTCAATTAAAAAGGTTTTTATTATGGATTTTATTTTAGCTTCAAATAATAAAAAAAAGCTTGCGGAGATGCAGAGAATTCTCTCTCCGCTCGGAATAAACGTAGTTACCGCAAAAATGCTCGGTAAAACGCTTACCGACGTTGAGGAGGACGGAGCTACCTTTGAGGAAAACGCAAAAATCAAAGCGGAAAACGCCTGCAGAGAGATGAATATGCCGGCTATCGCCGATGACAGCGGACTTTGCGTCGATTATCTTGACGGCGCTCCGGGCATATATTCAGCCCGTTTTTCCGGGGGGCACGGCGACGATGAGGCAAATAACGACCTCCTTCTTGAAAAACTCAGCGGCGTGCCGATGGATAAGCGAACGGCATACTATGTATGCGCTATATGCTGTATGTTTCCCGACGGAAAAGAGATTACCGTAAGGGGCGAGTGCCACGGGCATATAGGCTTTGAGCGCGACGGTAACGAGGGTTTTGGTTACGACCCGCTGTTTTTGGTTGACGGAAGGGCGTTCGGAAGATATACTCCCGAGGAAAAGGACAAAATATCCCACAGGGGCAACGCGCTTCGTTTACTTACTAATGAATTGGAGAAAATACTATGACATCAAAAGAAAGAGCCGCATGGCGTGCAAAAGCAAATTCTCTTGAGCCGATAATTCAAATCGGCAAGGAGGGCATAAGCGATAACCTTGTAACTCAGGTTGACGACGCGCTTGATACAAGAGAATTAATAAAAATCAGAGTACACCTTGATACCGCTCCGAGCGCACCAAAGGAATTCGCTTCAGAGCTTGCGGAAAAAACGGGTGCAGACGTTATTCAGGTAATCGGCGGCGTTATCGTGCTGTACCGTAAGGCAGATGAAGAAAGAATTGCGGAAAAGAAAAAGAAACGCGGTTCGGGAGCAGCAAAAGCAACTGCAAAGAAAAAGGTGAAAATCAAAGGGTTGCGCCAAAGACAGAGGGAAAAAGAAGCACAGAATCCCTACGCAAAATATGACAGAGCGAGAAGAGGAAAGTAAATGAAAATAGGTATTTACGGCGGCGCTTTTAACCCCGTGCATAACGGTCATCTTAATCTTATAGACGTGCTTTCAAGAGTGCCGATGCACCCTGATTTTAAAAATCTTGATAAATTCATTATTGTACCTACGGCAGACCCTCCCCATAGGTCAGGAGCCGATTTTGCAAGCGGAATTGATAGAGTTAATATGCTCAAAATAGCAATCAAAAATAATGATATTTTTGATAAATCAGTAAGCTATAAGCGCCTTGAAATCAGCGATATTGAGTTCAGTATGGTGGGTAAAAGCTATACATACAATACTATTAAAGCACTAAAAGGGCTTTATCCCGAGGATGAGTTTTATCTCTTTATGGGGTCGGATCAGCTGTTTAATTTCCGCGAATGGTATAAGTATAACAAAATTCTCAAAATGGCTCATATAGTAGGCTTTGGTCGTTGTAAAGAGGATAACGAAAAAATCAAGCAGTTTTTAATTGATAATAAGGACCTTGGAGCTGACGCCGTTTATTATTCTCCGGTTGAGGTTTCCTCAAGTCAGATAAGAGCAAGGGTTAAAAACGGTGAAAGCCTTGAGGGTATGGTACCCGACGGCGTTGCTGAATATATCAGGGAGCACGGGCTTTATGTATGAATTTGAAAAATACGAGGCTCTGATTAAAAAAACGCTCTCTCCCTATCGCTGTCACCACAGTATGTGCGTTGCAAAAAGAGCGAGGGAGCTCGCGCTGAAAAAGGGGCTTGATGAAAATAAGGCTTATCTCGCGGGAATTCTCCACGATATAACCAAGGAAATGCCAAACGAAGAGCAAATAGCTCTTATTGAAAAATATGACCGTAAGCTAAGCTATGTTGAACTCGGTAACCACCGCGTTTTTCACCAGATGAGCGGAGCGCTTTACGTAAGGCATATTCTCAAAATTGAAGATGAGGAGATTATCGGAGGTATCCGATATCATACAACGGGCAGGGAAAATATGAGCGATTTTGAAATGCTTATCTACCTTGCCGATTTCACATCGGAGGACAGGGATTATCCCGACGTTGATATAATGAGAGAAAAGACGGATAGGGATTTTCTTGAGGGAATGCTCTATTCGCTTAAATATACAATAAAAACGGTGGTAAAGCAGGAACGCCTGCTTCATCCCGATACGCTTAATTGCTATAACTGGATAGTGAATAAAATGAAATAACGAAAGGAAGTCTATGGAAAACTATTACAAAATTGTTGAAACTGCCGTTAAGGCTATTGACAGCAAAAGAGGTCAGGATATTGAGGTTATTAAGGTTGGCGATATTACCGTAATCTGCGATTACTTTGTTTTTGCTACTGCAACCAACAATACCCAGCTCAAGGCTATTGCTGATGAAATTGAATTTAAACTCTCCGAGCAGGGAATTGAGCCCCATCATATTGAGGGTGAAAAAAGCGAATGGATTTGCCTTGATTATATAGGCGTTGTAATTCATATCTTCCTTGAAGGTCAGCGCAATTTTTACCAGATTGAGCGCCTTTGGGAAGACGGTGAGAAGATAGATATTGACGGCTTGTTAATTAAAGAATAAAATAAATTCAGATAAAACATTTCAGGAGGATGATTATGGACTATAATTTTAAAGAAGTTGAAAAAAAGTGGCAGGATATATGGGAGAAAAAGGGTACCTTCCATGCCAAGGATTATTCGGATAAGAAAAAGTTCTACGGTCTTGTAGAATTCCCTTACCCCTCGGGCGCAGGTATGCACGTCGGTCATATCAAGGCGTATTCAGGGCTTGAGGTCGTTTCGCGTAAGAGAAGGCTTCAGGGATATAACGTACTGTTCCCGATAGGCTTTGACGCATACGGCCTTCCTACCGAAAACTATGCAATTAAAACAGGTATTCATCCCCGTAAGGTAACGGATATGAATATTGAAAAGTTTACCTCTCAGCTCAAAAGAGTGGGCTTTTCGTTCGATTGGACAAGAGTTATTGATACTACGGATGAGAATTACTACAAGTGGACTCAGTGGATATTCCTTAAAATGTTTGAAAACGGGCTCGCTTTCAGGGATAAAACCCTCGTAAACTACTGCCCGTCCTGTAAGGTTGTTCTTTCAAACGAGGATTCCCAGGGCGGTAAGTGCGATATCTGCCATAGCGACGTAATCCAGAAGTCAAAGGACGTATGGTATCTCCGTATAACCGAGTATGCCGATAAGCTTCTTGAGGGATTAGAGGAGGTTGACTATCTTCCGAACGTTAAGCTTCAGCAGATTAACTGGATTGGTAAATCCCGCGGTGCGTTCGTTAATTTCAGCGTTAACGAGGTGCCCGAGGAGCTCAGAATTTATACAACCCGTCCCGATACGCTTTTCGGCGTAACCTTTATGGTTATAGCGCCCGAGCATCCGCTTATTGATAAGTACGCGGATAAAATAGCTAATATGGACGCTATTGAGGATTACCGTAAGGAGTGCGCTAAAAAGACGGAGTTTGAGCGTACACAGCTTGTTAAGGATAAAACGGGCGTTAAAATTGACGGAATTACCGCTAAAAACCCTGTTAACGGTAAGGATATTCCCGTTTATATTTCAGACTACGTAATGATGGGCTACGGTACGGGCGCTATTATGGCGGTACCCGCTCACGACCAGAGAGACTACGAATTCGCTAAGAAATTCGGCATTGACATCATTGAGGTTATCAAGGGTGGCGATATCTCCGTTGAAGCTTACACGGGCGACGGAGAGATGGTTAACTCTGAATTCCTTAACGGAATGGATAACAAAAAGGACTCTATTGCTAAAATGATAGAATTCCTTCAGGAAAAAGGAATAGGAGAAGGCGGCGTTCAGTACAAGATGAAGGACTGGGC
>DFGL01000032.1 GCA_002371215.1 Ruminococcaceae bacterium UBA3751 | reverse complement strand
GGTTAAGGCTTGCCGCCTTAACCCGTTTTTTAACGCAATTATAGCGAAAAAGAGGCGATTTTAGAGCTAACATTCTTTATGATGGACGCCCCTTCGCTGAGTGCTTTGTTTATTCTGTTAAGAACCGTTTTTTTATCCGCAGACCAGAGCGGAGCGATTAAATCGCGCTTTGCACCGTCGCCCGTAAGGCGGTGAATCACAACGCTTTCAGGGATAACTTCAACGCACTTTTTAATGATTTCAACATATTCGTCAAGGGTGAGCGTTCGGATTTTTCCGCTTTTATACTCCTCAGCCAAATCCGTACCCTCAAGAATATGAAGAAGCTGAAGCTTAATCCCGTCAGTTACCCTGCAGACGTATCTGACGCTTTCGAGAATATCCGCCTCTGTTTCATCGGGCAGCCCGACAATAAGGTGGGTAACGACGTTTATTCCTATGTTATGTAAATCCTCTACCGCTTTGTCATACACCTCAAGAGGATAGCCTCGTCTTATATACTGCGCCGTTCTTTCGTGTATACTCTGAAGCCCGAGCTCAACAAAAACGGGCTTTATTTTATTTATCTCGTCAAGCACTTCAAGAACGCCGCTGCCGAGGCAATCAGGGCGCGTTGCAACTGAAAGTGCAACAATATCGGGGCTCTCTATCGCTTCAAGATAGAGCTTTCTCAGCATTTCGGGCGGAGCATAAGTATTTGTAAACGCCTGAAAATACGCTATATATTTTCCGCTTTTTATCTTTTTTGAAACGAGCGCCTTGCCCTTTTCAAGCTGCTCGGCAACGGAAAGTTCCCTGCTCTGAGCAAACTCACCGCTTCCGCCCGCAGAGCAGAAGATACAGCCCCCCGTTCCGAGCGTACCGTCACGGTTAGGGCAGGTAAAACCGCCGTCAACGGCGAGCTTATAAACCTTACAGCCGAAACGCTCTTTAAGGTAGGAATTAAGCGTTGTATATCTCATAAAACTCCTTAAGATTCTTTGCATTTCCGCAGCAGTATGACTGAATTTTATCCGCGTCTACAGGCTCTCCGAGGCAGGTTGTTGCAATTCCGCCCGCTTCGTTAAGAATCAGCGTTGCGCCCGCCCAGTCCCACGGACGGAGAATAAACTCATAGTACAAATCCGACTTGCCCGCGGCAACGTAGCATATATCAAGCGCCGCAGAGCCGCCGCGGCGTACCTCAACCGCTCTGTAAAATATTTCCTCGGTAACGGCAAAGGTTTTATGCGCGAGCTCATGCTCATAAGGGCAGGTTCCGAAAAGCACAAGCGAATGCTCCATATCGCAGTCGCTTACCCTAATCGGCTTACCGTTAAGGTATGCGCCCTTTCCCTTTTCAGCGTAGTAAATATTGTCAAGGTCAGGGTCCATAACAACGCCTATGATTATTTCCTTATCCTTTGCAAGACCAACGGAAATTGCGCTGTGCTGATAGCCCTTTATAAAATTTGTTGTTCCGTCAATAGGGTCAATTATAAAGCAGTAGCCGTTTGTAAGAACGTTGTCGCCCTCGCCCTCCTCGTCAAGAAAACTCGCCGAGGGTATAAGCTTTGTGAATTCCTCAACGAGAAAATCCTGAATCATTTTATCGTATTTTGTAACAAGATTTACCGCCGAGCCCTTTTCCTGAACGCCCAAATCATCACCGGCGCCTTTATAGATTTCACCCGCTCTTTTAACTATTTCAACAATTTTTTCAAGCATAGCATTTCTCCTTATTTATTGTAATAATTATATCATATCTCACCGTTTAATCAATATAAATTTAATATGATTATTACAATTATTATTGCAAAACTGACAGCCCTCTTGCTAAGGCTGTTTAACCGCGGCGCTACATCTCTCCCGGGAAAGATAGCGCTTAAATTGAAATATGATATACTGACAAAGCTTTCCCGCGGTACAAAAATAATCTGCGTTACGGGGACTAACGGAAAAACGACCACCTGCGCCCTTATTGAGCACGCGCTGAAAAGCGAAAACCGCCCGTATTTCATTAACAAAGGCGGAGCGAATATGCTAAGCGGAGTTACTACCGCATTTATTATGAACTCAACCGTTTTCGGGCGCTGTAAAAAGGAAATCGCAATCCTTGAATGCGATGAAAACAGCCTTCCGCTGATTTCAAGATACATAGACGCAAAAGCCCTTGTCGTTACCAACGTTTTCCGCGACCAGCTTGACAGATACGGCGAGGTAACCCATACGCTTTCAAAAATAAAATCGGGCATTGACAACATACCGGAATGTATTCTTTTCCTTAATGCAGACGACCCTCTGAGCAGTTCACTGCGAAAAACCTGCAAAAACAAAACCATTACCTTCGGCATTAACGCAAACCTTAATGCACCTGCGGTTTCGGACAGCAGATTTTGTCCCTTCTGCTCTGCGGAGCTGAAATACAAAAGCCATACCATTTCCCAGCTCGGCGACTTTTTCTGCCCTGAATGCAAGTTCGGCAGAAGCACTCCTGACTATGAGATAAGCGATATTTCAAAAACGGGATTTATTATTAACGGAAGGCTCGCCTCAACCTCTCTCGGCGGGCTTTACAATCTTTATAATTTCTGCGCCGCGGCGGCAGTTATAAATGAGCTGAAAATCGGTAAAACCGAGGAGCTCTGCACCTTTAAAGGGGCGTTCGGACGGATGGAAAGCTTTGATAATAACGGAAAAACCGTGCTTTTGCTTTTAGTTAAAAATCCTGCGGGGCTGACGAGCTGTATCAACTATATCTGCTCGGTTAAGGGCGGACTTGATATGGCGTTTGCGCTTAATGATAACGATGCAGACGGGCGCGATATAAGCTGGATTTGGGACAGTGATTTTTGCAGAATAAATGAAAAATGCAAAAGCATTTACACCGTCGGAACGCGCTCGCTTGATATGGCGCTCAGACTGAAATACGACGGAATAAAGACAACTAAAATAATAGACGGAGAGGATTATAAACGGCTTATAAGCCTTATAAAAAACAGCGAAAACGACTTTGTGATTTTTTCAACCTATACGGCTATGATGAAAATGCGCAAATTATTTATCAACACCTTCGGAGGCAGAGAGTTTTGGGAGTAAAAAAGATAAAAATTGTTCACCTTTACCCGAAGGAGCTGAGCCTTTACGGAGACAGCGGAAATATATTATGCATAGTTAAACGCCTTGAAGAACGAGGATACAAAACCGACGTAAAGAATATCGGCATAGGAGATACCATAAGCGATTTTGACTTGATGTTCATAGGCGGCGGACAGGACAAGGAGATGAAAATAATCTCCCGCGATTTACGCAAAAAGGGCGATATGCTGCGCTATGCCGTAAATTCAGGCAAAACGCTCCTTACAATATGCGGCGGTTTCCAACTCCTCGGGGAATATTATAAAACAACAGACGGGGACATCCTGCACCTCAGCTGTGCTCTTCCGTTTTACACCCTCGGCGGAGAAAAAAGGATGATAGGAAATATCGTTTTCAAGACTCCTTTCGGCACTGCAGCAGGCTTTGAAAACCACAGCGGAAAAACGTACCTTAACGGACTTGAGCCGCTCGGGAAGGTGATTTCGGGCTTCGGCAACAACGGAGAAGACGAAACCGAGGGACTGCTATTTAAAAACACGTTTTGCACCTATGCGCACGGTCCCGTTCTGCCGAAAAACCCGCGCCTTGCGGACGAAATACTTAAAAGAGCGACGGGCGACGAGTTATCCCCCATTGACGACGAACTTGAAAACCGCTGCAACCTTCAGCTGATACACCGCTTTAAATAACTTATTGCATTATCCTTTAATAGTTGATATAATTATATTAATAATATATAAAGGAAAAATGCTATGAATGAAAACAGCTCCGTCAGGGAAATACTTGAGGAGACGGGCAAATATACAAGCTTTACCGCAGGCCGCTCAATGTGGCCGCTTATACATCATCAGAAGGACAATATTATCGTTATCAAGCCGAAAGAAAGGCTGAAAAAATACGATATTGCGCTTTATGAGGACAACGGAAAATATATTCTGCACCGTGTTATCGAGGTACATCCTGACCATTACATAATTATAGGCGATAACTGCCTGAGAAAAGAATACGTTACGGACGATATGATTTGCGGAGTTCTTGCGGGCTTTTATAAAAACGGAAAGCATTATATTGACTGCCAAAACGGTACTCTGCAAAAAATATACTCCCGTATCTGGACAGGCCTTTATCCCATCCGCCCCGCCCTTCTGTTTATGGAGAGAGCTGCGGCAAAAATCAAAAGAGTTTTAAAAGGAAACAATTGATAAATGAGTTTAAAAAACAGATTTTCAAAATCCGATATTGAAACGCTGAAATGGGTTTACTCTATCTGTAAATCACAAACGGGAAAAATCCTGATTCAGGTTTTCGTAAACGTCATTCTTGCAGTGCTTTCAATAGTGTACGCGGGTTTTTCAAAAAACATAATCAACGCCGCAGTTCAGGATAAGGATTTAAAAAAAGTTCTTATTTTTGCAGGCGGATTTCTCGCTTTGCTTTTGCTTCAGCTTACGCTTAACCTTATATCGCGAAGCTCGGTTGAGCGCTGCAGGGCAAGGGTTGAGTGGATACTAAAGCAGCATATGCTTAAGGTTTACGCCAAAAAGGATTATTCCGCTATTACAAAATACCACACGGGCGAGCTTCAAAACAGAATGTTCAACGACGTAAGCGTTATTGCCGACGGGTTCACCACCCTGCTGCCGAGCGTAGTTCTTGTTGTAACAAAAATGCTCTGCGCCTTTGCGTACCTTGTTTATATTGACAGGGTATTCGCGCTTGTATTTCTTGTCGGCGGACTGTTTATCTTTTTTTCAACTCAGATTTTCCGCAAAAAGCTTAAACACCTTCACAAAAAGGTACAGGAAACCGAGGGTAAAACCCGCTCCTTCATTCAGGAGGTACTTACCAGCCTGCTCGTTGTTAAGGCTTTCTCAGTTGAAGAAAAGGTACTCGACAAGGCTGACGAGCTTCAGAAGGAAAACTACATAGTAAAAATGAAAAGGCGTTTTTTCTCAATCAGCGCCAACGCGGGAATAAGCTTTGTTTTTAACATCGGCTACATTTTTGCGCTTGCCTTCGGCGGCTACAGGCTTATTAACGGACTTGATTACGGTACCGTTACAGCTATGCTTCAGCTCGTTAACCAGATTCAGTCGCCCTTCGCTCAACTCTCGGCGCTTATGCCGCAGTATTTTACTCTTCTCGCTTCCGCAGAAAGACTTATTGAAATTGAACAGCTTCCCGATGAGGCAAAAATCAGCAACGTAAACATCAATGTTACAAACGTATATTCCTCGCTTAAATCAATTGACTTTAACGATATATCCTTTAAATACGACAGAGACATTATTCTTGATAACACCTCGCTTTCAATAAATAAGGGAGACTTTGTTGCAATTATGGGAATATCGGGAATAGGAAAGAGCACTCTTTTGAAGCTCCTTCTCGGCGTTTTCAAGGTTCAGGACGGCAATATAAAGCTTATCTGCAGCGATAACGAAATACCCGTAAGTTATGAAACCAGAAGACTGTTTTCCTACGTCCCGCAGGGCAACTTCCTGCTTTCGGGAACAATCAGGGAAAACCTTACCTTTATTAATTCAGACGCCTCTCAGGAAGAGATTGACGAGGCCGTACGCATTTCCTGTGCGGATGAGTTTATCACTTCACTGCCCGACGGACTTGAAACCGTAATCGGCGAACGCGGAATAGGTCTTTCAGAAGGACAGCTTCAGCGCCTTGCAATAGCGCGCTCACTCCTTTCGGATTCACCCATCATTCTGCTTGACGAGGCAACCTCGGCACTGGATGAGGAAACGGAAAAGCGCTTTTTGACTAACCTCAAGGAGCTTAATAATAAAACCTGTATTATAGTTTCACACAAAAAGGCAGCCCTTGAAATCTGTAATAAGCATATTCAGATTGAGGAGGGCAAAATTGTAACGGAGGAAAAATAAATGCTTTACACAAAATGGGGAGAAGATTTAAACAAAAAGGCGCCGCTTCCGGAATATCCGAGGCCTCAGTTTAAGCGCGACAGCTATTTAAACCTTAACGGCGAATGGGAGCTCGCTTTTACGGACAGCGAGGAAATACCCGAAAGTTATAAATATAAAATCACGGTTCCGTTTTCGCCCGAAAGCCCGCTTTCAGGAGTTAACCGCGTTTTAAAGGCAAACGAATATCTTGTTTATAAAAAGGAATTCACCCTGCCCGAGGGCTTTAACAAAGGCAGAGTTTTCATCAATTTCGGTGCTGTTGACCAGATTGCAAAGGTACTTTTAAACGGCAAATTCGTTGGCGAGCACCACGGCGGATATACAGCGTTTACTCTTGAATTAACCGATTATCTAAACGAAGGCAACAACACGCTCGGCGTTATCGTTCGCGATTTATGCGAGGAAAACGAATACTCCCGCGGCAAACAGAAAACGAAGCGCGGCGGAATATGGTATTCCCCGCAGAGCGGTATCTGGCAGAGCGTATGGCTTGAAAGCACTCCCGAAAAATACATAAAGGGCGTAAAAATCACTCCCGATTACGATAATGAACAGGTAAGTTTTGAATTTGACGGCGCTGAAAACGTTCAGATTACTGTTTACGACGGCGACGATATTATTGCCGACACAACCGATACCACGATAAAAATTCCGTCCTTCAAATCCTGGTCGCCCGAAAGTCCGTTCCTCTACGGCTTAACGTTTAAATACGGCAAGGATACGGTTAAATCCTATTTCGGAATGAGAAAATTCTCAACGGGAACAGATGAAAACGGAGTTCCGAGGCTCTTTCTCAATAATAAGCCGTATTTCCACAACGGACTGCTTGACCAGGGTTATTATCCCGACGGATTTTTAACCCCGCCGAGCAATGAGGCTATGGAATTTGATATTAAAACCGCAAAGGAATGCGGCTTTAATATGCTGAGAAAGCATATTAAAATTGAGCCGATGCTCTGGTACCATTACTGCGACGTTAACGGTATTCTCGTTTGGCAGGATATGATTAACGGCGGCGGTAAGTACGGGCTTGAAGTCAGCGCAATTCCGTTTATCGGCGTTAATCTTGACGATACGGATTATAAAAAATTCCACAGAACTAACGAAAAAGCGCGCGAGCTTTACTATAAAGAGCTGCGCGAAATGGTGGACGCGCTTTATAACTGTCCCTGCATTGCGCTATGGGTACCGTTTAACGAGGGATGGGGTCAGTTTGACTCCGCTAAGGCATATAATCTTCTTAAGGAATGGGATAAAACGAGAACTGTTGACAGCGCTTCCGGCTGGCACGACAGAGGCGTTACCGACGTTATTTCAAAGCACATTTACTTTACCCCGATTATAGTTAAGCAGGGCGACAAGCCGTGGCTTCTTACGGAATTCGGCGGCTTTTCAATAAGGGCAAAGGGCCACACCTTTAACGATAAGATGTTCGGCTATAAAATCTATAAATCTAAGGAAGGCGTTACAAAGGCATATTCAAAGCTCTTCAATAAAACTATTATCCCTCAGATTCCGAAAGGACTTTCCGCAACGGTTTATACTCAGGTTACGGATGTTGAGGACGAGCTTAACGGCCTTATGACCTATGACCGCAAGGTGCTTAAAATAGATAAAGAGGTGCTTCAGGAAATCAACAGCAGAGTAAAACTCTGAGAAAGGCAAAAATATGAACCAGCTTGAAATTAAAGACGGAATTAAAGCAACTTTTAAAACAAACCGCGGGGATATGAGCTTCGTGCTTTTCCCCGAAATCGCTCCTAAGGCGGTTGAAAACTTTACAACCCACGCTAAAAACGGCTACTATAACGGTCTGATTTTCCACAGAGTTATAAAGGACTTTATGATTCAGGGCGGCGACCCGAACGGTACGGGCACGGGCGGCGAAAGCATCTGGGGCTCACCGTTTGAGGATGAATTCAGCGTTGACGCTCACAACTATTACGGCGCGCTTTCAATGGCTAATGCAGGTCCCAACACAAACGGCTCGCAGTTTTTCATCGTTCAGGCAAAGACGGCTCCGCCGCAGATGCTTGAGCAGATGGAAAGCCTTACGGACAGCGGCTATCCGAGAGAGTGCATAGATAATTACAAGGCAGTCGGCGGAACGCCGTGGCTTGATTTTCACCACACGGTATTCGGGCAGATTATTGACGGCAAGGACGTTCTTGAGGACATAGCGAACGTTCAGACAGCGATGGGTGACAAACCCGTTTACGACGTTGTAATTGAAACAATAGAAATAACAGAATAAAAAAAAGGCAGGTTGCCGTTTCCTTTCGGAAAACACGGTTACCTGTCTTTTATTTTATCTTCAGTGTTTTGAGATATGCTTTTTGCTCATCGGTTATGCGGTAGCTTTCGATGGCTTTCTGAATAGTTTTGTTATGAGTCCATTTTTCAAGCGTTTTATTTTCAATAAACGGCAGAACCTCATCATAGTTTTTAGCGAGCGCCGTTGCAAAATACCACGCCTGCATCATTTTTATATAATACTCATCGCTTTTAACACAGGCAACCGCTCGGGCATACTTAATTTCAAAATTCTCCCCGAGAAAATGCTGCATTAACATACCCATTCCAAAGCGCACCGTATAGGTTTTACCGGATTTAATCCACTTATTGATATACGGCAAGAGCGCCTTTTTTTCCTTTTTAAAAACCTTGGGCGACATCTGGTCGCAGGTTGCCCAGTTATCAACGTAAGGCAAAAAGCGTTCAACCTCTTTAACGCACATATCAAAATCCTTTATTCCGCTGATAATGAAGGCGTGGAGTTGATTTTCGTCAAAATACTTATGGGGAAGGACGCTTAAAAAGTTATCGGTTTTACCCTCCTTAATCAGCTCTTTGGCAAGCTTTCTCAGCTCGGAAGTGCGGACTCCGATGAACTCTGCCTTGGTATCGGGAATAAGCTTACTCTGAAAATCGCGGTACTTTGTATCCTGCAAAGCGTTGAGTCTTTTAATTATTTCATTATTATCCATAAAACACCTTTAATACAACGATAGGGAGCGGAACCCCTCCCCTACAAAATAAGGCTGCCTTAAAAGACAGCCTTTAATTATGTAATTATTCTGCAGCTTCTTCCTCGGCGGGAGCAGCCTCTTCAGCGGGAGCCTCCTCAACGGGAGCAGCCTCTTCAGCGGGAACTTCCTCAGCGGGAGCAGCCTCTTCAGCAGGAGCTTCCTCAGCGGGAGCAGCCTCTTCAGCAGGAGCTTCCTCAGCGGGAGCAGCCTCTTCAGCGGGAGCCTCCTCAACCGGAGCAGTTTCTTCTGCAGGAGCTTCTTCAACCGGAGCAGCTTCTTCTGCAGGAGCTTCTTCCTCGGGAATCTCTATAGGTTCTTCATCCTCAGGGTCAATAGTTGCCTTTATTGAAAGAGAAACTCTCTTCTTCTCATAATCAACGTCAATAATCATTGCCTTAACGATATCGCCAACCTTAAGAACGTCCTGCGGAGTCTTGATTCTCTGATGAGAAATCTGGCTGATGTGGATAAGAC
>DFGL01000031.1 GCA_002371215.1 Ruminococcaceae bacterium UBA3751 | reverse complement strand
TCTGGAAGGAAAGAGAGCCTCACGGCGTTCCGATTAACGAATCCGTACAGGGCGAAATCAACGCTGTAAGAGACGAGCTCGGACTTGACTACACCTTCCCGTGGGAGGATAACTATAAGCCTTATCCCGAAACGAAGAAAATCAAATCTCATATTGAGAGATAAGCAAAATAATAAGGGAGGGATTTTCCCTCCCATTATGTAGTTATAAAGGAGATAAACTATGGATTACAGAAAAGAATCACTCAGACTTCACGGCGAATGGAAGGGTAAGGTTGAAGTTGTTGCCCGCGCTAAGGTTGACAACAAGGACGCTCTTTCACTTGCATATACACCCGGTGTTGCTGAGCCTTGCCTTGCAATTCAGGATGATTACAAGAAGAGCTGGGAGCTTACAAGACGCTGGAATATGGTCGCTGTTGTTACCGACGGTACCGCAGTTCTCGGTCTCGGCGATATCGGTCCTGAGGCAGGTATGCCGGTTATGGAGGGTAAATGCGTACTCTTTAAGGAATTCGGCGATGTTGACGCTTTCCCGCTCTGCGTAAGAACTAAGGACGTTGATGAAATCGTAGATATAATTTACAAAATCAGCGGTTCATTCGGTGGCGTTAACCTTGAGGATATCGCTGCTCCCCGCTGCTTTGAAATTGAAAAGAAGCTCAAAGAAAAGTGCGATATTCCGATTTTCCACGATGACCAGCACGGTACGGCAGTAGTTGTTTCCGCAGCTCTTATCAACGCTATGAAACTCACAAACAGAGAACTCGGCGACTGTAAAGCAGTTATCAACGGCTCAGGCGCTGCAGGCGTTGCTATTGCTAAGCTTCTTATGTCTCTCGGTCTTAAGGACGTTATCCTTTGCGACAGAACAGGCGCTATCTATGAGGGCAGAGATAACCTCAATCCCTTCAAAGAGGAAATTGCTAAGGTTACTAACCGCGGTATGGTTAAGGGCGGTCTTGCCGAAGCTATGAAGGGCACTGATATATTCATCGGCGTTTCCGCTCCCGGTATCGTTTCTCAGGAAATGATTAAGTCAATGAACCCGAACCCGATTGTTCTTCCCATGGCTAACCCGACTCCTGAAATTATGCCTGACCTTGCTAAAGAAGCAGGCGCTTCAATTGTTGGTACGGGACGTTCCGACTTCCCGAACCAGATTAACAACGTACTTGCATTCCCCGGTATTTTCCGCGGTACTCTTGACGTTCGCGCAAGCGATATCAACGAGGATATGAAGATTGCGGCAGCTTATGCTATCGCTTCTCTCGTTGACGAAAAAGAGCTCAACCCCGATTATATTCTCCCGCACGCATTTGACCCGAGAATTAAGGATACCGTTGCAGCAGCGGTTGCTGAGGCAGCACGCAAATCAGGAGTTGCAAGAATTTAGTTATATATGTAATTAATAATATAATATATAATTTAAGGCTGTCAGAAATGGCAGCCTTTTTATTATATTCTATAGTGTTGTTAATGGACTATTGTCTACTAAAAAGTCAATGTTTTTGTCGGAATTTTGTGTACTATGCACATTTATTACAAAAGTGTAACAAAACGCTTGTAAAAATTAACTATTGATTACAAAGATGTCATTTTGCTATAATGTCAAGCGTTGGCTATGAGTCAGCCGACGCAATAATACTGAATAATAAGCGAGTTCAATCGAAAACAGAACAGTAATTCGTAATTATCCGACAGCAGAAAAAAGATTAAAATAGCTGCGGAGGAAAAAGGAAGGTACATTATGGCTAAGAAGAAAACCCTGCTTATCGTTCCGGTTGTTATATTTATGACAATTCTTATTTCGGCATTAACACCTATCAGCGCTTACGCTGAGGGAGAGATTTACGAGCCGAGACTCACGGCTCCTAACTCAAGTATTCCATACTATTCTTCAGAACTTAACAGATATTTCCAGACAGGAACGCCTATGCCGAACTGCGTTGCATACGCATACGGAAGAATATATGAAATGAACGGCGAAGCGCCGCTGATTACTCACGGCAGCGCCGGAGACTGGTACTTTATCAACAAATCAAACGGCTACTACGATTACGGCAGAGAGCCAAAGCTCGGCGCAATCGCCTGCTGGAGCGGCCACGTTGCAGTAGTAGAAAAAATCCACGAGGACGGCTCTGTTACTATTTCAGAGTCACACTGGGGCGGAACTTATTTTGACACTAAGACGTTCTCAGACATTACCTCGCACTACGGTCAGACGTTTTACGGCTATATTTACGCGTACAACAACGGCGTGTCAAAGGAGCTTGAAAAAAGGCTTTTAAACGCGGGCAAGGAGAAAAACACAGAGTACAAACAGGAAAAGATTGAGTTGCCCGATACTGCCGCACCCGAATACGGCGCTGACCTCAGCTACACTCCGATTTCACAATCGGTAGACTACAACAGTTTATTATTAAAAGTTATTCAGTAGATAAAAACCGACGGAGCTTCCGTCGGTTTTTTGTTTTAAGATAAGTAATAAGGGAATGATTTAAAGTGCTCATAATAACGGATTGCCCTCATTGGTTAAACGGTTCCTATTTAAGCGTTAGCAGCTTTTTCTCTGCTTGTAAATATAGTTTTCTTATCAAGCTGAAGGTTGCTGCTGAAATCCTCTTAACAAGCTTTCCGGGTAACTCCTTGTAAAAGCACGCAAGAATTGCCGAAGCAATAAACAAAGCAAATGCAAATATAACCACTTCCGGCACTATGTATTCAGTTCCGCAAACATCTGCAAATCTTTTCAGAAGCAACGGACGGCAGTACTGCCTGAAAAGAATATTCTCGTGAATAATATAAATCAATAATGATAAAGATGATAAATAATTAATAAATTTATTTGTAAATTTTAATTGTCTGAAGAGATTAAACGAGGTTATTGCTATAACTATAACAAAGGGGCTGTAATTTTTTATCCAATGGGCAAACAAATGATTAAAAAACTGATATTTTAACCCTAAGAAGTTATGAAGCGACATACCTAAAAAATGAGCTGACAGCGATAATAAAAGCAATATAAGATTTAATCTTTTGTTTTCTGAAAAACTATTCATATAAAGCTTTACATACGCCATTACAAAATAAAGCGTTGTCATATATAAGACATTTCCGCCGAAAAACCACCCGGCGATTACAAAATGCAGTACGTGATACAGAGCTACCGTTACCAGCGTTATTCTTAACAGCTGTGCTTTACTCATTTTATAAATTGCATAATTAATATATGGATGAGCTAAATAAAAAAGAATATAAAAGGTCAGATACCAGTTGTTGGAATTGGTTGTCGGCAACAGGCTTTTGAAAACGTCTACCGACGTTACGTCCTTGCGGTCAAAAGCTATAAAAGCCAATAAAAAGATAAAAGATACCGTCCATATATCAAAAATCATACTAAATACTTTTTGCTTATTGGATTTTTTACTGTCAAGTAAAAACCATGAGGAACAAGCAAAGAACAATAAATTTCCAATCATACCAAAAGTTCTGAACATATTAAGAAATAACGAATTTACGTCGGCAGATATAACTTGCAGCTTCAAAAAAGGAAACAGGTTTCCGATTTGAATGCTTTGCGTAGTATGATTGACGGCAATCAGAATAATAGCAATAATTTTCAGTAATTCAATTCCTGAATTGCGGTACAGATAGCGTCGGTCCGTTAAGCTTTTTTCTGTCTTCATTAATTTATCAACCCCTTTTCCATATTATTCTATCAAAAAGCATTTTAATTGTAAACCTATATATTTTTGAGTAATGAAAGAAGTTTCATTACTCAATTTAGCGCAATTTAATTGCCGCACTGCACCCTTAGCAAGAGAAAAATCGGATTTTTTGAAAAAAACTATTGACAAACGGGTAAAATGGTTATAATATACATATAGAGTTAGCACTCGTGCATTGAGAGTGCTAACGGTAAAACAAAGGAACGGAAGGAGGAGCATATATGATTGGTGAACGACGTGCTGCAATACTCGGTTTAATTACCGATTATTATATAAAAACCGGCGAACCGCTCGGCTCAAAAAATCTTTGCAATATGCTCCCTTATCCCATAAGCTCGGCTACTATAAGAAACGAGATGGCTTACCTTACAAGCGTCGGTTTTCTTGAGCAGCGTCATACAAGCGGAGGAAGAGTTCCCACAAAAGCTGCATACAGATATTATATAGATAATCTGATGCCGCAGCATTCGCTCTCCCCGTTTGAAAAGCAACAGATTAACGAGGTGCTCAGCATTAACGCATCAGACCCCGAAAGGCTTCTTTCGGACGCGGCACGGCTTCTTTCGGAGCTTACGGGCTGCGCGGCGTTTTACAGCACGGTTAAGGACCCGCTTGACTGTGTTCAGGGCGTTCAGCTTATTCCCGCGGGCAACAACAAGGTTATGCTTGTTATGCTCTCTGTAGGCGGTAAAATAAAGTCCTCCGTCTGCAGGCTTGAATGTAATCCCGACGAGGAACTGATTGCAGCGTTTTACGGTATAGCCCAAAAGCTGATAATCGGAACGCCTCTTACAGAGGTGAATATGTCGTTAATTCAGTCCGCCGCTCCCCTGCTCGGCGCAAGAATATTTGACCTGCTTCCGATTCTCTCCTCGCTCACCTCGCTTTGTAAAGAGGCGGCTGAGGGCTCGCTCGTAATAAACGGCGAGGTTAAGCTGCTCTCTCAGGAGGAGCTGGGAGAAAATGCATACAGCCTTCTTCTGCTGCTCGCAAAAAAGAAAAAGCTTGAAGGGCTGCTCAACGAATTTGCAAAAACAAATATGTCAACGGCGCTTTTCATAGGTGATGAAAACCCCGTATATGAGCTTAAAAGCACTGCGACTGCGATTGCAAAATTCAATTACAACAGAGTTCAGACCGCAACGCTCGGTTTTATAGGCTCGCTGAGAATAGATTATAAAACAATTCTTCCGAGAGTTGATTATATAATGAAAACAGTTTCCAACCTGCTCAAGGAAGGAGGATTTAAGTATGAGTAAAAAAGAAAAGGAACCTGACATTAAAGAAGAAAGCCTCAACGAAGGCGAAGAAACAAACGCTGAAAACGAGGCTGCCGAAGAAAAAACGAAGGAACAGGAGCTTGAGGAACAGCTTGCCGCCGCAAAGGACAGCTATCTCCGCACCGCTGCCGAATACGCAAACTACAGAGCGCGTTCAGCAAAGGAAAAGGAGCAGAGCTTCAACAATGCAAAATGCAGCGTAATAGCTGAAATACTTCCTGTTATAGATAACCTTGAAAGAGCAATCGCTATTGAAAACGGCGATTACGAAGGACTTATGAAAGGCGTTCAGATGACCTATGACGGTCTTATGGCGTCGCTTGAAAAGCTCGGAGTTGAAGCCTTCGGCGAAAGCGGAGAGAACTTTGACCCGAACTTTCACAATGCAGTAATGCACGTTGAGGACGAAAGCCTCGGCGAAAACGTTATCACCGACGTATTCCAGAAGGGATACAAAGCCGGCGATAAGGTAATAAGAGCCGCTATGGTTAAAACGGCAAACTAATTAAGTAAATAACTCGAAAAGGAGATAATTATTATGTCAAAGATTATTGGTATTGATTTAGGTACAACAAACAGCTGCGTTGCAGTTATTGAGGGCGGTGAGCCCGTTGTTATCGCAAACGCTGAAGGCGCAAGAACAACACCTTCTGTAGTTGCATTCACAAAGGACGGCGAAAGAATGGTTGGCGCTGTTGCAAAGCGTCAGGCTATTACTAACCCCGATAAAACAATCGCTTCAATTAAGCGCCATATGGGCTCTGATTACAAAGTTAAGATTGACGACAAAACCTACACCCCGCAGGAAATCAGCGCAACCATTCTTCAGAAGCTTAAGAACGACGCTGAGGCATATCTCGGCGAGCCCGTAAAAGAGGCTGTTATTACAGTTCCTGCTTACTTTACGGACAGCCAGCGTCAGGCAACAAAGGACGCAGGTAAAATTGCAGGCCTTGACGTTAAGAGAATTATCAACGAGCCCACAGCCGCAGCTCTCGCTTTCGGTATTGACAAGGAAGAGGAGCAGAAGGTTATGGTTTACGACCTCGGCGGCGGCACCTTCGACGTTTCCATTATTGAAATGGGCGACGGCGTTCAGGAGGTACTTGCAACAGCAGGTAACAACCGTCTCGGCGGCGACGACTTTGACCAGAAGATTATGGATTGGCTTGTAGCGGGCTTCAAGGCTCAGACGGGCGTTGACCTTTCAACAGATAAGATGGCTATGCAGAGAGTTAAGGAAGCTGCTGAAAAGGCTAAGATTGACCTTTCAGGTATGACAACCGCTCAGATTTCCCTTCCCTTCATCACTGCTGATGCAACAGGCCCGAAGCACCTTGAGGAAACTCTTACAAGAGCTAAGTTCAATGAAATGACGGCTGACCTTGTTGAAGCTACAATGGGTCCCGTTCGTCAGGCTATGAGCGATTCAGGTCTTACAATGAACGATATTGACAAAATCCTCCTCGTTGGCGGCTCAACCCGTATTCCCGCTGTTCAGGACGCTATCAAGAATTTTGCACACAAAGAACCCTTCAAGGGTATCAACCCCGATGAGTGCGTAGCAATGGGCGCAGCGCTTCAGGGCGGCGTTCTCGGCGGCGATATTGAAGACGGACTCCTTCTTCTTGACGTTACTCCGCTTTCACTCGGTATTGAAACCCTCGGCGGCGTTAACACCGTAATCATCGAAAGAAACACCACCATCCCGACAAAGAAGAGCCAGATTTTCTCAACAGCAGCGGATAATCAGCCGAGCGTTGAGGTACACGTTCTTCAGGGGGAAAGAGAATTCGCAGCTGATAACAAAACTCTCGGACGCTTCCACCTTGACGGAATTATGCCCGCAAGACGCGGCGTTCCGCAGATTGAAGTTACCTTTGATATTGACGCTAACGGCATTGTTCACGTATCCGCAAAGGACCTCGGAACAGGCAAGGAGCAGAACATCTCTATCACCGCTTCTTCAAATATGAGCAAAGAGGATATTGAAAAGGCTGTACGCGACGCTGAACAGTATGCAGAGGCTGATAAGAAGCGTAAGGAAGCAGTTGACCTTCGTAACGGAGCTGAGCAGATTGCTTACCAGACGGAAAACCTTATTTCCGAAAACGGTGATAAGTTCTCAGCAGAGGATAAATCCGCGCTTGAAACAAAGCTCGCAACGCTTAAGGATGCTCTTAAGAGCGATAACGACGATGCTATCAAGTCCGCTCAGGAGGACCTTACAAACAAGTTCTACGAGGTTTCGCAGAAGATGTATCAGTCAGCACAGCAGGCACAGGGCGCTCCGCAGGGCAACCCGTTTGAAGGCGCACAGGGCTCAAACAACAATCCTGACGACGGCTACACCGATTACACAGAGGTTGACGAAAACTAAGATTCTATGAGGGCGGATTTTATCCGCCCCCTGAACATATTTTAAACATACACTACGGAGGCAAATATGCCTGATAACAAAAGAGATTACTATGAGGTGCTCGGAGTAAACAAGGGCGCTTCAGACGATGAAATAAAAAAAGCATACCGTAAGGCGGCAAGGCAGTACCACCCTGACCTTCACCCCGACGATAAAGAGGCGGAGGCTAAATTCAAGGAGTGCAACGAGGCTTACGAGGTTTTAAGCGACCCCGATAAAAAGGCTCGTTACGACCAGTTCGGCTTTGCCGGCGTTGACCCGAATTACGGCGCAGGCCAGGGCGGCTTTGGCGGCGGTTTCGGCGGCGGCTTTGACGGAGATATTGACCTCGGCGATATTTTCTCTACCATTTTCGGCGGAGGCGGCGGAGGTTTCGGCGGTTTCGGCGGAGCAAGAAATCCGAACGCACCGCGTAAGGGCAGAGATATTCAGAGCGCCGTTACAATTACCTTTGAAGAAGCGGCTAAGGGCTGCAAAAAGACTATTGAAATTCCGCGCGTTGAGGACTGCTCAAAATGTCACGGAACGGGCGCGGCAGAGGGCAGCTCTCCCAAAACCTGTCCCGATTGTCAGGGACGCGGCGTAATCAACGTTCAGCAGCGCACCGCCTTCGGCGTTATGAGCACACAGAGACCCTGTACACGCTGCGGCGGAAAAGGTAAAATAGTTGATAACCCCTGTCCGAAATGTCAGGGTAAAGGCAAGGTCAGAACGCGCAATAAAATCGAGGTTGACATTCCTGCAGGTATTGATAACAGGCAGGTTGTTAATATGCGCGGCAGCGGTGACAGCGGAATTAACGGCGGTCCGAGCGGCGACCTTAAAATCGTTATCAACGTAAGAAAGCACAAGGAATTCGAGCGCGACGGCTACGATATATGGTATAACAAGCACGTGAGCATAGTTGAGGCTACGCTCGGAGCGGAGCTGCGCGTTCCCACGCTTGACGGCGACGTTAAATATACTATGCCCGCAGGAACACAACCCGGCGAGGTATTCAAGCTCAAGGGCAAAGGTATTCAGAGGCTTAACGGAGTCGGCAAAGGCGACCTTTACGTTAAGGTTATTGTTGATATTCCCACAGGGCTTAACAACGAACAGAAGGAGCTGCTTAAGAAGTTTGACTCCTCATACGTTCCGCCCAAAAACGGCGGCAAGAAAAACTTTTTTGATAAGTTTAAATAAAAAAGGTGCACTATAAGTGCGCCTTTTGTCATTATTTACAATATCATTTTAAAAGAAAATCTGTTATAATAAAAATATCAAACTACGGAGGAGCTATTTATGGGAGGATTTTTCGGTACTGCATTAAAAAACGACTGCGTTTTTGACTTGTTTTTCGGAGTTGACTATCATTCTCACCTCGGCACGAGGCGTGCCGGACTTGCGGTTTACAGTGAGGATGAGGGCTTTGACAAGGCAATACATAATATTGAAAACGCGCCGTTCAGAACCAAGTTTACCAAAGAGAGCAACAGTATGCACGGCAAAATGGGTATCGGCTGTATAAGCGACTTTGAGGCTCAGCCTATACTTATCCGCTCGCATCACGGCACTTTTGCAATTGCAACGGTAGGCAAAATCAATAACAGCGACGAAATTGTTGAAAAAATCATTGAAAACAAAGCTCATTTCTTTGAAATGCACGGCGGTGAGATTAACCAGACGGAGCTTGTTGCCTCTATAATTAACCAGAAGGACAATTTTATTGACGGCATCCGTTACGCTCAGGAGCTTATTGACGGCTCAATGAGTATGCTTATCCTTACCCCGAAAGGGATATACGCGGCAAGGGATAAGCTCGGCAGAACTCCCGTCGTTATAGGCAAAAAGGACGATGGCTACTGCGCGAGCTTTGAAAGCTTTGCATATTTCAACCTCGGCTATTCGGATTACAAAACTCTCGGACCCGGCGAGATTGTTATTATGACCGCCGACGGAGTTAAAACCCTCGTTCCCGCAGGGGATAAAATGAAAATCTGCACCTTCCTCTGGATTTACTACGGTTATCCGTCATCAACCTACGAGGGAGTTTCCGTTGAAAAGGTTCGTTATAACTGCGGCAAGGCGCTCGCAAACCGCGACGCAGAGGACGTTAAGGGTAAGATTGATATTGTTGCGGGCGTTCCCGATTCGGGAGTCGGCCACGCAATCGGATATGCAAACGAAAGCGGAGTCCCCTACTCCCGCCCGTTCATTAAATACACTCCAACCTGGCCGCGCTCATTTATGCCTACTCACCAGAGCAAGAGAGAGCTTATAGCAAGGATGAAGCTCATTCCGATTAAGGATTTAATTAACGGCAACAGCCTTCTTATGATTGACGATTCAATCGTACGCGGTACACAGCTTCGCGATACTACCGCTTACCTTTTCTCTAACGGCGCAAAAGAGGTACATATCCGCCCCGCTTGCCCGCCGATAATGTTCGGCTGTAAATACCTCAATTTTTCACGCTCAACAGGTGATATGGAGCTTATTGCAAGACGCATTGTAAACAAGCTTGAGGGCAGAGAGGTAACGGGAGACGACCTTAAGGAATACCTTGACCCCGACAGCGAAAAGTACGCCGCAATGCTTGAGGAAATCAGGAAGCAGCAGGAGTTCACCTCCCTTCGCTACAACCGACTTGACGATATGCTTGACGCGATTGACATTGATTCCGATAAGCTTTGTACGTATTGCTGGAACGGAGTTGAATAAACAGAATAATACGGCGGCAGTTAAATCTGCCGCCGTTTTCTTTATTTATTGACATAAGTTATTATTTAATGTAAAATATTTTTATAATATTTGCGGAGATGATTTTATGAAAAAGCTCTTATCAATAACTATTTCCTTAATCCTTATGGCGATAGCTTTATGCGCCGTTTCCTTCATAGCTTATGCTGAGGATTTCGATGAAAAGCTTGAAGAAAACGTTGTGCTTACCGTTAATACCGATTTCAAGGACGGAACAGCAGCTACAACGGACGCGCTCAGCGTTGATATGACCACGGCTGACGGCACAACCGCCTTTCCCGCTTCAGACATAACGTTTACAGTTAAAAAGGGCGCGTCGTCCGACGAGGTTGAAAGCTTTGACAGGGCCAACAATGTTTACAGCGTTACCTGTTCCTTCAGGATTAAGCAGGGTGATGAATACCGCTATTTAGACGAAAACGTCAAGCCCGCAATAATACTAAACGGCAGCACTCTTGGAAAAAGCTCTGTTATTATTGAGGACGAAATCGTTATTGATGAAGGAACCGACCATCAAGTCAACACCGGAAAATACCGCGGAGTTTCCTTCACCTTATATTTTTATAATATTTCATATAACACGGGAGAATTCATAGGCTTTTTCAATACCGGTGCAAAGGTTGAAGTAAGCGCAAAAACAGCTCCCGAAGGACAGTACTTCAGAAGATGGAGCGTTGTTTACAGAGAAGGCGAGCCCCAAAACGGTGAATTTGATTCCCCGACAAGCGAAAACGCTGTAATGACAGTAGACAAGGCGGCAAAAATCATTGTTACCCCCGTTTATGCCGATATTCTTTATGCAGATATTGACGGAACCTTTGCTATAGCTACAACTCCTTCATTCAGGGACGTAAAAATTACGGGCAAAAACGGCTATACGGCAATTGTAAATTCTTTAATATACCGCGATGCCAACGGTAATCCGACAATATATAAGCTTGCGGATGACGTTCCGTTTTACACAATGGTATTCAACGTTTCCTTTAATAAAGACGGTACTCCCGAAGGCGTTAACGCTAAACACGTTCGCTTCACAGTTAACGGCGTTGAAATACCGACTTCTGCAGTAGTTAAAACAGACGAGAACAGCGTCAATGTAAGCGTTAAGTTTAACAATGTTACCCTTGACGGAAAAGAATGCCTCGGCTTTTACAATGAGGGGATGAGAATAAAAATCTCTGCTCCAACAGTTAACGGAAAGCATTTCGCTAAATGGTCAGGAACTTATTCTCACCCGAAAAAGGATATTGCTTTTGAAAACGAAAAAAGCGCTGTAACCTATTTTACCGTAGGCGACAAACGTAACAGCCTTGAAACCTCCTACGAAAATCACAGTTTCGGCAATAACTTAAAGGTGTGCTCAGTCTGCGGTGCGGCTAATCCCGATTACAAAGAGCCCGAAAAGCCTGAGGATAAAACGCCCACGCCTACGAACACAAAAGTAAAAAAAGCTAACCCGATAACAGTTAAAGTAAAGAAGCTGAAGGTAAGCCTCAAAAAGCTGAAAAAGAAAAAGAAGCTTAAGTTCTCAGTTAAAAAAGCTCTTGATATTAAAAACGCACAGGGCAAGCTTACCTACAAAAAGGTTAAGGGCAGCAAAAAAATCAAGGTAAGTAAAAAGACGGGAAAAATCACCGTTAAAAAAGGACTTAAGAAAAAGACATATACAATCAAAATCAAAATAACCGCGGCGGGCAACTCAATTTATAAAGCAAAGAGCAAAACCGTTAAGGTAAAAATCAAATTAAAATAATTAAGCAGCGGCATTCGTGCCGCTGTTAATTTTTGGATAATGTTGACACAGCATAAACATTAATGTATAATAAATTTGTCGGACTATATTAATTTTAACTAAGAAAGGAGACATTTGCTTATGAAAAAAACTTTATCACTCATTCTTTCATTAATTATGCTGCTCAGCATAACGTCAGGGCTAAGCTTCAATGCGTTTGCCGAGGATACCAATATCGGAGATGTATTCCTCTATAATCTCAATCTCCCTGTTGCAGGCGAAAAGCCTAACTTTGCTTATCAGCAGGTTGATTTTGAGTATTATACTAGCGACCTTGATGTAGCAAAAGATATTAACGAAGGCGCATATGAGGACGGCATAATGTGGAGAGACTTAACGGCAGATTCGGCTATAAGTCCGTCTTCCAAATTTCAGTGCGGACATACTTACAGAGTTTTCGTTATTGTTCATATAAATGATACACAGGGCGGTCAGGTTCTCTTTGAGCATCCTACATATATGAACACTCGTATTTCATTCGGTGACGGAGCAGATAAGGTTATTGCCGATAATAACGGTGTTGATTATGCACCTTATGTTGATGCATCAAAGGATGATGAGTACAGATTAGTTTACGGTGATTATACAGTGCCGAACCACAAATTCGCCGATAATTATGAAGTAAGCTGGGATGTAGATAACAATTGCACCTGCACCGGCGTATGTAAAACATGCAGCAAGATTGTAACGGAAACCGTTAAAGGCGTTAGAACCGTTAAGACGCAGCCCACATGCACAAAAGACGGCGAGGCTCTCTACACAGCTACATTCACACAGGGCTTTGATACGGAAACAACCACCGAGCCGATTGAGGCTCTTATGCACGATTTCGGCAAAGGTGCTGAAGCTGAATACGAGGTAGAGTGGGACGAAAATAATAACTGTTTCTGCACAGGCAAATGTAAGCGCTGCGGCCAAACGATTACGGAAAAAGGCACAGTGGATACAGATGTTAAAACAGCTCCCACCTGCACAAAATGGGGCGAGACATTATATACAGCTCACTTCCTTCTCGGATTTGACGATGAAACTCAGGTTCTTGAGGATATTGAACCGCTCGGCCACACTTTCAAGAAGGGCGTTTGCACGGTTTGCAAGGCTAAGCAGTACACATTGACCTTCGGCAAAATCAAGAAGATTAAGAAGAGCGCTAAAAAGACTGTAATCAAGGTTACTCTCAAGAAGAACGGCAAGATTCTTAAAAAGAAAAAGGTTGTTCTTAAGATTGCAGGCAAAAAATATACTGTAAAGACAAACAAGAAGGGCGTTGCTACCTTTACCGTTAAGAAAAAAGCGATTAAAAAGCTTAAGGCAGGCAAAAAGGCAAAGCTCGTTGCAACCTATGGCAAATACGGCAAAACCGTTAAAAAGGTTAAGGTTGTTAAATAAATAATCCATAATAAAAATACCGCAGGCATTGCCTGCGGTATTTTTTGTTTATTTCTTTTTGCCCCAGTTTTTAATAAGGTTACGAAGCCGTTCAACCTCTTTAGTTGTAATATTATCGGGCTCATTAACGAGCGCCCGCTTCATTTGGTACTCCTCATCAACCGTCCACACAGAGAGCTTATATCCGTTTTGATGGAGAAAATCGGAAAGCGTTCTTGAAGCATAGGTATGATTACAGTTTATACCGATACCGCCCGTTTTTTCAAGCATTTTAAGAAGCTTTTTCTGGTAATCGTCCGTAAAAATCTTGAACCTGCTCGGAACGTAGTTTATATAATAATCTATGCCCGGACAATCCCTTGCAGCATCCTCAGCCTGATAGGTTTCAATCCCCGTCAGGAATACCCTGTCATTCAGCTTGTATTCGTTTATAAGCTTATAAAGGTCGGGCAGGGCTTTAACGTCCTTAACATCAAGATTGAGCATTAGTTTGCTTGCCTTAACCGTTTCAAAAACAATTGTAATCTCAACGCCGTCGTTATTGGTCGTAATAATATCATGCCCCATAACAACGGTACCGTCAGGACGCTGACGAATATCAATTTCAGCAATATCAACCTTGTTATCTATTGCGGTTTTAATAAATTCAAGAGAATTTGCTTCAGTGCCGAAAGCGCCCGAATGCGCAGTTATGGTAAAACCGTCAACAAAGTTCAGCTTGCGGGAATCATAGGATTTTGTAAAAGCGTACATAGCAACACCTATTACCATAGCCCACGCCACTATGAAGGAAATAACCTGATAGGCAAATCGCTTTGCCCACAGCGGCGTCATATTTCTTTTTAAAAAGCGTTTAAATCTCTGCCATCTTGTTAATTTTTCCGGCATTTAATCACCTTAAAAACTTATTTATTGCCCGAGTAGTTCGGCGCTTCCTTAGTGATATAAACATCGTGCGGATGGCTCTCAATAAGTCCTGCGCCTGTAATTCTGATAAACTGAGCCTTAGCCTTAAGCTCATCAATGCTGTGGCAGCCGACATAGCCCATACCCGAGCGAAGACCGCCCATCATCTGGAATACCGTATCGGAAAGAGGTCCTTTGTAAGGAACACGTCCTTCAACTCCTTCGGGTACAAATTTCTTTGAGCCCTTCTGGAAATAACGGTCTGCCGAACCGTGGTTCATTGCTCCGAGAGAGCCCATTCCGCGGTAAACCTTAAACTGTCTGCCCTGCCAGATTTCCGTATCTCCGGGGCTTTCCTCACAGCCTGCAACGAGCGAGCCTACCATAACAACGGAGCCGCCCGCAGCGATAGCCTTAACAATTTCGCCCGAATACTTTATACCGCCGTCTGCGATAACGGGAATACCGTACTTATCCGCTCGCTCAGCGCTGTCATAAATTGCGGTAATCTGAGGTACGCCGATACCGGCAACAACTCTCGTTGTACAGATTGAGCCGGGACCGATACCGATTTTAACAGCGTCAGCGCCCGCCTTGATAAGCGCTTCCGTTGCGTCAGCAGTTGCAACGTTGCCCGCGATTAAATCAATCTCAGGAAAGGCATTTTTAACCTTGGTAACGTTTTCAATAATATTCTTTGAATGACCGTGAGCACTGTCAAGAACGAAAGCGTCAACGCCTGCATCCGCAAGCGCCTTAGCTCTGTCAAGCACGTCGGCAGTTACACCGAGAGCTGCAGCGCAGAGAAGACGGTCATTACCGTCACGCGCGGTGTTAGGATATTTAACAGCCTTTTCAATATCCTTGATTGTAACAAGCCCTGTAAGCTTACCCTCTTTATCAATAAGCGGGAGCTTTTCAATTTTAGACTTCATAAGAATGGCTTTGGCTTCTTCAAGAGTTGTTCCGTCCATTGCGGTTACAAGCTCTTCTTTAGGAGTCATAACCTCGCCGATGCTTACATTATAATCCGTCATAAAGCGGAGGTCGCGGTTTGTAAGAATACCAACAAGCGTACCGTCCTCCTCGCAAATCGGAACGCCGCTTATATGGTACTTACCCATAAGCTCATCCGCATCCTTTGCGGTATGGCGCGGAGAGAGGAAAAACGGATTTGCAATAACGCCGTTTTCGCTTCTTTTAACCTTATCAACCTCAGTTGCCTGCTCCTCAATAGTCATATTTTTATGGATAACGCCGATTCCGCCTTCTCTTGCGATAGCAATTGCCATCTGGCTTTCGGTAACAGTATCCATAGCCGCAGTCATAAGAGGAATATTGAGTGTAATATTGTTGGTAAGCTTGGTATGAAGGTCTACCATATCCGGAGTTACGTCTGATTCAGCAGGAATCAAAAGCACGTCGTCGAACGTGAGCCCTTCTTTAAGAAACTTTTCACCGTAAGGTATCATAAGCTGTCCTCCCTTTAAAACTATATTAGAATATTTTTATTATAATAACATTTTGCAGTGCTAATATCAAGTTTTATTTTACTTTAACCGCCTTTTTTGCGCTCCATTTTCCGTAAGCATACTTTGTTTTGCCTTTTTCATTTTTGTATTTTTTATAGGAGCGGATTCTTATATAGTAGGTTTTACCCGTTTTAAGCTTTTTAATTTTGCGCTTATCTTTCTTTGCCTTAACGCTCAGTTTCTTTGAGCCTTTCATACTCTTTTTTGTTGAATACTGAAGCTGATAGCCTGAGGATTTAACCTTTTTCCAGTTAAGAGTAATACTCTTTTTACCCGCTGAAACGGATTTTATTTTAACCTTTGCAGGCTTTGTTGAAGCCGATATGTATGAGCTGAACGCACCGTAATAATTATGCTTATTTACCGTTTTATACGCTCTTACGCGGAAGCTGTATTTTTCAGCTTTGGAAAGCGAGGAAACGGTACAGCTGTTTGCCGAAGTATTCAGAGCCGTTACCCACTTTCCGCCTGAATAATACTGAACCTCATAGCCGCTTACCGCTCCGCCGTTTTTATTCCAGCGGAGTTTAACGCTGTTTGTAGTATTTTCAGTGTACTTTAAACCGTTTACTGCGCTTGGAATTATCTTAAAGGTTCTGTGGGTTGAGCTTTTTGCATAACTGCCCTTGCCCGTTACGTTAACCCTCGCAAGTCCTGTATTTATATCAGAGGAGTACGATACGCTGTAATGAGTTCCCTCCCTGAGTATTGCGTTCCCGTTTTTTACGGTAACGGCAGGCTTGATTTCCTTTCCGCTGTAAGTAAACGAAGCAGAGGAAAGGCTTACGCTGCAGGAGGAAAGCTGACTTTCCGAATTATTGACGTAAATATCATCGGCAAAATACTGCTTATAGTTCGTTTCAAAATAATTTGTATCGTAAATGCTTGAATAGAGCTTATGCTCTCCGAGAATGCTGTCATATTCCTGCGCGAGAGCAGCGGTTGTAAGAAAATAGTAATACGGCTCAACCTCATTATCGCCGCTGTCAACCGTCTGGTCATCCCAGGTACAGTCAACGGTATAGTACTTATTATCAAGCCTTATTATATTCCATGCGTGGCAGCCCCAGTCAGGGTCTGACGAAACGAAGCGTACCTTATATCCGAGCTCTTTACATATTCTGTAAAACGCTGCGGCATAACCCTGGCAAACGCTTCTGCCTTTTACAAGAGTTCCGTATGCGCAAAAGGCATAGGGGTAATCTTCAGGGCTGTCAGCTGCAACCTCGCTGTAAATATTCTTATTGCAGATATAATCGTGTACCTCTTTAATAATCTGAAAGTCGGTTTTACCGCTTGTCGGATGAGAATTAAGGTAGGAATTAACCGCTGAATCGACCTTCTTTTCCTCAGCGGCAGTATCATAATACTTGAATTTTACCTTAACGGTATAGTAATTATATCCGTTTTTCTTAGTATCCTTTTCCGCAGACTGGGTTACAAAGCTTCTTACCACCCAGCGAAGATAGTCTCCGTCAGTACTCGAAACGGAGAGCTCGTCATCCGTTGCGCCGAGATAGCAAAAATACACAATACTGTTGGTTGCGGAATAAATATCCATCTTATCCTTGCTCAGACAGCGGATAGTTACGTTTTCTTTTCTTTTTTCAAGCTGAGGCTTAACGGAATTATAAAGCTGCCTGCCCTTTGTGTAGTAGGTATAGCCCTTATACTTTGCGGATACGGAATCCTCCATAAAAATTACGTTCCCGCCGCGCAGGGGTTTTATCCCGCTGCTGTGGGCATAAAGCGGATTTTGCACCTCTATTCCGTCAGCATAGGCGGAAAAAGGCGCACAGAGCCCGAAAACCAAAACCGCAGATATTAACAGAGAAATAAGTTTTTTCATAAATTACCTCATTGCCGCATCATATATTTTTTCAACGGTTTCCTCAACCGTATTACCGTTGCATTCAATAATAACATCAGCATATTTTTCATAGAGCGGAAGCCTTTCGTTGTACATATCAAGCAGGGTGCTCCCGTTTTTTACAACTATGCCGCGGGTTGTTAAGTCGTTTATCCTGCCAAGCATTTCTTCGTAGCTGAGATGAAGATAAATAACCTTTCCGAGCTTCTTTAAATGGCGCATAGCCTTATCCGAATAAATAACGCTGCCGCCCGTTGCGATAACTGTTGCTTCAAGCTTAATGGAAAGAATTGCATTTTCCTCAGCGGAAAAGAAATACTCCTCGCCCCTGCTGTCAATTAGCTCCTGAAGCCTGCTTTGTTCAAGCCCCTGAAGGAGCAAATCCGTATCAAAAAAGTTTTTAAGCAAAATCTTAGCTGCAATAACGCCGCAGGTGCTTTTGCCCGAGCCCGGCATGCCGATAAGAATTATATTCTGTTTGTTCATTTTACGCCCACCCTTTTGCAGTTTTTTTCCATAGGGCAGGTTTCGCACTTAGGCTTTCTTGCGGGACAATGCTCTCGCCCGAAAAGAACGATTCTGTGGCAGAACGCGGCGCCCTCCTCTGCAGGAACGACCTTTTTAAGCTCGCGCTCAATTTTAACGGGGTCCTTGACGTTAACGAGCCCTATGCGGTTTGATATTCTTATCATATGGGTATCAACAACAATACTCTCTTTTCCGTAAACATCACCGACTATAAGGTTTGCGGTTTTACGGCCAACACCCGGGAGAGTTATCAAGTCCTCAATATTATCGGGAACTCTGCCGCCGAAATTATCGCGTACCATTTTAGCCATACCGATAATTGACTTAGCCTTATCGCGATAAAACCCGCAGGATTTAATTATCCTTTCAACGTCCGCTAAATCCGCATTTACATAATCGTCAAGCGTTTTATATGTAGAAAACAGTTCGGGCGTTACCATATTAACGCGCGCGTCCGTACACTGGGCTGAAAGACGCGTTGCAACGAGAAGCTCAAACGGGTTTTCGTATTCAAGCGAACAGATTGCCTCGGGATATTCTTTTTTCAGTATTTCAATAGCGTTAAAAACGCGTTCCTTTTTAGTCATTCTTATTACCTTTCACCTTGTCCCAATACGCCTTGAACGCCTGCTCGTTTTTATTGCTGCCGTATTCGTAATAGGTGACGTCTTTAATAGCGTCGGGAAGGTACTGCTGATACGTATAGTGGTTGGGATAATCGTGGGGATAGATATAAAACTGCCCCTTAACCTCGGCGTCCTCACCGTCGTAGTGCTTATTCTGAAGCTGGCGCGGAATAGGACCGATATTGCCGTTTCTCACGTCGCTCATTGCCGCCTTGATTGCATTGTTGGCGCTGTTGCTCTTTGGGCTCGTTGCAACAAGGATTACAGCGTCCGCAAGCGGTATTTCCGCCTCGGGAAGTCCTACTGCCTGCGCAATATCAACCGCCGCTTTTACTATCGGAATAATCTGGGGATACGCAAGCCCTACGTCCTCGCAAGCGCATACCATAAGCCTTCTGCAGGCGCTCGGCAAATCCCCCGCCTCAAGCAGTCTTGCAAGATAGTGCAGCGCTGCGTCAGGGTCTGAGCCGCGCATACTTTTCTGATAAGCTGAAACGATGTCGTAATGCTCGTCGCCATCCTTATCGTAGCGAAGCGAGGATTTCTGAGCGAGCTCATTGGCGGTTTCAAGAGTTATAACCTTTTTGCCGTCCTTCGCCGTTGTAGCAAGATAGCAGTTTTCAACGGAATTGAGCGCTTTTCTTACGTCGCCGCCGCAACCGTAAGCAATTTTTTTAGCGACCTCGTCATCATACTCAATAGCGATATTGTTTTCCTTGCTGAGAAAATCAAAGCCTCTTTTAACCGCGGGGATAATCTCCTCAGCGGAAATGCTTTTAAATTCAAACACGGTTGAACGCGAAAGAATAGCCGAATAAACGTAAAAATACGGGTTTTCCGTTGTTGAAGCAATCAGCGTTATTTTTCCGTTTTCTATGTATTCAAGAAGGCTTTGCTGCTGCCTTTTATTGAAATACTGAATCTCGTCAAGATACAGTAAAATTCCGTTAGGCGCGGTAAAGGTATCTATTTCCTTAACTATATCGCGGATATCCTGAGTCGAAGCGCTTGTTCCGTTTAGCTTACGCAGGGCGCGGTTCGTACGGTTAGCTATGATTGAAGCAACCGTTGTTTTCCCAACTCCCGACGGACCGTAAAAAATAAGGTTAGGTATCTCGCCGTTTTCTATCATATTGTATAGCGCCTTGCCCGGGGTGAGCAGGTGCTTTTGCCCTACTAAATCCGATATTTCGGTAGGTCTTATTCTGTCTGCAAGCGGTTTATTATTCACCTTTTTCCTCCACGTTACGGGAATAAACGCAGCCGCAGAAATTCTGGCGGTAAAGGTTATATTCCCTGCTTAATTCTATAGAACGCTTATAGCCCTCTTTCTTTTTAAAATCCGAGGGCAGCCATCTTGTATTATACTTTTCAGCAACCTCAAAGCCGATTTCATTTATCTTCTGAGAGTTTTTCAGCGGACTCAGAGAAAGAGTTGTACAAAAATAATCAAAATCCTCATCGTGAGCAAGCTTAGCCGTCTTTTCAAGCCTCATTCTGTAACAGCGAAAGCATCTTTCCCCGCCTTCGGGCGCGTCCTCGTAGCCCTCAGCTATATCGAGAAAATCCTCATAGCGGTATACGCCCTTGATAAGCTTAACCTCGTTCTTAACAGGCAGCTCTTCAATCAGTCTTTTCTGCTCGGCAAAACGCTTTTCAAACTCGCTTTCGGGAGAGATATTAGGGTTATAATAGTAAACCGTAATATCAAAATAATCCGCAAGGTATTCAAGCACAGAGCTTGAGCAGGGCGCGCAGCACGAATGAAGCAGCAGCCTCGGCGGTTTGCTTACGTCAATATCATCAATAATCTTTTCAAGTTCTTTTTGGTAATTAATCTTATTCATATCTTTATCCTGCTTATTCATATCTTTATCCTACGTAGTTTTTTGGGTTGACCTTTGCGCCGTCAAGTATTACTTCAAAATGGCAGTGCGGGCCCGTTGAATTTCCTGTTGAGCCGCTCTCTGCAATTTGCTGTCCCTTACGGACTGACTGACCGACGCTTACTAAAATATTGGAATTATGGGCATAAAGCGTAACAACCTTTCTGCCCTTGGCGTCCGTACCGTGGTATACCATAACGTAATAGCCGTATGAGTAATTAAGCCGCCTTACGGTAATAACAATTCCCTTCTGCGCCGCAACGATTTTGGAGTGCATCGGGCAGGGATAATCAATTCCCGTATGGGCTTTACCGTTTCTGTAATGCCCGAACACCTGGGAAACGCCTGTATGCCCGGGAGCGGGATAACAAAGGCTGAGCGCGGCGTTGTTATTTGAGAAAAGCTCGCCGCCTGCATTGAAGCTGCCCGTAACCTTTTTTGAATCCTGCTTTGCGTTTACGGTTGTAACCTCGCTCGGGTCCTTTAGCCCTTTAAGGAGCGCGTCAATTTCGGAATTGACCTGCTTTATAAGCTCCTCGTCCTCGTTCCTGAACTCTGTATAAATCTGCGCCTTTTGAGCATATTCGGCAAACAGTCTGTCGGATTCCGCTCTGTCCTCAGCGATTTTTACCTTTTTATCGGCAATTTCAGCCTGCTTTGAGGTAACGCTGTCCTGCTCCGTCTGAAGCTGCTTGCGCTTTTTATCAAGAACGGACTGCTTGGCAGAAATATCCTTTTGCTTTTCATTAAGACCGTTTTGCTCTGTAACAATTATATCCATTTCTCTATTTACTGTTTTCAGCAGCGCGGTATCGCTCTGAGCAACGGCGCGTATCATCTCAAGCCTGCTTAAAAACTGAGAGAGCCCGTCGCTTGTTAAAAGAGCGGAAATAACGCTTGAATTACCGCTTATGTAAAGCGCGCGAAGGCGCAGGCAGTACGCGTCATAGGTTGAATCAAAGCTTTTTCTCAGTTTATCGTAATTCTTTTTAGCCTTGCTGTACTGCTTTTTAAGGCTCTTGGTTTCCGTTTCAAGCGGAGTTATCTGAGCGGTGAGTTCGTCTATCTTTTTCTGCGACTGAGCAACCTCCGCGTCAAGAATATTCAGCTCCTCATTGAGATAGCCTATTTTTTCATCAAGGGTATCGATGTACGCCTGAGTTGACTTGGCGTCCGACGAAAACTTGCTGAGTTTTGCCTCGCTGTCTGCAAGGCGCTTCTGAAGCGCTGCACGCTGAGAGGCGAGGGTTTGTTTTGCTTCTTTTTTAGTTTTATCCTTATCGGCTTTTGTCGTTTCTTTCTTTTTAGTTGTTTTTTCTTTTTTCTTCGTAGTTTTTTCCGCTTTTCCGGTAGTTGCAGCGGTTGTTGAAGTTACCTCAACAGGCTGTTCAGTTTCAGTTGACGCCTCCTCGGCGAACGAGCAGAACTGAACAGACGTTAAAGCAAATATAACGGAGAGAAGAAACGCCGTTAATCTGTATCTTGGTTTCAATTATGATTTACTCCTTTTTTAGGTGCTTTGGATTCGTCAGCCGGCACCTACGGAAGATATGCCGCAGGGTCCACCGCGCAGCTCTGGCTTGAGCCGCCTACCCTGACCTCAAAGTGACAATGCGGGCCCGTTGAATTACCCGTTGTACCGCTGTATGCAATCTGCTGACCTTTTTTAACATATGCGCCCTCAGACACAATAATGTCGTTATTATGCGCGTAAAGCGTATAAACCGTTTTGCCCGACGGAGTCAGCTTATCGTGGCGTATAACTACATAGTGGCCGTAGCTTCTTTCAAGCAGACGGACGAGGATTACCGTTCCCGACTCGGCGGCAACTATTCTCTGATTTTCATTTCCGCGGGTTGAAAAGTCACAGCCCGTATGGCCCGAATAAGCGCCAAAACCGCAGGTTATGGTTGTATAGCTCGGACAGGGATAGGTAAGGCTTATCGTACCTCCCGTGCTTTTTGCTGTTGTAGTAGTTGTTGTGGTGGTTGTAGTGGTCGTTGTTTCCTTTTTACCTTTTTTGGACGACGCTGCGGGGGCAGTTGTCGTTGTAGTAGTGGTGGTAGTAGTTGTTGTTGTCTCTTTAAAGCGCGCGTCCGCAGCGGCAATATCGTCGTCAATTTCGTCAAGCTCCTCGGCGGTAATATCGCGGTATTCGCCGTACTCCTTGGTTTTTTCGTGAAGCTCCTTTAAAAGCTTATTCGCTTCAAGCTGCTGCTTTTCAATTTCGCCCTGCTGCTCCTGAAGGCTGTCCTCCTTCTGCAAAAGCTCGGTTTTTCTAACTTTTAAGTCCTCTTTATCCTTTTTTAAAGTAACCTGCTTGGTTTTGAGCGCTTCATTTTTACTACTGATCGTTTCTCTTTTAGATACAATCTCCTTCGTTTCGCTCTGAACGGTTTTAAGAAGCTCGCCGTCGCGCTTAGAAACTGAGCTAACCATCTCAAGTCTTGTAAGCACGTCGGCTACGCTGCCATCAAGCAGGAATGAAAGAGTCGCCCCTACCTCGCCGCTTACGTAAATTGCGCGCATACGCTTACAGTACAGCTCGTAATTATCGCTGAAGTCCTTATTTAAAACGGTAATTTCCTCTTCAAGCTCTTTAATATCCGTTTTGAGGTGTTTAAGCTCTTTTTCGTTAACCTCTATACTGTTTTCAAGCTCGGTTTTCTTTTCCTCGAGCGATTTAACCTCGGATTTAGCAAGGCTGTACTGCTCGCTGAGATAACTGATTTTTTTATCAAGCGCCTCGGAATACTCCTTTGTCTCCTTACTTTTTGAGCCGAGTTCCGCGAGCTTTTTATCAATAGCGTCAAGCTCCTTTTTTACCTGGGCGCGCCTGTCGCTGAGGGAGGTTACGGAGGTTTCCTCCTCCGCAAGAACAGTATTGCAGGACGCAAAAAGGCTGAAAACAAACGCTGCCGCAAGCATTAAAGAAATAGCTTTTTTAACCATAAACCTCATCCTTTATTTTAGCAATGTTATATACTCTCTCATAATGTATTATAACATATATATTATTATAAGTAAAAGGGAAATTATTACTTTTAAAAAGATAAGAACCTGACTTGCTCACAGCAAGTCAGAACCTTGTTGGTATCAGCATTAAAACCAATAAAACAACTCCCCTTGGGGTATATTCCGTAAGGAGGGTATACCCCAAGCGGTCATTTTGACAGTA
>DFGL01000004.1:300-3042 GCA_002371215.1 Ruminococcaceae bacterium UBA3751 | reverse complement strand
CTGTATGTTTTATTCTTTGCTGCTTTCAGCAAATCACCTTATCAATGTTTTCCCTTGAATAATCAATAATCTTTTTATGAAAGCCCGTATCGGCATAGAATTTTTCGTCAAAGGAATCAAAATCATAGCGGCTTTCCTGCTCTGAAAATTCCTCCGCACTGCTGAGCTTGAAGGAGGATAAATCGTTGACGTTAATTCCGTTTTCTCTGATGAAATCATCGTAAAGCGACTTGACGTTATCAGCGCCGATAAGTCCTGCCGCTTCGCTGATATACGGAGCGCATTCTCTGCTTGAGTTAACGAAAAACTGACAGAGTCCGCCGTTATTTACCTCTGCTTCAAATCTGATAAGAGCATAAATAAGTCTCTGCGGGCGAGGGGTAGGGGCGTGGTCAATATCGTAAACCGCGTCGTTTACAACGCATTCAACCGCGTCGTAAAACTCCTCGTCGCTGAGTTTCAGCAGCTCCTCTTTGCTCATTGATTTATAGTTTATGGACTTTTTCATATTTTTGAAATATCTGATTAAATCGCTGAAAAATCCCATTTTTTCTCCTGAAATACAGTTCGTTTATTAAAATTGATTTAAGGCGTAATCCTTTACGTCTTTGAACTGCTCTGCTTCGCCTGTTTTCATATTAATTTTGTACATCATCGGGGTGTATCCCTCCTCGCCGGGAAGGCCTATAACGATATAAGCGTAGTCGCCTGCGATGAATCTTACGTCTGCGTTTTTATACTTAACATCGGTTTTAACGATTTCTGTTTCGGCGCCGGTGCTGATAGAGTAATTCATAAGCGCGCCGCCCTTCATATAAACGAAGGTGTCGTTGCTGTCCGAATAAAAAGCGCCGTCAATATTTTCAATAACCTTATCGCCGATTGAGGTCCCCGAATTAACGCAGATATTGTAAATCTCGTCCTTATATCCGCTTTTTTCAAAGCGTTCGTAATCAAGGTAATCGGTATATATTTTGCCGTTTCTTACGTACATACTGTTCATCATAATATAGTCGCCGTTTAAGTCAATGGCAACCGTTTCCGCGTCGTCGTTAACGGCGAATTTGTTTACGTCGCCAAAACCGTCCTGACCGGCTGTGTAGTAAACCGTACCGTCCTTATAATCGGCAATGACTGCAGCCTCGTAGGCGGGGATTGAGTTTTTGGCTTTAATTTGGTTGATTTTTCCCTCGCGATAATCGTAAATATAGCTGTCAAGCTTATAATCGTCGCTGTTGAAATCGTCGGTCTCCTCAACCATAACAACGCCTTCGCTGAGACAGCCTATGTACGCCGCCTGAACGCGGCTGTCAACCCATTCGCAGTCAAAGGTTTTTATGGTTTCGTCGCTGCCGCTCTCAATATCGTAGCATTTGAGCTTTCTCTTTGAAAATGATGAGTCCTCGGTTTCGTTAATAAGCTGGTACTCGGCATAATAAATCTTGTTTTCATACCGCTTGACAGAGGTTGCGTTTTTCATTATGGAGTCTATTTTCTTATAATCATATTCAACCGCTGTTTTTACGGAAAACGCTTTGCCGAATTCACTGAGCGCATTTTTGCCAAAATCCGCTGATTTAAGCTGTTCCTCGCTGAAAACATAGCCGAGCATTGCGTTTATAAATTCAGGGGTAAAGTTGTATTCATAGCCGCTTTTATCAGCCTTTGGCTTAGCAGTCAGCTTGTATAACTTATCGGTTTCCTCAGCGTCGTCAATCAGCTTGAGAAGTACCGCGTTTGCCCCGTCCTTTTTAACGGGCTCGGCGTTGTTTTCGTTGTATTCCTTAAGCTCCTCGCCAAGCCTTTTTGAATCAACCTCAACGGTAACTATACTGCTCGGCGTACCCTCTTCAATATCCTTAACGCTGAACTTTGCCTCGCTAAGCGCAGCCTTGAGAATTGCGTCGTTTTCGCCGACGCTCTTTGTATATTCGCTCCACTGCGTTTTAAGCGAATTGTTTGCGGCGGTTAAATTTCTGCCCTCGCCGCTTTTTAAAATCATAAGTACCGCGCAGGCAGAGACCGCAATCAGCGCAAGTACGATTATTATAATATATCTGTTCTTTTTCATAGACTTTGCCTCCCTTTTATCCTCAGTATTAATAATAACACAATGCCGTTATGTTTACAATGATTAAAATTCAGCGCGCTTATCAACGGGCTTTTGGTAATATAATATATAAATTAAATTTATTATTGTATATTTTAAACCGTTATGTTATTATATATAAGTATTATTATAACTATGGAGGACTTTACTATGTATCCCGATTATTATGATTCAATCGCAAAGGTTGCCGAAACCGATAAGGAAGTTGCAAACGCTATGGCGCTTGAGCTCAAGCGTCAGCGCGAAAACATTGAGCTTATCGCCTCGGAAAACCTCGTGTCTCCTCAGGTTATGGCGGCTATGGGCTCCGTGCTTACAAATAAGTACGCTGAGGGCTATCCCGCTCACCGTTATTACGGCGGCTGTCAGTACGTTGATATCGCTGAGGAAATTGCAATTAAGCGCGCCTGCGAGCTTTTCGGATGTAAGTTTGCCAACGTTCAGCCCCATTCGGGAGCTCAGGCAAATATGGCGGCTTATCTTGCTCTCATCAAGCCGGGCGATACGGTAATGGGTATGGCGCTTGATAACGGCGGTCATTTAACTCACGGCTCGCCTGCAAATATGTCGGGTAAATATTTCAACTTCGTTCAGTACGGCGTTGACGATAACGGTTATATTGATTACGACGC
>DFGL01000004.1:0-182 GCA_002371215.1 Ruminococcaceae bacterium UBA3751 | reverse complement strand
GATTTTGAAATTATGGCGGATATTGCCCACGCTAACGGCGCAATGTTTATGGTTGATATGGCTCATATTGCAGGCCTTGTTGCCGCAGGGCTTCATAAATCGCCTATCCCTTACGCAGACGTTGTTACAACTACTACTCATAAAACCTTAAGAGGTCCTCGCGGCGGTCTTATTCTCTGCAA
>DFGL01000056.1 GCA_002371215.1 Ruminococcaceae bacterium UBA3751 | reverse complement strand
ATACGCGAGTATGCAGGCGATTTTATAATTTCTTTATTGCCTAAAATTACTTTGCAAAAACTGCTTCGCACTCTAAAATCAGACTATTTTTTGTTAGAACAAGGCATAAAAACGGGTTAAGGCTTGCCGCCTTAACCCGTTTTTTAACGCAATTATAGCGAAAAAGAGGCGATTTTAGAGCTAACATTCTTTATGACGGACGCCCCTATCGGGGCTTTTTGTTTAATAGTGCTATATATAATATTATTATTTTGTTAAAATTGATAATATTATTTTAATTGTGTATATGTTATAATTAATATGTATAATTCTGCAAAGGAGTAATGCTAATGGTTAAAAGACATTTAAGTTTATTTTTAGCGGTTATTATGGTGGTTTCAGCTATATTGCCGCTGAACGTATATGCTGCTGTAAAAACTTATGAAGTAATCTTTATGAGCGAAGATGATGAAATACTCAGCTCGATTACAGTTAATAAGGGCAGTTACGTTGACGAATCCGAAATTCCTGCATTTCCTAAGGGAACAAGCGGTCACGAGGATTATATCGAGGAACCTGGTGGAAAAGAGCACGCAAGCTATTCCTGGGATTCCGACCCGCTTACAACTCCGATTAACGCTAATACAGTTTTTACAAGAGTAAAATCAACGGAAAAGCATGACTATGATTTCGGAAAACCTCAGTTTAAATTTCAGGCAAACAGCAAAAGCGGACTTATGGCTTTTTACGAGTGTTCTAAATGCGGTTCAGTTGGCGAGGTTGGCGTTGAAATCATAACTAAAGAATCCAATATGAGCCAGGGCATTAAGATAAGAGTTGACGCAAGTGCAATCGGCGGAAACGGTATTGCATATGAAGGATACCTCGACGTCGGACAGCTTCAGACCATTGTAAATCTTATGCAAAAGGTTGGCGTACCGATTCCGGGCTGGGTAAACACCGTTCTCAGTGTTGCCGATAAAGTGCTTGACGCTGCAGATAAGATTAAAGAACAAACAAGCACCTGCTCTAAGGAAGGTCATCTGTACGGAGAAAATCCAACGTACACCTGGAGCGAAAACAAGGCTACCTGTATCGCAAGGTTTGAATGTACAAGGGAAGACTGTCAGACTAATTATGACGGCCATTACGTAGAAAAGGCAATGAACGTTACAGGACCTACGTATTCTAACGCTACCTGTACTGAAAACGGTGAGGAAACGTACAAGGCATCCGTTCAGTTCCAACGCGGAAGAGATTTGGACTGGGAAGAATATAAAACTGAAACTAAATCTGTATGGCAGAAGAAGCTCGGCCATAACTATACTAAGGTTTCTAACAATAACGCTACCTGCTTTGAGGACGGAACTTATTACAGACTCTGTACCCGCTGCGGAGTTAAAACTGCTGATTTAGTAGATACAGGAACGAAAAAAGAACACCTGGCGGGCAGAACTGTTCGCGAAAATGAAGTTCCTGCAACCTGTACCTCCAAAGGTTCTTACAATTCTGTTAAGTATTGCGTTTACTGTAATACAAAGCTTTCAGATGAAAGCGTTGAAACTGATATGCTTGAGCATACTCCCAAGGCGGCAGTAAAAGAGAATTTTACCGACTCAACCTGCTCAGCCCTCGGTTCTTATGATTTAGTTACAAGATGTGCAGACTGTAATGCAGTTCTTCAAAGCGAGCATAAAACTATTCCTAAAAAAAGTTGCACAAGAAGGCTTATAATTGAAGGTGCAACTTCTTCAACCTGTACAACGGGCGGTACGTATACTCAAATTGATAAATGCGTTGAATGCGGAATGGTGTACGGCTCTACAACTATTAATCTTGAGCCTACCGCTCATGATTATGAAAACGTTACCGTTGTTAAGCCAACCTGTGAAAACGAGGGAAGAATTGATAGGGTTTGCAAGGTATGCGGCTACACTATAGAAAACGCTGAAATACCTGATTCACTCGGCGGACATAATATTGAACTGGATTCTGAGATTCCCGCAACCTGCGCTTCCAAGGGCGAAAAGGTTTATAAATGCACTAATCCCGGATGTGATTATGTTGAAACAGAAGAGATAGAAAAAACTGCTGATCATACCTGGGACACAAATGAAATCATTGAAGAGCCCGATTGCATTAACTATGGAACGAGAACAGCCGTTTGTACTGTTTGCGGAACGAAAAAGACAACTCAGATTGAAAGAACTGAGCATAATTATAATAGCGTTGTTACTCCTGCAACCTGTACAGAACGCGGATATACTACGCATACCTGTTCTATTTGCGGAGACGTTTATATTGATTCATTTTCAGACGCGAAGGGGCATAAACTCGGCGCTGTTATAAGAGAGAATGAAAAAGACGCAACCTGTGCTGAGGATGGTTATTACGAAAATGTAATTAAGTGCTCTGAATGCGGCGAAGAGCTAATGCGTGATGAGGTTGAAGTTCCTGCAAAATCTCACAGATTTACAAAGAGGATAGTAAAACCGACCTGTATTTCTGAGGGTTATACAACGTACAAATGCCAAAACGACGCTTGTAATCACGTTGAATACACTTCTGCCCCTAAAGCGATTACTGACCATACTCCCGCTACTGCGGTTAAAGAGAATGTAGTTAAGGCTACCTGTCTTGAAAAGGGAAGCTATGACAGCGTTGTTTACTGCAGCTATTGCAAAAAAGAGCTGTCAAGAACTGCCAAAGTTGAAAAAGCCAAGGGACATAGCTGGGATAACGGCGTTATTACCAAGCAGCCGACTACTACTGAAAGTGGTATTAAGCTTTATACATGTAAGGGTTGCAGAATTACAAGGGAAGAAGTTATTCCTAAGCTCACAGTTAAAGAAGCAACTCCTTCAGACAAGCAGGCTGACAGCGCTTCTGTTAACAAAACAATCCGTAAGCCCGAAAACATTCGTACAATTTCTCAGTTCAATAAAAAACGCCTTTTAATTCTATTCGATAAGGTAGACGGCGCTCAGAACTATAGAGTTATGTATAGAAAAGCAGGCACTAAAAAATGGAATTATGCGTGGACAGACGGAGCGACCGAATATTACCTTAAGAACCTTAAAAAAGGCGGTCTTTACGAATTTATGTTTGCCGCATATAAGAAAAATTCCAAAAATGAATGGGAACGCGGAGCCTATTCCAAAACGAGCTTCCGTTATTACTATAAGGAAAAAATCAAAAAGGTTAAAGCGGGCAAAAAGTCTGTTACCGTTAAATGGACTAAGGATAAAAACAGTATTGGCTACGAGCTGTTTTATGCAACTAATCCTGAAATGACTAACAGGAAAAAGATTGTCATCAACAATAAAAACACAACTTCTTACACAATCAAAAAGCTTAAGAAGGGTAAAAAATATTATATTCGCGTTCGTTCAATCAAAAAATTGAAGAACAGGAGATATACAGGTGAATTTTCTTCACAAAAGAAAATCAAGGCTAAATAGGAAAGGGGAATTATATGAAAAATAACGTAAGAAAACTACTTGCTGTTTTCTTGTCAGCGCTTATGCTGGCTACCTCCGTTCCGTTTTCTGCTTTTGCTGCTGAAGATGCAGATCTTACCGCATTGAAAAGCACAATTAGTGAATATGAAAGCGCTATGGACGGAACGGTTTACTACAGCATGAAAGATGCTTATGACAGCTATATTAACGCCAAAGAAGCTGCATATGCTTATGAATACGGAAATAAAACTGACTTGGATATTGTTAGTGCAGCGAATAAACTTGCTGCTGATACCGCTACAATGAAGAGTCATAAGTGGACGTCTGTTGAATATTCATCACCTGAGTTTAATTATGGCGGAGCTGTTCCGAACGATTACGTTAAGGGTGTTATTTATTCTGCAGCTCCTGCAGCGATTACAGGCTTAGTTAACCAAAAATGGCAGGTTGCATTCCTTATGCCTAAAGAAGCAGTTTTCCTTTATGACGGCAGCGATATGAGAATTCCTGTTATGGTAGCCGGAAACAACCAGGGGGTTGCTTTAGGAACAGATAAGGCGTTTTGTGCAGTTTGGCCTACTACCGGAGATCCAAATGCTATGGATGATAACAAATATTTCCAGTTTAAGCAGGTTTGGAACGGCAGTTATGATATAGATACAGTTAATGGAGAGGACACACCTCTTTCTACTAATGAGTTTAAATGGTCCGGAGCCTATAATTCAGATGAACAAACTAATAAAGATGATTCTTTAAAAGGTTACAATAACGAAACTCAGAAAAACACTAACGGAACTTATCGTTCTCAGAAAATTGATTGTACAAAGGTGCCTTTTACTTCTCCTCATAGAAAAACATGGAGACAGTATGCTAACTATCTTCAGTATGCAGATAACGCTGCTAACGAAGCTTGGTCTAACGGCACTCAGTCAGTAAAAATAGCTTGGTATGTTAAAAGCTGGGAAAACAATCTCGGAGATAAATTTTATTCTGTATTCTATGATACTAATACTACCTTTTATGTAGTTGATTATAGAGGCGTTAAAGAAGCTATTAAAAAAGCAGGAAATTACTTTAATTTCGGTTACGGTTCTGACGGAGTTTCTAACTATTACGTAACTCATCAGCTCGATTCAGTTTTAGATGCAGTTGAAGCTCTTCAAGCCGATCCCTCTGATGGTTTTACCTCTTCTAACGTTGCTGCAAGGGCACAGGAAATCGCGTCAGACGCAAAGTCAAATATCTCTGCAATTAACTCTGCAACAGTAAATGCAGACGATTTCAGCGGCTATAAGAATCTTGCGGCTAAAATTGCTGCTTATAAAGATACTTACTTAAATAATAACTCTCAAGGTATTTATACTGCTGACAGTTATTCTGCTTTTAAATCTGCTTATGAAGCTTCTGTTGCTGAAGCAGCCGCTGTAGCCGTTAACGGATTTACCTCAGTTAAAACTGCTGCTGCGCTTGAAACGGCTTATAAAAACCTTAATAAGGTAATTAAGCCCAGCGGAGAATCAGGTACTACCACTTATGCTTTTGATGAAGAAACGGGTACTGTAACAATTACGGGTCCCGGTGCAATGGCTGATTACGATTCTGCTGAGGACAGCCCGTTTGGTAACAATGATAGTATTACTAAGATTGTTATTGAGGACGGCGTAACAAATATCGGAACAAATACTTTTAATAACTGCAGAAACCTCAGGGAAATCACCGTTCCCGCTTCACTTACATATAGCGAAAATGCTTTTGCTGACTGCCCGAAGCTTGAAACCGTTTATATAACCGGCGGTGCAGTAAATAATGAGTCTGCTGCAAACGCTCCGTGGAATCTAAGCAGCGTTGAAAGAGTGCATTTAGGCACTGATAAAGACGATATGTCGGTAGATTCAATCGGAACGAATGTCTTTTTAGGCAGTGCCGATAAAGCGTTTTACGTTTATAATTCAGAATGTGATATTCCTAATGAAAGAGTATCCACGTTCGGAAATAATCCAACAATTTATTGTTACGTTCCTTCAACTGCATATAACTTTGCGAAGGAATACTCTTTAGTTTACAAATCTCTTGGACACGTTCATAGCTGGGAAGTTTTACAGGTTGTAGCTCCAACGTGTAAGAACGGAGGATATACCGTTTACAAGTGTAAATACGATGATTTCTGCACAGAAACAAAGCGCGGTGACGAGGTTGCAGCTCTCGGCCACGATCTTGAGCTTACGGAAACTGTTCCTGCAACCTGCACCGAAAACGGTTATGAACTTTATTCTTGCTCTCGCTGTGACTATACTACAAAGAAGAACTCGACCAAGAAAACAAGTCATTCATTTACAGGCAATGCAGTACCGGCGTATAGCTCCGGCTCAACCGATACTTCTAATCAGTTTAAACATAAAATAGCTTGCGCAAATGATTGCGGAACATTTAAAGAAGAATACTGTTCATTTGAGATTGCAGATAAAGTAACAATCGGCGATGACGTATTTACCGTGTTTAAATGTCCTGTTTGTCAAGGAACGTATTATGTGAAATCCGACGTTAAGGCTGACGAATTTGAAGTTTTCTTTGTTGGTTCTGATAATAAGATTATTGATACTGTAATTGTTAAGAAGGACGGTACCGTTCCTTCTGATAAGATTCCTGCTTTTCCACAGAACGTTGGTCATGAGTATAAATGGCAGTTAAACGGCGCAGATAGCAATCCTGCAACTGTTATTATTAATGAAACTAAGATTTTCCAGCTTGTTGATACTCCAAAGACGTATACAGTTACTTTCTTAAATATAGACGGCGCTATCTTAGACACTCAGTACGTAGCGCACGGAAGCAAGCCTGAAAACATAGAACCGCTTGATAATGACGAAGCTGAACAGCTTCCTAACGGTAATCCGGATCAGGACAGTAAACACTATATTTTAGCTTGGAACGATGATTTGAATCCGGCGGATGTTGTTATTACTGATGATACTGTATTTAACGTTGTTAAAAAAGCCGTTCCTCATAACTTTACGGATACAGAAATTGAGAAGCCAACTTGTACTGCAACAGGCATTGTTTCAAAGTACTGTGAGGATTGCAAATTCTTTATTCCCGAGGCTGAAGTTCCGATGACGGATCATACTCCTGAGGTTGTAAAAGGAAAGGCTGCAACCTGTGCTAATTCAGGCTTAACTGACGGTAGTGTATGTAAGGTTTGCGGTACCGAACTTGTTGCACAAAAAATTATTAAAGCAACAGGTAAACACACTTGGGACAAGGGCGTTAAATCAGCTGACGGTAAAAAAATTACTTATACTTGTACAGTTTGTAAAAAGACAAAAACTGAGGATGTGCCTCAGAATACAACACCGACAACACCTGCTTCTCCGTATGCTGCAATAACACCTTCCGACAAAGTGGCAAATGCTGCTCCGGTTAATAAATCAATAAAGAGACCGAAGAAGGTAAGAACTACGAGCCTTTCAAAGAAAAAGCAGATGAGAGTTCGTTTCGGCGCTATAAAGGGCGCTCAGAACTACCGTGTAATGTACCGCAAAGCCGGAACAAAAACATGGAGCTATGCTTGGACTAACGGAAAGACCGAGTATTACCTTAAAAACCTGAAAAACGGCGGATTATACGAGTTCTGCTTTGCCGCTTATAAGAAGAATTCAAAGGGTCAGTGGGAACGCGGTAATTATTCAAAGATTACCCGTCGTTATTACTACAAGCACGCTTTAAAGAAGTATAATGGTAAAAACGGTACGATTACTCTTAAGTGGAAGAAAAAGAAGGGCGCAAGCGCATATCAGATTCAGTACTCCACAAAAAAGAGTATGGCGGGTGCTAAAACAATAACGATAAACAATCCGAAAACTACTTCTTATAAGATTACAGGCCTTAAGAAAGGCAAAAAATACTATGTAAGAGTAAGAGCTAATAAGAAGTATAAGAAAAAGAAATTTACGGGCGAATTTTCAAAGCGCCGTAAGGTAAAAGCTTAATTTAATAGCGGAGCAATGCTCCGCTATTTTTATATTGATTATAATTTTATTTTATGATATAATGCAATAACTAATTATTGAGGAAAAATTATGAAATTTACTGTTTTAAAAGAAGAAGGCGCAGCAAGAAGAGCAGCGTTTGAAACTGTTCACGGAACTGTTCAGACACCGTGTTTTATGAACGTTGCAACGTCTGCAGCAATAAAAGGCGGTCTTTCAACCCGCGATTTGGAAGACGTAGGTGCTCAGATAATGCTTTGTAATACCTACCATCTTCACGTCAGACCTGATGATAAATTAATAAAAGAACTTGGCGGCTTACATAAATTCACAAACTGGAATCGTCCTATTCTCACTGATTCAGGCGGCTTTCAGGTTTTTTCTCTTGCAAAGCTAAATAAAATCAAAGAGGAAGGCGTAACCTTTAATTCTCATATTGATGGGCGTAAAATCTTTATGGGACCGGAGGAAAGTATGCAAATTCAGTCCAATCTCGCCTCAACAATAGCCATGGCGTTTGATGAATGCGTTGAAAACCCCGCCTCTTACGACTATGCAAAAGAAGCTTGCGAAAGAACGATGCGCTGGCTTGAACGCTGTAAGGCTGAAATGGAAAGATTAAATTCTCTTCCGGATACTATCAATAAGCAGCAGCTTTTGTTCGGCATAAATCAAGGCTGTACTTATGATGATTTAAGAATTTGGCATATGAAAGAGATTGCCAAGCTTGACCTTGACGGCTATGCAATAGGAGGCCTTGCCGTAGGAGAACCTAAAGAGGATATGTACAGAATAATCTCTGCCGTTGAACCTTATGCACCGAAGAATAAACCAAGGTACCTTATGGGCGTAGGCACTCCGGGAAATATCCTTGAAGGCGTCAGCAGGGGAGTGGACCTTTTTGATTGCGTTATGCCTTCGCGTAATGCGCGCCATGGGCATTTATTCACTAAAAAGGGTATAATAAATATAAATAACTCAAAGTATGCCAATGATGAAGCTCCGATTGATGAAAAATGTACCTGCTCAACCTGTAGGAATTATTCAAGAGCTTATGTAAGACATTTGTTTAAGTCCGGAGAAATGCTTGCTATGAGGCTCGCTGTTATTCATAATCTTCATTTTTACAATAATCTTATGGCTGAAATCAGGGAAAATCTTGAAAACGGTTCTTTTACAGATTATAAAAACGAATACTGTGACCTTCTTGACACAAGAATTTAAAAAGTTCTTGCAATAATTGATATTTTACTATATAATCATAATGTTACTAAATTCATAATTGGAGGATAAGACTATGGATTTTATTTTAATGATGAATATGGCTCAGCAGGGAAGCTCCGCTTCAGGTAGCGGCGCAGGTAATCCCTATGGTTCAATAATTCTTATGGTTGCGCTTGTCGGCGTTATGTATTTTATGATGATAAGGCCCCAGAGAAAGCGCCAGAAGGAAGAGCAGGAAATGCGTTCTTCTCTTGAAATCGGTGATGAGATTATTACAATCGGCGGTATCGTAGGAAAAGTTGTTAAAATCCGCGAAGAAGATATCGTTATTGAAACCGGTGCTGACAGAACTAAAATGCGCCTTCAGCGCTGGGCTGTTAATACGAACGTAACTAAGACGGAACAGCACAAGAAGGAAGTTGAGGCAGCTCGCGAAGCCGCTAAGGATAAAAAGAATACTAAGAAAACTAAGAGCGAAGAAATTTCAGAAAAATCCGATACCGCTAAGGAAGCAGAAAAGAAAATTGAAGAATAATTTAATAATGTTCTAAATTAGAATTCCCCCGAATATCAATTAGTGATATCGGGGGAGTTTTTATGAAAAAAAGCAGTACTGAAAAAATAGTTTTAAAATATATATTAAAGGTAGTTATTTCTACGGTTGTTTCGCTCTTATTATATTCCTTTATAATTAGCTATTTAATTTTTAAAGCCGATTTAAGCGTTCAGACTGCAAAGATACTTACTATTATTGTATTTTGCCTTTCTGCGTTTACAGTAAGCTTAATATCTGTATACGGTCAAAAGAATAACGGAGTATTAACGGGAATACTTAGTCAGATTCCGTTGATTGTTTACTCTTTATTTAATACTGTATTTAATGATAATAGCTGGCTCTTGTTCTTAATAAAGGTAGTTTTATCTTTATTAATCAGCGCTCTTGTAGGTTATGTTATTACTGTAAAGGGAAAGAGGATTCGCGTTTGATGAATAATAATGAGCGCATAAATCCTTCTGAATTTATTTACGAAAATAAAATAATTATCTATGCCGTTGTTTTATATATCGGCGGTCTTGTTTTAGGGACTGCATTTATTAAGCTTTTCGGAGTATCGCATATTGAAAGCATTTTAAAAAATGAATTAACCGTTAACATTGGCAGTTTTATAAGTATGTATTTTTACAGAATGAGCGTTTATCTTACCGTGTTCTTAATTACCGTACTTTTTGGAATGTGCATTATAGGTTATCCCGTTATTTATACGGTTCCTTTAGTTACAGGAGCAGCAATTTCAATAAAGATAGCGTATTACTATACGTCGTATAAACTAAAGGGAATAGGATATTCTCTTCTGATGATAATTCCGGAAGCTGCAGCATTTGAAACGCTTTTGCTGTATTCAGTTAATACTTCATGTAAACTTAGCCGTACTATTTATAATACGGTAAATAAAAAAGATATGACAAAAGATAATAATCTTAAGTCATATCTTAAGTACTATTTAATATATTTTATTCTTCTGACTTGTCTTGCAGCAGTCAGTGCTTTGCTATCGTATTTGCTGAATACGTTAATTACGCTTTAGGTGGTTTTTCACCGGATAGAGGATTGGATTTTATTGCCTCGCGCGTAGCGTCTGAGGTAATGTGAGTATATATTTCCGTCGTTCCGAGATTTTCGTGCCCGAGTATTTCTTTTAGTAAGAGCAAATCAACGTTTCCGTGCTGATACATAAGCGTTGCCGCAGTATGCCGTAGCTTGTGAACGGATAAGCCTCTGCCTCCGAGACCTGCTTTTTCAAGATATTTATTTACCATAATTTCAACCATTCTCGGGCTGATTCTTTGATTCCTGGAGCTGAGAAACAGCGCTCTGTCCTTAACTCCGTCATTTGGACGGACTTTTCTGTATGCATTTACAGCGTTAACGCAGGCGTCGTTAAGGTAAACTATTCGTTCTTTATTACCTTTACCTGTAATAACAAGAGTATTATCCGAACGAATATCTGTGTAATCTATCGAAACAAGCTCCGCAAGTCTCATTCCGCAGTTTAAAAATAGTGTTATAATTGCATAATCGCGTTCTTTATATTTTCCGTCTATAACTGATAACAGTCTTTGAGCCTCCTCAAGTGTCAGGTACTTGGGGAGCGATTTTTTAATTTTAGGCGTATCAAGATTCTTCATTGTATTCGTTTCCAATAAATGAAGATTATCAGTAAGATAAGCAAAAAATCTGCGTATAGCAATAACTCTGCGCGCTCGTGTAGCTTCGCTGTTATGGCGTTCATTACGTAAATATATTAAAAACTGATAAGCGTCATTAAGAGTAATTGATTTAATTACATTAATATCAATTTGTCTTAGGTCCGGTTCACCGGCAGCAGTGTAAACAGGGGAGAGATGCTTTAAATCGACAATAAATATGAAAAAATTTCTTAAATCACCTGCGTATTCAATTACAGATAAATTGCTGTGTCCTTTAATAGCCTCAATGTAAACAAGATAATCCTGAACAAGAGGCGGAAGCAGATAAAAATCTTCTCTTTTCATAAGCAGAACCTCATATAATAATTTCGCAAAACTTTTGAAGTATAGAAATATCATACCAAAAGGGAATAAAAAAATCAAGTATAAATATATAGAGTAATATGATAAATTACAGCTCTTGTTTACAGCCAATAAAAATAGTTTATTTGTACATTTCATCATTCAGAAAAATTTTAATAAATGCTTTTTAGTCAGAATATTAAAAAAACACTAAAAATACATCAAATAAAATTTGTTCAGTAATACAATTTATCGTTCAGATAATTTTTATCGGATTTAAATTCCTGAACTAAGGAAGACAAAATGCATCCAATAAAAAATATAAAAACGATAAGATGTTTTATTTAATTATTTTTAACGTATACAGTTGAAGCAATTAATAATAGATATTTATTAATAAGTAAACAAAACCTAATAAAACAGCACTCTTATTGCTAATAAGGCGGTAATTAGCTATATTCTCATATTTAAACTCCCCTATATTTCGCAAAATATTAATTTTGCGAAATTGTGTTAATTTTTCAGTCCTCCCTGCTTTTATTATTATTAAAAGAAAAAAGCTATGCTTTTGCATAGCTTTATAATAATTCTGATAGCGATTTGATTGCTGTCTTATGTTTTACTTCATTTGCTCCTCTTATTATTTGAACAGCTTTAATTCCTGCTTTTTCAGTAGCAACGCAATCGTTTTCATAATTATCGCCTATCATTAGCAATTCGTGCGGATGCAATTTAGTTTTATTAATAACGTACTCGTACGCTTTAATATCAGGCTTTCCGAGTCCCATTTCTGAAGAAATAAAGATTTCATCAATGTAATTAATTATTTTAGTTCCCTCTATTTTCGGACGCTGACTTTCGGGGCCGTTAGAAAGAATATAAACTTTTTGTCCCCTGCTCTTTATTTTCTTTAAAAAAGGTATTACGTCATCAAATAGTATAGGCTTATGAACCTCATTTAAATAAATTTCATTATAAATAATTGCGTCTTCTTTTGTAATGCCGTGATGAATAAAACGCATTAACCTGTATTCTGTTACAGTTAATTCGTTATTTACATATCTTGAAAACAACGGTTCAAAGATTTCTTCATAATGTGACCAGTATTCATCAACCAAAACGCCTTTTTCTTTTAAATAAGGCGTTATTTTAGCCATTGCATTCTCTTTTGAACGTTGAAAGTCTGATAACGTACCGTCAAAATCAAGAATAACACCTTTATAATTAGATAAATCAATCATTGTTTATACTGTTATCCTCAACCTCAACAAAGTCGTTAACCTCAATGCTGTTTTCTTTTTCAGCTTTGCGAGCGGAATTCTCTTTGTTCATCTGGTTCTTTTCTTTATTTTGCTCAAATTTTTGCTTTCTTGCAGCGAGTACAACAATTGCTATTACTAATACTAATACGATAATATACGGCATAATTTCCTCCTATTCGGTTACAGCTTCAAACGCTGCGCGTATTGTTCTTACAGGAACTACTTCCAAGCTCTTTTTCAGCTCTTTAGACAATGATTTGTAGTTATGAAACGGTATAATGCACTTGGTAAAACCTAGCCTTTTAGCTTCTGCAATTCTTTGCTCACAGTTATTTACTGCTCTGATTTCCCCTGCAAGCCCTATTTCGCCGAAAGCAAGCGTATTTTCATTAACAACGGTATCTTTTAGCGAAGATACCAATGCCATTGCCACGCTTAAATCTGCCGCAGGCTCGTACAGCTTTAAACCGCCTACAACGTTTAAATAAGCGTCCATTCCATTGAAAAAGTACCCTGCTCTTTTTTCAAGAACAGCAATAAGCATGCTCATCCTGTTATAATCAAATCCGGTGCTCATTCTTCTTGGTGTACCAAAACCCGTTGCGGTAACAAGTCCCTGTACCTCTGCCAAAATCGGCCTTGAGCCCTCCATTGTGCAGGCAACGCAGGTTCCGCTGGTGTTTTTTGGCCTGCCAGATAACATAAGTAACGACGGATTTTCAACCTCCTGAAGCCCGCTCTGAGTCATTTCAAAAACGCCTATCTCATTAGTTGAGCCGAATCGGTTTTTTACACTTCTTAGGATTCTGTACGAATAATTACGTTCGCCTTCAAAATAAAGAACGGTATCAACAATATGTTCAAGTACCTTTGGACCGGCTATTGCTCCGTCCTTGTTTACGTGGCCAACAACGAAAATAGGTATTCCCATACTTTTTGCAAGGTGCATAAAGACGTTCGTGCTTTCCCTGACCTGTGTAATACTGCCTGCAGAAGAAGAAATATCGTCAATAACCATGGTCTGTATACTGTCGATTATAACAAGACCCGGCTTTTCAACTTTTATTGTTTCAACAATTACGGCAACGTCTGTCTGAGCAAGTACAAACAGGTTTTCATTATCAACACCTAATCTGTTGGCTCGTAGTTTAATCTGTCTCGTGCTCTCCTCGCCGCTTATATAAAGGACTTTCACGTTATTCTGAATTGTTTGGCAGATTTGAAGCAAAATCGTTGATTTGCCTATTCCCGGGTCACCTGAGAGCAGTATGAGGCTTCCCTCAACTATACCGCCTCCGAGAACTCTGTCAAATTCGTTAATACCCGAATTAATTCGCGATTCAATGTCCGAACTTATTTCGCTGATACGCTGAACGGGCTTTATGGAAACCGCCTGACGCGAAGCTTTTGTCTTACCCGCGGTCACTACCTGTTCATGCTCGTCCATCGTGTTCCATTCGCCGCATTGAGGGCATTTTCCGTACCATTTAACGCTTTCGTACCCGCATTCAGAGCAAATGTATATTGATTTGTTTTTGCTTGCCATAATTATATTTCCCCGCATATGCCCGTTAAAACAGAATAGGCATATTTTCTTTGATATTCCCTGTTTTTTAAATTATCGTTATCATTTCTGTTACTCATAAAACCGCATTCAATCATAATTGAAGGTACTTTAGCTTTGTACAGAATATAATAGCTGTTATCCGACTTTTTATTGATTCTTTCATTGTCGCTTTGAAGAAGCGATTTAACGTTATTCAGAATTATATCGGCATAATGCTTACTAATATTGTCATTGGGAGAAAACCATATTTGGCTTCCCCACGCACTTTCATCGGTATAATGATTCTGATGAATTGAAATAAGAATTGAATTCGGTGTTGAATTAACAAAATCCAAGCGGTTATAAAGGTCAGAGCGGGACTTATCGCTTCCGTCGGGATAAAGCTCGTAATCCCCTTCCCTTGTCATTTTAGTATTAATACCGCTAACCTCAAGAAAATCGCGCAGTGCAAGCGCTATTTCAAGGTTGATTTTCTTTTCTTCTGTTCCGTCAATGCCAATTGTTCCGCAATCTTTTCCGCCGTGTCCTGCGTCAATTACAACAGTTGTTCTCGCATTTGAAGGTGTGCTTACGGATTTTAAAATCCTGTACGTACCGTTAATGCCGAAAACTAAAACAAAAATAAAAAGTAAACATATTAATATATTAAATATTCTTTTCATATTTAATTATATGTTAATTATAACCTATATTTTCTTTCTAATCAATAAATAGTTGATTTTATTTTTTTATAGGGTTATAATTTGTACAGAGGTGATAGTATGAAAATAGTTAATTTGGACGGATATACTACAAACCCCGGTGATTTAAGCTGGGAAGGAATTGCTCAGTTCGGCGAACTCACTACCTATGACAGAACGCCGCCTGAATTAGTTATTGAACGCGCTAAGGACGCTGAAATACTCTTAATAAATAAAACGGTAATTAATGCTGATATGTTAAAGCAAATGCCTAAATTACGCTACGTAGGCTTGCAATCGACGGGATATAACGTTATTGACGGTAAGGCTGCGAGAGAGCTTGGAATTACAATTTCCAACATCCCTGCATATTCAACTAATGCCGTAGCTCAGCTTGTATTTGCTTTTATTCTTCAAATTACTAATAAGGTAACGCTCCACAGCGATGCAGTTCATAATAACGAATGGACTGACTGCCCTGACTTTTGCTTTTGGAAGGCTCCTCTGACTGAGCTTTCAGGCAAAACAATCGGAATAATCGGATTTGGTTCAATTGGCTTACGCGTTTCTGAAATTGCAAAAGCATTCGGAATGTCAGTTATGGCTTACACGCCGCATCCGAAACCGGAAAAATTTACAGATATTAAGTTTGTCTCGCTTGATGAACTGCTTAATAACAGCGATATTATCACCTGTCACTGTCCCCTAACCCCTGAAACAACCGGCTTAATCAATACTGAAAACATTTCTAAAATGAAAGACGGCGCAATTCTTATTAACACCTCGCGTGGACCCGTAATAGACGATAAAGCTGTTGCTGAAGCTCTTAACAGCGGCAAGCTTACGGCAGCGGGAATTGACGTTTTAACAACAGAGCCGCCTAAAGCTGACAATCCCCTTCTTAAAGCTAAAAACTGCTTTATAACGCCTCACATCGCGTGGGCGGGGTATGAAACGAGAGCAAGACTGATTTCAATTCTCGAAGATAATCTCAGAGCCTTCCTTGAAGGTCATCCGCAGAATGTTGTAAATTAATATTTAAGCGCAGGAATTATGCTTTCCTGCGCTCTTTTATTTTCATTATTAATTTATAAATCATATATCCTATTATAACACCCAGCGTGTTTAAAAAAATATCAAAAGTATCAGTAAGTCGGTCAGTAAACAGCTGTAAAAACTCAATAGAACAGCTTATTAAAAATCCAATTAAAATAGTTTTATCCTTTTGCTTAGGATATAATAAAGGAAAAAGTATGCCAAACGGAACAAGCAATATCAAATTGAGAATGAAAACGTGAAACAGCCTGAACCACAAGCCTTCAATCACAAAAGAACGTATATAAATATATGACTGAGCGGGGTTATTATAAACAGAATCTCTGTTTGGCAGCATAAAGCAGTTTGAAGTGAAGTTCAGGCGCAGTATTTCGCTTGGAACTACAGTTTTAAGGAAAACCGCAATAAGATACAAATAAAATATAAAAATAAGAATTTCAGTTTTAACGCTGTTATTTTTATATCTTTTGTACTTGTAAAATCTTACTGACAAAATAAATAAAGCGGCAATAAGCATATAAGGAATTATGTCTCTAAAATAGAACATTATATATTTCAAAAAATCACCGCCTTTTCAATATTATAGCATTAATAATAATTTAGTCAAATAAAAACCGTGAGCAAAATAGCTCACGGTTTTAATGGTGCCGGCGGCGGGGGTCGAACCCGCACCCTGTCGCCAGGACCGGATTTTGAGTCCGGCACGTCTGCCAATTCCATCACGCCGGC
>DFGL01000014.1 GCA_002371215.1 Ruminococcaceae bacterium UBA3751 | reverse complement strand
CCTCCCGTTCAGGAAGCGGAACAGGCTGTACCGCCCCAGGCACCGCCTCAGCAGGAATACTATCGGGTTGAACAGGCTCAGTATATGCCTCCTCAGTACGTTCCTCCCGGGTATCAGCAGGCAGCGCCCGTAAAGCAGCCCCCAAGAACGGATTATCCCGAAGGGTATAAGATAAAAAGAAAGTATGTAGCCGTTATCCTCGCTGCATTTCTCGGCGTTTTCGGTATACATAATTTCTATCTCGGCGACAGTACAAAGGGCGTTATTCATATTCTCGTTGCAACGCTCGGTTCACTTTTTGCGGGTCTTGGCTTAATAGCTTCGTTAATATGGGCTATCGTTGAGGCTGTACAGATTCTTACAGAGGATATTGACCGCGATTCAGAGGGATATAAGATTCAAACCTTTGAGGAAGCGCTTGTCAAAACAAGAATGGAAGCAGAGAAAAAGGATAAATGCTGTTAAAACTTAATGATTAATTTAAGGCTGGCTCACATATTTGTGAGTCAGCCTTTTAATATGTTACTATAGTTATCTGGTCTTTTTTGCTTTTATTGTGCTCCATTTTGAATAGAGCTTTGTTCCGTTGAAATTTCTGTAGGTTCTTATGCGGACGTAATACTTCTTGCCTTTTTTCAGCTTCTTGACTGTTTTGGAAGCCGTTTTAGCTTTATTTACGGTAACGGTCTTTTTGTTTTTAGTGAACTTTTTATTTGTTGCAAGCTGAATCTCATAGCCTGTAATTCCGCTCTTTTTCTTATAGCTGATTTTCAGCTGCTTCTTGCCCGCTTTTAGTTTTTTTATTGAGGTAGCGGGCATTTTTATATTGCTTTTAACGGAAAGATTCGGAGTGTCAAAAGCAACAGCGTAATAGTTACCGTAAGCGGGATATGCGCTTATAGAGGTCTGCATATTCCAATAGCCTGTCTGGAAATCGGAAGAGAATGAGGAGCCGCTTGCAAGCCACTTGCTGAAATCGTAATACTGCTGATTCGGCTCAAATGCACCGAGGGCAAAATGATAGCCGTAGGTGGTAGTTCCGCTTATAAAATTCGCTTTTGAAATTTTGATGTTGCCGTTTCCGAGATTGCCGAGAGCAAAGAGATATGCAGTTTGGAAGGTTCCGCCGTTGATATAAAGATTACCGCCGGAGCAGTCCGCGCCAATCGTTTCGCCGTAGAAGAAGCCGTTGTTTACAACGCAGGTTCCTCCGCCTACATGAAGCCCCGTGGGATTGTTTGTTCCGTTGCTTAAGCCAAGATAATTTCCGCTTTCGATAACGAGCTTTCCCGCAGTCATATCAATAGCGCCGGCGCCAAAAGAGCGAACGCTCGGCTTGCTGTTTGAAACTCTGCTGTCCTTAAAAGTTACCGTTGCGCCTCTGAGCGAGAATACACCGAGAGCGTTGTTGGCATTCTGTACGGTATGACCGTTAAAATCAATTACAAAATTGCCCTTTGTAAGTAAAACGGTTGCCTCGTCGCTTTCGCCGAGAGTCATATCGTTTCCGATTATATATGTGTTTCCCGGTCCGAAGCCTTTATTCGCCCAGTTGATATCGTGCAAATCCTCCGGCGTTTTAATCGTAATTGTTTTTGCTTCAGCGGTGAGAGTGCTGAGCGAAATGCAAAGTCCGAAGGCGGCAAAACAAATTACGAGCGCAAGCAAGATTTTAAGATGTTTTTTCCTGTCGATTGCATTTGTCATTTTCTGTGCTCCTTACTTAACTTTAATCTTAACCGTAACTGTTTTAGTTGCAGTTTTGTAGTTGCTGTTGCCGGCGGCTTTAACTTTGATTACAAGCTTGTAGGTGCCTTTCTTTAAGCCCTTCTTAACGGTAATCTTGCCGGTTTTCTTATTGATTTTAAATTTCTTTTTGAAATTCTTCTTTCCTTTTTTAGCTGATGAAATCGCGTAGGTAACCGTTCCCTGAGCTTTTGAAATCGTCATTGCCTTTTTAAGAGCAACGCTCTGATTCTTTTTCCTGAGCTTTTTAAATTTGATAGTAACCTTCTTCGCTTTTACAGCCAGCGGATTAGCTTTTTTTGAAGCTGATACAGGCGCAGGAGTCGGCTTCGGTGCCGGCGTAGCTGAAGTTACCTCAAAGTTGAGTTTTTTGATAAGAGCTCGGGGCGTGTTTATAAAATCAAAGGTTTCCCAGTTGAAATTTTCGCATTCATAGAGGTAGTAATCAAGCGTTCCCTTTGTTCCCACAGGGAGATTTCCCGCTGTCAGCATAAAGCCGTGAGGGTCGTAGTCAAGTCCCCAAGCCGCGTAATTCAGCCCGAAATCGGAGGCGTTGCCCTCGGTTACGGAAAAGCCTTTCGATGAGAGCGTGCCACCCTCGTAGCAATCCGAAAATCCTACAAGCGGAGCGTAGCCGTGGTTAACGTTTCTGTAATCCGTATCAAAGCTTATAAACATCTTGCCGCCTTTTACAAGCTTAATAGTTTCGCTCGGATTTTTAAGAGTTTTACCGTTGATTAAAACGTTTGAATATAAGCTCCAGCCGTCGTTCGGCATTTCTTCAAATACGGCGATGATAACGTCGCTTTTTTCCAGCGTAAGAGTATATTCCGCGTCGGTTGAAATCAGGTTTTCAGGGTTATTCAAATCAAGCGGCTCTGCGTGCTGAGTGCTGCTGTCTCCCGTGTAAACGCCTTTATACCAGCCTGCAAACCGATAACCTGCGTCAGGATGAGCTTTTAAACTGAGTATAGCGTTGCCTTCAGGGAAAGACATATTGGTACAGCCGCGTCCGTCATCAATAAAGTTTACGTCATAGGTTCCGCCGACGCCATCTTTTGAAGTGGTCTTATCCCAGTTTGAAACAGAAACGGGAATAATCCACGAAGCGTACAGCGTCAAATTATCATTTATAGGATTATTGAACGAGAAATAGTTGTTTAGATTTTCATCCTTATACCATGCGCTGAAGTACATACCGTCTTTTTTGGGAACGGCGGGTGCGACAGCATAGCCGACCTTTTCAACGTAAATCGGCGCAATCTCGTTTCCGCCGCGTGTGTCAAAATTAATCACACACGCTTCGGCAATACCGATATTGCCCGTTTCGCCTGTTACCTGAGCAACATGCTCCTCCAGCGCGTTCATATTGCTGACGGGCATTGTCTCGGAATCCGCCTGATAAAGCAGTATTTTTCCACTGCCGTTTACCGTTCCGCTGTTTTCAAACCATGCAACGTCGTTCCCGTCAAATCCGTAACAGCCGCAGTTAAAGGTGCCGTCAAGGGAGAGCGTTGCGTTATTTTCGTTAATAACCTCGCCGCCCATCTGGCTTGTCAGTTCTGCGCCTTCGCTGACGTTCAGCTCGTTTCTGTTTATAATAGCTCCGCCCATTGTTGTTGCGAGCTTTCCTCCCGAAAGAACGTTAACGCAGCCGTCGTTTTCCATACCGCAGGAAAGAACGGCGCCGTCGCTTACGGTGAGCGTAATTCCTTCGGGAACAATAAACTTTGTCATATATTCTATGCTTTCGTCCGAAGGAATTGTAATATCGTTTTCAAGCTCAATAATAACGTCCATATTGCCTTCGACTGCTTCGCCTGCAACGGTACGTTCTGAAGGCAGAGCTACTTTCAGCTCATTAAAATCAGATACGCCAAGCTTTTTAAAGATATTTATATCTTCCCAATTTTCAAAACGTGAAGTCTGACCGAGCTCGTCCATTATTACTTCAATCAGACCATCCATATTGCCTACAGGGGCGAATGAACGGTCTGCCTCATAAAGAATTACCGAGCCGTTACCGTTTACCGTTCCGTTGTTTTCAAACCACGCGAAGTCATTGCCGTCCATACCGAGACAACCGCAGTTAAACGTTCCGTCAAGATTGATGATTCCGTTTTCTTCGTTAATGATTTTGCTGCCGAAGCGGGATTCCATAATACCGCCGTTTTCAATACTTACCGTGCCGTTATTAAAGGCGTCTCTTACCATTGTGGTTGAGTACTGTCCGCCCTCTTTAACGGTAACCGTTCCGTTGTTTTTACAGCAGACAACGGAAAAGCCGCCGTTATTTACTATAATTTCGCCGTTGTTCGTATCAATATCAGCTTCAAGCGCGCCGCCGTTATCAACGATAATCTTGCCGTTATTTATAACCCTTCCGTTCGGGAAAGGAGGCGTTTCCCCGTCGCCATCGTAAGACGGCCGGAAGCTTCCGAAGAGTCCGCCGTTTGCAACGGTAAGCGTAACGCCTTCCTCTACGGTTACAACCGTATCGCTGTAGTAGTTAATATGCTCCGCGTCATATTTTATTGAACAGTCGCTGTTAACGGTAAAACTGTCTGCAATGCTTATTTCGTCAACAACCTCGCTTTTGTTAAGCGCAGCAATAAGCTCAGCTTCGCTTGTTACTGTAAGGCTCGTTATTTCATATTTGTTATAATGCCTGATTGCATTAGTTAAAGCTTCGTTGTTATCATCAATTGTTATTGCGTTCCAGTCAGCCTCGGTTCCCTCGTAATAAACGTCGAGCAGACCGCAATCGGTGAATGCGCCGTCCTCAATATGTTCAACGGAAAGGGGAATTGAAAGTCTTTTCATTGTATAAAAGGCTTCAAATGCATTTTCTCTGATTCTTACCGTGCCTTTGGGAACGACCGAGCCGGGGCATCCGGTAATAAGCTTATTTGAAGCAGTTTCAATAATTGCATTGCAATTATCGCGGCTGTCGTAAACTGCGTTTTCAGCATCAACCGTAATGTTTTTCAGGGCGCTGCAGCCTGAGAAAACGCCATAGCCTATTTCGTTTACAGCGGCAGGAATAACAAGGCTTGTAAGTCCGCAGCCGTAAAACGCAAAATCGTTAATTGCAGTAACGCTTTCGGGAATCGTTATAGCGGATAAACCGCTGCAATCGTCAAATGCGGTTGTGCCAATGGCTTTTATTCCGTCGGGAATAACCGTATTCCTGCAACCGAAAACCAGCGTGTCAGTAGCACTTTCAATAATCGCGTTACATCCGTTTCTGCTGTCATAAACAGTGTTTTCTTCGTCAACCGTTACGCTTAAAACGGAGGAACAGGAGCCGAATGCATCATCGCCGATTTCCGCTATGTTTTTTGAAATTCTGATATCCGTGATATCCTTGGCACCGAAGAAAGCATATTTCTCAATAGCGGTAATGCTTTCGGGAATTACAGTTTCATTACATCCGAAAAGCAGTTTGTTTTCGGCAGTTTTAATAATTGCCTTACAGTTATCGCGGCTGTCATAAACCGTATTGCCTTCCTCAACGGACAGGGAGGTGAGCTTATCAGAGCCCATGAATACGTAGTCTCCGAGATTTGTAACACCTTTGGGAAGCGTAAATTCAGTAAGTCCCGTATAGCGAAAAGCACCCGTTCCGATACTTGTAACGCTATCGGGAATATCGATACTGCTGAGCTCATCGCAGTTTCTGAAAATATTGTTTCCGATAGCGGTTACGCCGCTGTCGATAATGATTTTCTGAATTTCACTTCGTCCGTTAAACGGAGAATTCTGCCAATCATAATCACTTGTTGCTCCCGTACCGCTCAGCGTAAGCGTTCCGGTAGAAGAATCAAAGGAATATGAAACGCTGTCGCCGCAGGTACCGCTTTCACCGAGGGGCTCAGCAAATACCGTAAGCGGCATAAGTGATAATATGAAGCAAAGTGAAAGTAAAACAGATAATGCCCTTTTCATTTATAACAACCCTTTCTTATATTTTATTGTTAGTTTTATCATATCACAAATTCCCAATATTGTAAATGCAAATATATGAAATATGTAAAAATATTAATTATAAAAAATTAGCTATATGTATATGTTTTTTAATTGACATAAAAAGATTGGTAATGTATAATCAGCCTTAGGAGTTGATATTATGTATAAAAAGGTATTATCAGTAATTATTATGGCTGTAGTTATGCTGACGGCACTTTGCGGCGCGTCGTCGGTTGCATTTGCAGGAAGTAACGAATACAGCGTTTCCGCTTTAACCGCTTCAAAGGTTAAAAAGCCCGCTAAGGTTAAAAGCGTTAAGGCGGCGCCAAAGTGTAATAAGGTAACGCTTAAGTGGAAAAAACAAAAGGGCGTTGCAGGCTATCAGGTTTACGTTTCCGATTTAAAAAACGGAAAGTATAAAAAGCTCGCAACCGTTAAGAAAAACAGCTATACCGCCAAAAAGCTCAAGGCGGGCAAAACATATTTTTACAAGGTGCGCGCGTTCAAAAAGAATAAAAAGAAAAAGGTTTACGGTGCTTTTTCGGCAAAGAAAAAAGCCGTAACAGCCCACGCGCCCTCGTCCTCATGGACTATAATAAGAAAAGCCTCCTGCGTTCAGGCGGATATTAAAAGCAACGTTTGTAAGTACTGTAAAAAGACTTATAAGGTAGTGGGCGAAAAGGATTTAACTACCCATATTTACGCTGCTTCAACAGTACCGGCAACGGATAAGTTTGAAAGCTATACGGTTTATAAGTGTAAACTCTGCGGCGATAGCTTTAATTCAAAAATCAAAGAGCATAAGTACGACAACGGCAAGGTAACCGCGCCGACCTGCACCTCTAAAGGCAACACAACCTACACCTGCACAAAATGCGGTCATAAGTATGTAGGTAACTATACTTCTTTTGCGCCGCATCCGTACGAGGTTAAATCCGTACCCGCTAACTGTACTGATGACGGATATACAATCAATGTCTGCTCAGTATGCGGTTATGTTGATGAGAGCAGTAAAACTATAACTGAAAAGGCTGCGGGAACCGACCATATATTAGAAGAAAAAACCGTTGCTCCTACCTGTACTGAAGAAGGATTTACGGCTGATATCTGTACTGTTTGCGGCTTTGTTGATGAGAAAACAAAGAAGGATATCGTTCCTGCGCTCGGCCACGATTACAGCCTTGATTACGTTACCGACGAGGACGGCTTCAGGCGTTATCACTGTAAGCGCTGCGATGAGTACAGGCTTGATACAACCTGCTATATAGATATAGAAAAAGAAACTGTAAGTAATCCTAATTATGCTTCTTTCGGCAAGTCCTCAACCAATACTACGGATATTAACGATAAGCTTGATTTAAGCCCGCATCCCGAGGGAATCGTCGACTTTGAGATTATCGGCAAAAGAACTAACTTTACCATCGATATTAACGCTACGGCTAAAACCGAGGTTAAGCTCGCGGGCGTATCAATTACCAATAGCGATAAGGACTGTATTCAGGTAAAGAACAAGGTTGCTGCTATTGCGGGAGAAAACGGAGAGGTTATTAACGAGGTTCCCAAGGTATATATTTCCGCTAAGGATTTAACGGAGAATAAGTTGACCGTATCCGGAAAGGGCAACGCTATTGAAAGTAACTGTACGCTTGAACTTCGCGGTCACGGCAGGCTTGTTATCGATACAAGAAATACTACTGATTCCGACGCTGTTAAGTGTGAGTCTAAACTTACGGTTAAAAACTTAACGCTTGAAATTATCAGCGCAGGCAGAGGAATTGATACAAAGAGCGTTACCCTGGTTCCCGGAATTAACGGTACTCAGGTGGAATCGGAATCCTATTTCAATATAGAAATAGAGCAGAATGCCAATATTTCGATTAAATCCGCTAACGACTGTATCCGCGCTAAGAACTTCACCGTACTGCCTCTTGCAGCGGGTGATACTGCAACGGTTATGACTCTTGAGAGTACGATGGGCGACGGTATTCAGATTGAGGGTAATAAGGGCTTTACAGCGGATTCGGGTATAATCAGCATCAAGGCTGAAAAGTATATCTTTAACTGCACGGCTGATTTAATTACAATCAACCCGCCCGCAAAGGTAACAACAAGCGGAAACGCCGCATATTCAAAATAATTAAACATAATAAAAAGCACAGCGTCGCTGTGCTTTTTGTTTTTATATCAGTCTTTTAAGAGCGCTTTGTACATCTTAATATATTCGTTAGCTGATTTGCCCCAGCTCATATCGCATTCAAGCGCGCGTTTAACGAGAATTTTCCAACCGTCCCTGTTCTGATAGCCCTCAACCGCTCTGTAAATAGCGCCGAGCATATCGTATGCGTCGTAATTGCTGAAGGTAAAGCCGTTGCCCTCGCCGTCGCCGCTGTCGGTAATGCTGTCTTTGAGTCCGCCCGTTTCGCGTACTATCGGGATAGTACCGTAGCGGAGCGCTACCATCTGAGAAAGTCCGCAGGGCTCGCTCTTGCTCGGCATTAAGAACATATCCGCGCCCGCATAAATCTTTCTTGCAAGCTCGGGAACAAAGCCGATACAAATGCCAACCTTATCGGGATATTTATCGTGGAGCTCTCTGAAAAAGCTCTCGTACTGCCATTCGCCCGAGCCGAGTACAACGTACTGAACGTCGCGCTCCCAGAGGCTCTTTTCAAGTACCTCTTTCATAAGGTCAAAGCCCTTGTGCCCCGCAAGGCGGGAAACGATTCCGATAAGCGGAACGTCGTCGCGCACTGCCATTCCCATATATTCCTGAAGCGCTTTTTTGTTAGCCGCTTTGCCCTTGATATAATTTTTAGTATCATAGTTAACGGCAATATTCGGGTCTGTTTTCGGGTTGTAGTTATCCGTATCAATACCGTTCAGTATACCGCAGAGCTTCCAGCTTCTCTGGTTGAGAATCGGGTCAAGTCCGTGGCTGAACCATGGGTCAAGGATTTCCTTAGCATAAGTCGGCGAAACGGTTGTAACCTTGTTGGCGCATTCAATACCCGCCTTCATAAAGTTAACAAGTCCGTCGTACTGAATGAGGTTGTAGTTTTCGGGACCTATGCCGAGTACGTCGTCAAGCAGCTCGTTGCCGTATTTGCCCTGGTACTGAATGTTGTGGATTGTAAAAACAGTTTTTATGTTTTCATAACCCGGTGCCTGAGCATAGTAACAGCTGTAATAAAGCGGCGTAAGCGCGCTTTGCCAGTCGTTGCAATGAATAATATCGGGTTTCCAGTCAAGCTGCGGAATAATTTCAAGTACCGCTCTTGAGAAGAATGCAAAACGCTCTGCGTCGTCATAGTGTCCGTAAATTCCCTCGCGTTTAAAATAGTACTGATTGTCAAGGAAATAGTAAATAACTCCGTTGTATTTAGCCTCAAATATGCCGCAGTACTGCCTTCTCCATGAAACGGGAACGGAAATTGAGGTGATGAACTTCATCTTGTCCTTATATTCCTGCTTAATGCTGTCGTAAAGGGGCATAACAACGCGGCAGCCGATAAGGCGTTTTCTCAGCGCTGCGGGGAGCGAGCCCGCTACATCGCCGAGTCCGCCCGAAGCCATAAACGGAAGTGCCTCAGAGGCAACGTATAATACTTTCATAATTTAATCTCCAATCTTTAGAGGTGTGTGCTTTTAATTCCGAATTCCGCATTCCGAATTCCGAATTATATTCTGGTATCTTTTGAAAGGCTTACGGGATAATTAGCGGCGCCTGAAAGCTCAACTCCTGATTTAATGTTAACGTTCTTATCGGCAATGATGTAATTAACCTTGCTGTTTTCGCCGATAACGGTATCCTGCATAAGAATTGAATTTTTAACTACTGCGCCCTCTTCAACCTTAACGCCTTTGAATATGATACAGTTTTCAACCGTACCCTTAATCTGGCAGCCGTCTGCGATAAGGGAGTTGTTGATTTTTGCCTCCGTACCGTAGACGGTAGGCATATCGTCTCTCTCTTTAGTGTAAATAGGAGCGTCGGGAGCAAAGAGCTTCCTTCTGTTTTCCTTTTCAAGGAGAGACATTGAAATATCGTAATAGCTCTGTACGCTGTCAACGGTACCCACAAAGCAATCCGTAGCGTCGTAAGCGTAAGCCTTGCCGCTGTTGATGCAGTTCATAAGAATGCTTCTCTGGAAAGAAACCTCATTCTTTGAATGAGCGTTTGTTATAAGTGTCTGAAGAAGGTATTTCTTAATAAGAATAATGTTGCAGGAATAGAAAACCTCATCCTCCGTTGCGGGGTCAAGCACCGCTTCGTTGATTTTTCCGTCAGCGGCAACGTCGTTAAATACGAGCAGTGAGCTCATATTCTTCGGGAGCTTGCCCTTAACGCCTACTATAGTAACTGCAGCGCCGCTCTTTTCGTGAGCTTCAAAGAGCTTTGAATAGTCAATGCTCATAATATTGTAGCAGTCTGTCATAAGAACGTATTCCTGATTGCTCTGGTCAAGGAAGCCCATATTGCCGTAAATAGCGTCAATGCGGTTGCCCCACATTGTTGTTGAATTAAGCGAATACGGGGGAAGTAGGTAAAGTCCGTCCGTCTTTCTTGATAAATCCCAGGGCTTGCCTGTGCCAACGTGGTCCATCAGTGAATTGAAGTTAGCGTTAGTAACAACGCCGATTTTTGTAATCTGACCTTCAACCATATTGGAAAGCGGAAAGTCAATAAGTCTGTAACGGGAACAGAAGGGAACAGAACCCATCGTTCTCATATTTGTGAGCGCGTCAAGCGCTTCCTCGTGGATATTGGCAAATATCATGCCGAGAACTTTCTTTCCGTTCATGCTTATACCTCCTCTCCTGATGCAATCATATCCTTCGGCGCAATCTTTGTGCCTGCTTTTATTCTAGCATTAGAGCCTACTACCGCAACGCCCCAGTCCTCCGGGTTTTCAAGGTTTTCGGGAATTTCGCCAACTTGAGCGCCGTCCTCAATAACTGCGTCCTCAGCGATAATTGAGTAGTAAACCTTAGCGTTCTTTCCGATTTTTGCGCCCGGCATAATTACCGAATACTTAACCTCTGCACCCGTTTCTACGGTTACGTTCGGCGAAACGACGGAGTAATCAATATTGCCGTCAATTTCGCAGCCCTCGCCGATTGAGGAATTCTCAACTACGGCATTTTTGTCGATGTAGCTCGGCGGAGCCATCGGATTACGGGAGTATACCTTCCACGTTTTGTCCGAAAGGTCAAGGTCAACGTTCGGGTTAATAATATCAAGGTTAGCCTCCCAAAGGCTGTCAATAGTGCCGACGTCCTTCCAGTAGCCCTTGAACGGGAACGCGAACATTCTCTGGTTGTCCGCAAGCATAGCGGGAATAATGTTCTTACCGAAGTCGTTTGAGGACTCGGGATTAGCCTCATCCTCTGTAAGGTACTTGCGCAGCTTGTCCCAGCTGAAAACGTAAACGCCCATTGAAGCCTTGTTTGATTTCGGTTGAGCGGGTTTCTCGGCAAATTCGTAAATCTTATCGTTCTCGTCTGTTGCAAGAATACCGAAGCGCGACGCCTCTTCCCACGGAACTTCAAGGACTGCAATAGTGCAATCGGCGTTGTTCTTCTTGTGGAAATCAATCATCTTTGCGTAATTCATCTTGTAAATATGGTCGCCCGAAAGAATAACAACGTATTCGGGGTCGTATTTTTCAATGAAAGCAATGTTCTGGTAAATAGCGTTTGCAGTACCCTTATACCATTCAGCGCCGCCGATAGCCTCGTAAGGCGAGAGAACGTGAACGCCGCCGTTGATTCTGTCCAGATCCCAGGGCTGACCGTTGCCGAGGTAATCGTTGAGAACGAGAGGCTGATACTGGGTTAATACGCCAACTGTGTAAATACCGCTGTTTACGCAGTTTGAAAGCGGAAAATCAATAATACGGTAATTCCCGCCGTAGGGAACTGCGGGTTTTGCAATGCTTTTTGTTAAAACGCCGAGTCTGCTGCCCTGACCGCCTGCAAGAAGCATTGCAACAACATCTGTCTTGTGTGTCATTTTATATCCTCCGTAAATTATTTTTTCTTAATTGTTTTTGCCTTTGGTTTAGCCTTCTTCTGCGGCTTTGCTTCGGGCTTTTTATCTTCAACCTTCTTGAGATAAATCGCCGATAAGCCGTGAAGCTTAATATCAACGCATTGCTCAAGACCGTGAATCGGTGTGTCAATAGTTTTATAGGTGCCTGAAAGACGCGGTTTGTCTCCGCCGTATTTTTCAAGCGAGGTGTCAAGAACGACCTTGTACTTGCCCTTTTCGGGTACGCCTATCTTGTAGCTTCCGAAGCTGTTCGGAGTCCAGTTGAATACTGCGATGAGCTCCTCGCCCTTTTTGTTCTTTCTTCTGAAGGCGATAACGCTGTTGCAGTTGTCGTCCGCGGCTATCCATTCAAAGCCGTCCCAGCTGTAATCAATTTCCCACAGCTCGCTGTGATTTTTGTAGAAATTGTTAAGCTCTTTTGTGAAATCCTGAAGCTTTTTATGCTTTTCAAATTCAAGAAGAATCCAGTCAAGCCCCTGCTTGTAATTCCATTCAATGAACTGACCGAATTCGCTGCCCATAAAGAGAAGCTTTTTTCCGGGATGGGCGAACATATATGCAAGGAACAGCCTCATTCCGTCAAACTTCATATCGTAGTCGCCGGGCATTTTGTTAAGAAGACTCGCCTTGCCGTGAACAACCTCATCGTGGCTGATTGGAAGAATAAAGTTTTCTGAAAATGCGTAGAAAAAGCTGAAGGTAATGCAGTTATGGTTGCCTTTTCTGAACAGCGGGTCCATTGAAGTATAGCGCAGCATATCGTTCATCCAGCCCATATTCCACTTGAAGTTGAAACCGAGCCCGCCTATATCCGTAGGCATCGTTATCATCGGCCACGCCGTGCTCTCCTCGGCTATCATCATAACCTCGGGGTGCTCTCTGAACATCGCGGTGTTGAGATTTCTGAAAAATTCAACCGCCTCAAGGTTTTCCCTGCCGCCGTTTTTGTTCGGCGTCCATTCGCCGTTCTTTCTTCCGTAATCAAGGTAGAGCATTGAGGCTACGGCGTCAACGCGCAGTCCGTCAAAATGGAAGCGGTCAACCCAGAACATTGCGGAGGAGAACAGGAAGGAGCATACCTCTTTTTTTGAATAGTCAAAAACTCTCGTTCCCCATTCCTTGTGCTCGCCCTTTCTCGGGTCAGCGTATTCGTAGCAGCAGGAGCCGTCAAATTCGTATAGCCCGTGCGCGTCCTTCGGGAAGTGAGCAGGTACCCAGTCAAGAATAACGCCGATTCCTGCATTATGGCACTTATCAACGAAGTACATAAGGTCGTCGGGTACGCCGTAACGTGAGGTTGCGGCAAAGTAGCCCGTTACCTGATAACCCCATGAGCCGTCAAACGGGTATTCCATAATCGGCAGCATTTCAATATGAGTGTATCCCATTTCCTTAACGTAGGGGATAAGCTCGTCTGCCATTTCTCTGTATGTGTAGAAATTGCCGTCGTCGTGCTGTTTCCAGGAGCCAAAGTGGATTTCGTAAATATTAACGGGCTTATCAAGTATTGTCCCTTTTGCACTTTCTTCCTTCCACTTTTTATCCGTCCATTTGTAATCGGGAAGCTCGTAGACCTTTGAGCCCGTCGCGGGTCTCGTCTCCTGATGAACTGCATACGGGTCCGCCTTCATAAGAACGCGCCCGTCCTTAGCGGTTATAGCGTATTTATAGCAGTCGTAAATATTGACGTCGTCAATTATCGCCTCCCAGATTCCGGGGGAAATGGGGAAGCATCTATGCGCTTCGGCGTTCCAGGAATTGAAATCGCCTACAACGCTTACAGCCTCGGCTTCGGGAGCCCATACGCGGAAAGCGTAGGTATTACCCTTAATTTTATGAACGCCGAAGAATTCATATGCCTTATAATTCGTCCCGTCGTGGAACAGATATATAGGCAGCTGGTATTCTTCTTTTACCTTAGCCATATTTTATCTCCTTTTTTAAAATATAAAATTTACCAACTATACTATACCATCACTATACCATCTATGCATTGCAAAATCAAGTGCTTTTTGGTTATTTTGTTACAAGAATTTTGAATTTTTTGTTAAAATTTATGCAGTTTGTTACAAAACCTACAAAATACACAATTTGTAAAGCAAATATTTCCCTTAAATTGTGTTTATTTTCTATTGATAATAAGTTTTGTAATATGCTATAATACTAAATCGTAATGACTGGGGGGACGGCTTTGAAGTTTACAAAAATGCACGGTTGCGGTAACGACTATGTTTATTTTGACTGCACCGAAAAAGAGATTAAAGACGAAGCAGCGGCGGCAATAGCCCTGTCGGACAGACACTTCGGTATCGGCGGCGACGGGATTATAATTATCAAAAAAGGCAAAAAGGCTGATTTTGAAATGGTTATGTACAACGCCGACGGCTCAAGGGGCGCAATGTGCGGCAACGGAATACGCTGCGTTGCAAAGTACGTTTACGATAACGGGCTTACCGATAAAACCTCTGTTTCAATAGAGAGTATGGGCGCGGTTAAATATATTGATATCACCGCCGAAAACGGTAAGGCAAAAAGCGCAAGGGTTGATATGGGCGTTCCGATTTTAAACGCTGAAAATATCCCCGTTAAAAGTGACAAAGAAAGAGTTATTGACGAGCCGATTACGGTAGACGGCAGAGAGTACAATATGACCTGCGTTTCAATGGGAAATCCCCACGCGGTAGTGTTTATCAATGAATCGCCGAAGGACTTTCCGCTTGAAAAGGTGGGACCTCTTTTTGAAAACAATTCTGTTTTTCCTGACAGAACGAATACGGAATTCATAAGAGTGATTGACAGAAAGAATCTTGAAATGCGCGTCTGGGAGCGCGGCTCGGGAGAAACTTTAGCCTGCGGAACGGGCGCGTGCGCAAGCGCCGTTGCGGCTATTCTCAACGGCTATGCGGATAACGACTTAACCGTTCATCTTCTCGGCGGAGACCTTGAAATCAGCTGGTCGGGCGATGAAAACGACAGCGTGTTTATGACAGGTCCCGCAACAACGGTATTTACCGGCGAAATAGAAATTTAAAAACCTTTTTGTCTTTCTTGTGTTAAGGGAGGCAGCTGCCAAAGGCAGACGAAGGGATTGTTAAATATGGGAGGTTTAACTATGACTAAAACAACACAGCTTTACGAGGGCAAAGCAAAAAAAGTGTGGGCAACTGACGATGAAAACTGCGTTATTGTTGACTACAAGGACGATGCAACTGCATTTAACGGCGAAAAGAAGGGAACTATCGTCGGAAAAGGCGTTGTAAACAACAAAATGAGCAACTATCTTATGCAGCTGCTTGAAAAGCACGGAGTACCTACTCATTTTATCGAGGAGCTTTCTGACAGAGAGACCGTTGTTAAAAAGGTTACAATAGTACCGCTTGAGGTAATTATCCGTAACCGCGCTGCAGGCTCAATCTGTAAGCGTCTCGGTCTTGAAGAGGGTATGGATTTCATCTGCCCCTCAATCGAGTTTTCCTATAAAGACGATGACCTCGGCGACCCGTTGATTAACGGCTACCACGCTGTTTCCTGCGGCTTTGCAACGAGGGAGGAAATTGAAAGAATAAAGGAACTTGCCTTTAAGGTAAACGACGTTCTTAAGGAATACTTTGCTTCAATCGGCGTTGAGCTTATTGACTTCAAGCTTGAATTCGGTAAAACAGCTGACGGTACTATCGTTTTAGCTGACGAAATCAGCCCCGATACCTGCCGTTTCTGGGATATCAAAACCCACGAAAAGCTTGATAAGGACCGTTTCAGAAGAGATATGGGCGGCGTTGAAGAGGCATATGCAGAAATGATGAAGAGAGTAGGTTTGGATTAATGGCTAACGACAGATATAATTCACCCTTTAACGCCCGTTACGCGAGCAGGGAAATGCAGTATATCTATTCTCCGGATTTTAAATTTAAAACATGGAGAAAGCTCTGGATAGCTCTTGCCGAGGCTGAAAACGAGCTTGACCCATCGCTCGTATCACCCGAACAGATTGCCGAGCTTAAGGAGCACGCCGACGATATAAACTACGACGTCGCAAGGGAATACGAAAAGAAATTCCGCCACGACGTTATGAGCCACGTTCACGCATACGGCGAGCAGTGTCCTAACGCAAAGCCGATAATTCACCTCGGCGCAACCTCCTGCTACGTAGGGGATAATACGGACGTTATAACTATGCGCGAAGCGCTTCTCCTCGTTAAGAAAAAGCTCGTAAACGCTATCGCCTCAGTTGCTAAGTTTGCGGATGAATACAAGGATATGCCGTGCCTCGGATTTACTCATTTTCAGCCCGCACAGCCGACGACTGTTGGTAAAAGAGCAACTCTGTGGCTTATGGACTTAGTGCTTGATTATAACGAGGTTGAGCACGTTCTTGATACGCTGATGCTTCTCGGCTCAAAGGGTACAACGGGAACGCAGGCTTCCTTCCTTGAGCTGTTTCACGGCAACCACGAAATGTGTAAGGAACTCGATAAAAAAATTGCCGAAAAAATGGGCTTTAAGGCTTGCTTCCCCGTAAGCGGACAGACCTATGCGAGAAAGCTTGATACGATCGTTTGCAACTGTCTTGCGCTTATTGCTCAGAGCTGCTGCAAGTTCTCAAACGATTTAAGGCTGCTTCAGAATCTTAAAGAAATTGAAGAGCCGTTTGAGAAAAATCAGATAGGCTCGTCGGCTATGGCTTATAAACGCAATCCTATGAGAAGCGAAAGAATTGCGTCGCTTTCGCGCTACGTTATGATAGACGCGCTCAATCCCGCTTGGACGGCTTCGGCTCAGTGGTTTGAAAGAACGCTTGACGACAGCGCCAATAAGCGCGTTTCCGTTGCTGAGGCATTCCTTGCTATTGACGGTATTCTTGATTTGTTTATCAACGTAACGAGCGGGCTCGTTGTTTATCCCAAGGTAATTGAAGCAAGGCTTATGAGCGAGCTCCCGTTTATGGCAACGGAGAATATTATTATGGACGCCGTAATGAAGGGCGGAGACCGTCAGGAACTCCACGAAAAAATCCGTCAGCATTCAATGGCGGCTGGAGCCGTAGTTAAGGTTGAGGGCGGTCAGAACGATTTGGTGGACAGAATTGCCGCCGACCCCGCGTTTATGACTACCAAGGAGGATATCCTCGCAATAATGAAGCCTGAAAACTACGTGGGCAGAGCGCCCGAGCAGACGGCTGATTTCTTAAATGAGGTCATCAAGCCTATACTTGATGAGAACAAGGAACTTCTCGGCGTAGAGGTTGAAATAAATGTTTAATAAATAATAAATGCGACTGGTAAGGGGCGTCCATCATAAAGAATGTTAGCTCTAAAATCGCCTCTTTTTCGCTATAA
>DFGL01000064.1 GCA_002371215.1 Ruminococcaceae bacterium UBA3751 | reverse complement strand
CGCACTCTAAAATCAGACTATTTTTTGTTAGAACAAGGCATAAAAACTGGTTAAGGCTTGCTGCCTTAACCCGTTTTTTAACGCAATTATAGCGAAAAAGAGGCGATTTTAGAGCTAACATTCTTTATGATGGGTGCCCCTTGCCTGCGCCGTTAATTTTTTTAGAAAAGCTTTGAAATATCTTCCGTTTTATCTATTATTTTAAAAGGAGAGAGAGCTGAAAGCTCTTCGTAGCTTCTGAAGCCCCAGGTTACGCCAACTGCCTTTATTTTTGCGTTTTCGGCAGTCTTGATATCAACGTTGCTGTCGCCGAAATAAAGCGATTCCTCAGCCGTGCAGCCAACCTCCTTCAGTGCTTCAAAAACGCCTGTCGGGTCGGGCTTAACGGGCATATTATCCCTCTGTCCGATAATTACGTCAAACGTTCCTTTTCCAAAAAGCATTTCAATTATTCTGATTGCTTCGGGCTCAGCCTTGTTGGTAACAACACAGAGTTTAATACCCTTGTCTTTAAGAATTTTAAGTTGTTCGGCAATTCCGTCGTAGGGCTTTGTGTTATCAAGCATATGTTCGTTGTAATACGCCTTATATTCCTTAAGCCTTTCCTCAAGCTCGCTTTCGCTGAGAGTATGTTTAAAGGCTCTTTCAACAAGCTTTTTCATTCCGTTCCCAACGAACTGTTTGTAGTCGTCCTCGCTCCACTTTGCGCAAAAGCCGTATTTTCCTATCAAAAAATCACAGGCGTTGCCGAGGTCCGTAATAGTATTGAGTATTGTTCCGTCGCAGTCAAAAACCGCGCATTTAATTGCTGTAGAATTCACTGATGTCCTGTTCCTTTTCTGTTTGTTTTTTTCTAATAAATCTGTAAATCAAAATCAGTATAACGATAATCAGAAGAACGGAAGAAATGACGTATATTCTTTTTTCCTCCCGTTTATTGCTTTCACCGAGCTTACCGCTTTTTACCTTTGACCAGAGCGAGTTTTGCACCTCAAGAATATTCTGCGGAAGATTTTTGAAGCACTGATATTTCGGCATCGGGTTGGGGTAAACGGCTGTGTTTTTATATAATGAGCTCTCCTCGTTTTCCTCAACGGCAGCGTTTGCCGAGGCGTAGTAAATATATTCCTCGTTATCAAACGCAACGTTAGGCTCGTGCATAAAGTTTATAAAAGCTTCTGCCCCCGCTTTGTTCTGAGCACAGTCGGGAACGCAGAACGCGTCATAAAACAGGTTTACGCCCTCCTCGGGAAAGCAGTAGCCCAAATCCTCGTTGTTTTCAATCATTAAAAGATAGTCGCCTGAATAGTATGTTGCAAAGGCGTATTCGCCGCTTTCCATAAGGTTAAATACCTCATCCATAACGTAAACGGGATTAACCTTATCCTTTTGCTCAGCAAGAAGCTGCGCCGCCTTTGCCCAGTCCTGCTCATTTTCGGTGTTAAAATCCTGACCGAGTATTGACTGAGCTATTCCGAAAGCGTCGCGCGAATTGTTAAACATAAGCACCTTGTCGCGATACTGTTCATCCCATAGCACCTTCCAGGATTTCGGCTCCTCCTTAACAAGCTTTTTGTTGTAAATCAGAGCCGTAAGCCCCGTGTTAAAGCAGACCGTGTATTCCTGCTGCGGGTCAAAATAGAGATGCTGGCAATCCTCTTTAACGTACTTCATATTAGGGATATTACCGTAATCAAGCTTTAAAAGCCTGCCCTCGTCGATAAGGCGCTCAACCATATAGTCTGAGGGGGTTATTACGTCGTATGAAACACCGCCGCCCGTAAGCTTTGCGTACATATTTTCGTTGTTTTCAAAGTTCGTGTAGTTTACCTTGATTCCGCTGAGGCGTTCAAACTCGCTTACTACGTCCATAAGCCCGTCGGAGCCGTCGGCTATGTATTCGCCCCAGTTGTAAACGTTTATTTCCGTACCCTGTAAACCAAGATTTTTGTAGTACTCAATCTGTTCTTTGCTGAAAAGCTCCTCCTCGGCGTTAACGGTAAAGCAGGGGAGAACGGCACAAGTCATAACAGTTAAAGAAAGAAGAACGGTTAAAAGCTTTTTCATTATCTTTTAGCCTCCTTTCGCTCCGCTCTGCTCTGTGCAATATTCATCAGTACAAGCAGTACGATTATAACCGCAAACATAAGCGTTGAAAGCGCGAACATATCAGGCTTAACGCGCTTTTTCGTGAGGGAAAAGATGTAAATCGGAAGCGTCTGAAAGGACGGTCCGTTTGTGAAATACGAGATAATGAAATCGTCAAGCGAAAGCGTAAAACTCATTATCGCTCCCGTTATAATTCCGCTTGTGATTTCCGGCAGAACTACTTTTATAAAAGCGGAAAACGGCTTGCAGCCAAGGTCGAGCGCAGCTTCATAAACGTTCATATCAAACTGTCTGAGTTTTGGCATAACGTTAAGTATAACGTACGGCAAGCAGAACGTAACGTGAGCTATAAACAGCGTTCCGAAGCCGAGAACGTCGCTTTTTTTAACAAGAGTACCCGCAAATACAAACAGAAGCATCATAGATATACCCGTAACGATTTCGGGATTCATAAGCGGGATGTTTGTGGCGTTCGCCATAAGCCTTTTATAAGCCTTGTTTTTTGAGTTGAAAAGACCTACCGCCGCAAGAGTGCCGAGCAGCACGGAGAAAACCGTAACTGCAACCGCGAGAATAATCGTATCCTTCAGCGCGTTCATAGCGGAGGTATCCTCAAACATTCTTGCCCACCATTTTGTTGAAAAACCGTCAAGACTGTACGTGCTTGATGAGCTGTTAAAGGAAAACGCAGTCATTATACCGATTGGCGCATAAAGAAACACAAATATCAAAGCCATATACAGCTTAGAAAGCATAGAGGTTTTGTTCTTCATATAACAACACCTCCGTCACCCTCCTTGCCGTCGTCAAAGTAATTGACAACGCCGAGGCAAATGAAAATCAGTATCATTAAAACAAAGCTGAGCGAAGCGCCCAAATTATAGTTATTTGAAGTTTGGAACTGACTTTCGATAACGTCACCTATTAAAACAATCTGACCTCCGCCGAGTTTCTGAGTGATATAGAACGTTGAAACGCAAGGCACAAAAACCATAGTAATGCCCGAAAGTAAACCGGGTACGGATAGTGGAACAACAATTCTTTTAAAGCTGTGATATTTATTGGAGCCGAGGTCCTGCGCCGCCTCTAAAAGAGAGACGTCAACCTTTGATAAAACTGAGTATATAGGCAGTATCATATAGGGCAGGAAGTTATAAACCATACCTAAAATTACCGCCCCTGAGGTGTTAATCAGGTGTAGGGGTACAGTCTCGCCGTCAACTGTTTTTAAAAGATGAAGGGAGGAAAGAAGGCTGTTGATAACTCCCGTATCGCCTAAAATAGTCATAAGCGAATAAGTGCGGATTAAAAAATTCATCCACATAGGAAGCATAACGAGAAGCACTATAGTACGCTGCGTTCTCTTTGTGTGCTTTGAAAGGAAGTAAGCAAACGGATAACCCAGTAAAACACAGATTACCGTTGCAAAAAGTCCGTATAGAATTGATAAAAGAATAGTTGAAAAATAATCCGGAATCTGACTGAAAGAATTCAGTGAAAAAGCGCCGCTTTTGTCAGTGAAAGCATAGTAGGCAACCATAACGAGAGGCGCTGCAATAAAGAGGGCTGACCATAAAAGATACGGCTTGTCAAGCAGCCTTCTTACACCGCCTTTATTCATCTTCGTTTTCCTCGTTCCAATCATAATCAGCGTCGGAAATGTGGTCCATTTCGTCGGAAAAATATGAATAGTCGCCGAATTCACCCGAATATTCACTGCGCTTCATAATGTGAATAGCGTCGGGCTCAATATACATTCCGATTTCGTCGCCTTCCTTAAGCCCTTCCTGAGTTGTCTGAATCATCCAGATAAAGCCGTCAACGTCAACAAGTACCTCAAAATGAACGCCTTTGAACGTAACTCCGGTAATGGTACCCGTAAGAGCTTCCTTTGCGCCGGGCTCAACAATTTTTATATCCTCGGGGCGAACAACCGCCTCAACAAATTCATTTTTATCAAAGCCCTTATCAAGACATTCAAACTTAACTCCGCCAAAGGTAACCTTATAGTCGTCAAGCATAATAGCGTCAACTATGTTGGACTCTCCGATAAAGTCAGCAACGAAGGCGTTTACGGGCTCGTTGTATATATCCTCGGGAGTGCCTATTTGCTGGATTTTTCCCTTGTCCATAACAACAACCCTATCGCTCATAGAAAGGGCTTCCTCCTGGTCGTGCGTAACGTAAATAAAGGTGATACCAAGCTCTTGCTGAATGTTTTTCAGTTCGCGCTGCATATCCTTCCTTAGCTTTAAGTCAAGCGCGCCGAGAGGCTCGTCCAGTAAAAGCACGCTCGGGTTGTTTGCAAGCGCTCTTGCTATTGCAACTCTCTGCTGCTGACCGCCTGAGAGGCTGTCGATTTCGCGCTTTTCAAAGCCTTTAAGGTTAACGAGTTCAAGCATTTTAGCAACGGTTTTTCTTACCTCGTCCTTAGAGGCTCTTTTGAGCTTAGGACCAAATGCAATGTTTTCATAAACGTTTAAATGAGAAAAAAGAGCATAACGCTGAAAGATTGTATTTACCTTGCGCTTGTGCGCGGGTAAATCGTTAATCCTTTTGTCCTCAAAGATAATATCTCCGCCCTCAGGCTTAAGAAAGCCCGCAATAGCGCGAAGCGTGGTTGTCTTACCGCATCCTGAGGGACCGAGCAGCGTTATAAACTCTTTTTCGTTAATGTATAAATTCAGTTTTTCAAGTACGGTGTTGCTTCCGTAGCTTACTGTTAAATCTCTTAATTCAATAATTCTCTTTTCCAACTATGCACTTCCTTTTTTGATACAAGGCAAAAGCCTCTCCCCGATTAAAAGAAAATAAAATTTTCTATTAATATAAATATATATTTTTTCCTATTTAATGTCAATAAAAAATCCGCGTTTTTTAAAAAATCTTTTGTTCCTGTTCGATTCCGTTAACAGCGTCATCAATCGTTCTTTTAACTGCAGTGAAATCGCACACCATGGATTTTGGCTTGTTTTTGCAATCGTCCATAGTAAAGGGAACGAAATAATAGTTTTTATAGTTCATAAGAGCGCCTATGTTTTTAGCCGCTCCTCCAAGCGCGTCGTTGGTTGAAACGCCTATAACAGCAGGACGCGAATTGCGAAGGTGGGATTTAACAGCCATAGTTACGGCAGTGTCCGTAATTCCTGCAGCGAGCTTTGCCAAAGTATTTCCAGTGCAGGGAATGACGCAGATTACGTCAAACAGCTTTTTCGGACCAATCGGCTCCGCTTCATTAATCGTATGGATTATCTTTTTGCCGCAGATTGTTTCTATCTCTTTTCTGAAATGCTCAGCCGTGCCGAAGCGCGTATCCGTGCTGTAGGCGTTTTCGCTCATTATCGGCGTAACCTCATAGCCTGCATCAACAAGCTCTCTTAGTGCTTTCAGGCTTTTTTTAAAGGTGCAGTAGGAGCCTGTAAAACAGTATCCTATTTTCAAACGATAACCTCCCTAATCATATTGTCTACCGTTTCTCCGAGTATCCTTCCCGCGCTTTTCGCGGAGTATTCAGACGGCAGTCCGCGGGCGGTTATCAGCCTTGTATTATTGTGCTTTGCAAAGTGTATATCAACTCCGCCCGGGAAAGAGGCAAGGTCAATAATAAGGGCTTCATTTTTCGTTGCAGTAAGCTCCTCCTTGTTAAAAACAGGGTGGGGAACTGTGTTGAATATATAATCAAAGCTGTTTTTCTCTTTAAGTGCAGTAAAATCAACGGTTTTAGCGCCGAGAGAGTTTGCCAACGCTTTTGAATCGCTACTCCTTGAACAAACCGTAATATTCCGTGAAAAGGTGGAAAGGTATCGGTGCAGCGCCTTTCCTATTCTGCCAAAGCCGCAGATAAGGATTTCTGAATTTATAAGGCTTATATCACTTTCGTTTATAGCAAGTGAAAGTGCTCCCTCAGCGGTAAGATAAGCGTTCTTTATTGCGAAATCCTCACGCTTTGTGTAGTCGTATACGTTATCTGCGCTTACGTTTCCGGCATAAATCGGAACGTCGTAATTAAGGTATTCGCTTTTCGGGTTAACTCCGAGCAAAACAAAGTCGGCATTTTCTGCGTTGTTAACCCTTGTATATCCTTTCTTTGCCAGATATTCAGCCGCGCTTATTATTCTTTTATCGCTTAAATCCGGGGTTAAAAAGCTATAATTCATTCTATCACCTCAGCAGTTTTGCAGTGCGCCGTATAACACGGCAAGGCGCTGCCTTTTATATATTATGAAATATATTGAAAAAAGTGTTTATTTTTGAATTCATTTGATGTATAATATATTGAATAATTTTTATGGAGACATCTGATGAAGAATATTGATGAGCTTTTAAAAAGCGTTAAGAAGATACATTTTATAGGTATAGGCGGCTCAGGTATGTGTCCTATTGCGGAGATTCTTCTCTCTCTCGGATATACTGTAAGCGGCTCTGATAATAATGATACTGAAACCTTCAGACGTATTGAAAAAGACGGCGCAAAGGTATTTCTCGGGCAGGTCAAAGAGAATATTGCCGACGACGTTGAACTCGTAATTTATACCAACGCAATTCTTGCAGGCAATGAAGAGCTTGAATATGCTAAAGCAAATTTTCCAACCTTTGAAAGAGCTGAGGCTCTCGGAGCTTTAAGCAGACTTTTCACTAACTGTATCGGCGTTTGCGGTACTCACGGTAAGACGACTACGAGCTCAATGATAACTCAGGTGCTGCTTGAAGCGGGGCTTGACCCTTCTGCTGTTATAGGCGGCAAGCTTCCTGTTATTGATGCCTACGGAAGATACGGCAACAGCCAGAACTTTGTGTGCGAAAGCTGTGAGTTTAATAATACGTTCCTGCATATGAATCCCGATATCTGCGTTATGCTCAACGTAGACGAGGACCATCTTGACTTTTTCGGCGACCTCAACGGTATAAAAAAAGCCTTCAGAAAGTTCGCAGAGCTTACTACAAGAACTATTATTTATAACGGCGACGACGAGAATACCGTTGATACCCTTAAGGGCATTGAGGGTAAAAAGATGATTTCAATAGGCAAAAACGACGGCAATGAGTGGGTTGCAAAAAACTACACCTCAAACGGCGGCTTCCATAGTGAATACGATGTTTACCATTTCGGTGAATTTGTAGCCAAAGTTGAGCTCTCCGTTCCCGGAAAGCATAATGTTCTGAATTCTCTTTGTGCGTTTGCAGCGGCTTATGAGAGCGGCGCTGATGTTGAAAGCATATGCAGAGGACTCAAGGCTTTCGTCGGTGCGTCAAGGCGTTTTGAGCTTCTCGGAACGTACTGCGGCGTTACCTTTGCCGATGATTATGCTCATCATCCCGCAGAGATTAAGGTTACTCTTGAGGCTGCAAAAAATATGGGTTATAAGCGCGTTTGGGCGGTGCATCAGCCGTTTACCTTCAGCCGTACGGCAAAGCATCTCGATTCCTTTGCTGAGGTTCTGTCTATTGCCGATAAGTGCGTAATCAGCGAAATTATGGGCTCGCGAGAGGTTAATACCATTGGCATTAAAGCAACCGATTTAAGCAGTAAAATTGACGGTGCCGTTCAGTTTGATACCTTTGAGGAAATATGCGACTATGTATGCACAAATGCCAAAGACGGAGATTTGGTTATAACTCTCGGTTGCGGAGACGTTTACAAGGTTGCGCGTATGATGTGCAAAAAAATGAAGGAAAAAGAGCAGGCTTAATGAATATTGCGTTAATTTCCGACAGTAAAACAGAATATAAGCGTGAAGGCTGTGAGATAACCTTTATCCCCTCAGACAGGGGAACTGCGCCCGAGGAATGGTGCAGGTTTGACGCAGCCTTTTTAGTTGCGCCCGTAAGTGAAAATGCAGTAAAAGCATGGACGGGGCACCCCCATATAAGATATGTAAATAATATCAAAGAGCTTAAAGAGGAAATAGCTTTTCTCTTTAAAAATATTGAGTGTGAAAAGAAGTTTCTGATTAAAGCCCCTGATTTTGAAGCGCTGAAAAAATACAACCCTTTTAAAGCTGATATTGAGCAGGTTTATCTGACTGATGAGGATTGCTCAAGGCGTATACGAAAAAGAAAAATGGAAAACGCCGTTTCGTTTGTTGAAACGGTTAAAATAAGGCTTTCGCCCACGGTTTCAAGTGAGTTTGAAAGAAGAATTGATGAAAAAGCTTATTGCGAATTACTTAAAAAGGCGAATCCAAAAAAGCACCCTATTATCAAAAGCAGATATTGTTTCTTCTATGAAAAACAGTATTTTGAACTTGACGTGTTTGACTTTTTAAAGGGGTTTGCGCTCCTTGAAATTGAACTCAAAAATGAAAATGATAAATACTCACTCCCGCCCGAAATAAAGGTAATCAGAGACGTAACCGAGGACGGAAGATATAAAAACAGCCATCTTGCAGGAATAGCGTATGAAGATTATAAAACCGAGCTTTTATAAGGATTTTAAATGTATCGCGGGCGCTTGCCCCGATAGCTGCTGCCAGGGCTGGGAGGTTGACGCAGACGGTGACTCTCTTGCTTATTACTCCTCTCTGGACAGCTCGCTTGACATTAAAAAGAAAATAGACAGTGTGCTTGACAAGGACGAATTCGGTAACACTATTTTCTCACTTGCTCCTAAAAAACGTTGCCCGTTTTTAAACAGCGAAAACCTTTGCGATATGCATATTGCTATCGGAGAAGAGCATACTCCTTTTACCTGCCGTAATTTTCCGAGATTTACTAATAACTTCGGCGGGACAAGGGAAATGGGGATTTCGTTCTCTTGTCCCGTTGCCGCCGATATGATGTATGCGCTTGATAAATGGGAGTTTGATGAAGAGGTAAACGGCGAGCTTCCCTTACTTAACGATATAGACCCTGAACTTTTTATTTTTCTTAAAAAAAGACGCAAAGAGATAATAGACATTTTGCAAAACAGAGCGCTCCATATTCGCGAAAGGCTAATTTCCGTACTTGAACTATGTAATGATTTAATTCCCGATTCTGAAGCTGTAACAGACTGTAAAACCGGGTTCTTTGACGTGTTTATAAATCCTGAGCTTATCAATCCCGAATGGGAGGAGAAGGTTAAGAACGCAAAGATAAAAGCTGTTGATAATACTGTTTTTAATGAAAATATTGCAATGTATTTTATTTATAAGTATTTTCTTGCCTCGGTGCTTGAAGGCGACTGTGACGCGCTTTGTGCAGTTAAAATGGCTGCTGTCGGCGTTCTTATTGCAACGTATATCGGCGGCGACGCGTGGACGCTTCATCTCTGGTCAAAAGAAACTGAGCATTCTCAGTACAATATGGACAGATATTTGAATCTTCTTAAAACTTCAGAATGTCTTACAGTAAAAAACTTAATAAAACTACTTAAAGCAGAGGTTTAGCCTCTGCTTAAAATTTTAAATTGACTTATTACTTAATATATATTATAATAATTTAGCATTATTATATTATTAGAGGAGGAAGCTATGTACAAAAATCACGTTAAAAGAGTTCTTGATATTTGTCTGAGCCTTATGCTCTTACTTATTCTCTCTCCTCTTTTACTGTTTATCTCTCTGTTGATTAAGCTCGACAGTAAGGGCGAAGTGCTTTTCCGTCAGACTCGTATTGGTCTTAACGCAAAGACCTTTGAGATATACAAATTCCGTTCGATGTGCGTCGGCGCTGAGAATATGGGAACGGGGCAGTATTCCTTTGCGGGCGACCCGCGTGTAACCAAGGTGGGTAAAATCCTCAGGGCAACAAGTCTTGACGAGCTGCCGCAGCTCATTAATATCCTGAAAGGGGATATGAGCTTTATCGGCCCCCGTCCTCCTCTTACATATCATCCGTGGGAGCTCAGTGAGTATACTCCCGAGCAGCTCAGAATGTTTGAAGTGAGACCGGGTATGACGGGCTGGGCTCAGGTTAACGGCCGCAAAGAGGTTGAATGGCATGAGAGAATCCGTCTCAACGTTGAGTATGTTGATAATTGTTCCTTTGCCTTTGATATTAAGATATTCTTTAAAACGATTTTTCAGGTGCTGAAAAATGAGGATAATCTTAATCACGGAGAAACTGTAATTAAGGATGAAAAAGAAGAAAGCGTAACTACTGATGCTTAAATATTTCTATATTACTAATGAACCTGAGGTTGCCGCAGTTGCAGACTTAATCGGAATTGACAGGGTATTTGTTGATTTGGAGCATATCGGCAAGGCGGAGCGTCAGCCAATGGATACCGTTAAGAATTATCACACCGTTGATGACGTTAAAGCGGTAAGAAAAGCCGTTAATAATGCAGAATTTCTCGTCAGGATTAATCCTTTGTATGAGGAGAGCAAAGCGGAAATTGACGCCGTTGTCAATGCAGGTGCTGACAGAATTATGCTCCCTATGTGGAGAGCTGTTGATGATATAGAACGTTTTTTAGCTTTGGTTAACGGCAGGGTAAAGGTTGTTCCTCTGCTTGAAACTGATGAAGCTGCAAATTGCTGCGAGGCTGTTGCCGCAATGAACGGTATCGATGAAATTCATATAGGACTTAACGATTTGAAAATATCTCAGAATAAAAGATTTCTGTTTGAGCTTTTTGTTGACGGTACTGTGGACAGGCTTGCAGAGATTATTAAAAAGAAGGGTAAACGCTTCGGAGTAGGCGGAGTTGGCAGTGTGGGTAAAAAAATAGATCTTCCCGCTGAGAATATCTTCGCAGAACATTACCGTATCGGCTCGGAAATGGTAATTCTTTCCCGCGCTTTCTGTAAGCCCGATGATTTCAAAAGCTTTGACGAATTCAAAGCTGCTATGGCTGAGCGCTATACCGCAAACAGAAAATACGAAGAATTCCTCGCGTCTCAACCCCGCGAATTCTTCACCGAAAAACATAACGAAACAACCCGAATAATTAACAGGATAGTAAAATGAGATTACTGATTACAGGTGCGTTTAAGTACACTGATGAGCAAATTGAATATTTTAAGTCCGTCGGTTTTGATGTAACCTTTGTTCAGGATGAGAGGGTTAAGCTTGATACTGACGTAAGCGGATTTGACGCCGTTATATGCAATTCGCTTTTTGTGAATAACGATATTAAAGATTTTGAAAGCCTTAAGTATATTCAGGCGCTTTCAGCAGGTCTTGACAGGCTGCCGCTTGATTATATTCAACAAAAGGGCATTACGTTGTTTAATGCACGGGGCGTATACAGTATTCCGATGGCGGAGTTTGCACTGTGCGGAATTCTTGAACTTTATAAGCAGTCCGGATTCTATTTTGAAAATCAGAAAGCTCATAAATGGAACAAACATCGGGGATTGCTTGAACTGTACGGTAAGGAAGCTCTGATAGTCGGCGCCGGAAGTATAGGTACTGAAATAGCAAAAAGACTGAGTGCTTTTGGCGTAACGGTTTACGGAATAGATATTTCTCCGTATTACTGTGAGAGTTATGAAGAGATGTACCCGCTTGATTTACTTGATGAAAGGCTTGAATCGGCGGATATTGTCGCTTTGTCAACGCCGTTAACCGAAAAAACAAAGGGTTTATTTGACGCTTCAAAATTCAGAATGATGAAAGATACAGCGGTTCTTGTAAATCTTTCAAGAGGCGCCGTTGTCAATGAAAATGATTTGGTTACTGCTCTTGAGGAGAAAACTATCGGCGGAGCAGTGCTTGACGTATTTGAAACCGAGCCGCTGAGCGAGGCTTCTCCGCTGTGGGATATGCAAAACGTTATCCTCACGCCGCACACCTCATTCATTGGCGAAAATAATAATGAAAGAATGTTTGAAGTTATAAAGAAAAATATGGATAGATATTTAAATGAGTAAAAAAATACTTATTACGGCAACGATGCAGAGCCATATATGCCAGTTTCATAAGCCGCTTATGAAAATGCTTAAGGAAAACGGTTATGAGGTGTATGTTGCAGCAAGGGATAACCTTGCGGAGAAAAACGGATTAAAAATGGAATATGCCGATAAGGTATATGATATTCCGTTTTTCAGAAGTCCGTTTAATCCGAAAAACATTGTTGCTTATAAAGAATTAAAAAGAATTATCAACGGGGAAGATTTTGCTGTTATTCATTCCAATACGCCCGTCGGCGGAATTGTTACAAGAATCGCAGCCTTAAAGACCCGTAAGCGGGGCACAAAGATTTTTTATACCGCCCACGGCTTTCACTTTTATAAAGGCGCGCCCTTTAAAAACTGGCTGATTTTTTATCCGATTGAAAAATTCTTTTCAAGGTTTACGGACAAGCTTATAACTATAACGAAAGAAGATTATGCGCTTGCAAAAGCTAAGTTTAACTGTAAGGTCTGTTATATTCACGGCGTTGGCGCAAATTCGTCAAGATACACTCCGCTAAGCGATGAGGATAAAAATGCAGCGAGAGCAAGACTTGGGTATTCTCAGGATACAAAAATAATACTCAATGTAGGCGAGCTGTTGCCCAATAAAAACCAGAAGGCAGCGGTTATGGCAATGAAAAAGGTAACCGGAAGTATTCCCGATTCTCTTTTGCTGATTGCCGGGAACGGACCTGAAAAGGAAAACCTTGAACGCCTTATAGCTGAAAATGCGCTGGAGGAAAAGGTTAAGCTTCTCGGTTATACAATGGAACTCCCGCTTTATATGGCAGCTTGCGACCTGCTTATAACCTGCAGCTACCGCGAAGGTCTGCCGATGAACGTGCTTGAAGCGATGCTTTCCGGCAGAGCGGTTGTTGCCTCCGATAACAGAGGTCACCGCGAGCTTGTTAAAAACGGTGAAAACGGATATCTTGTACAACCCGATGATTACAACGGATATGCACAGCGAATTGTATCGCTGCTTTCTCAACTGAATAGTTTTGCCGATAATTCAATCAGGCTTGCAGAGCCGTTTAAAGATATTAACGTAGTTAATGAATTAAAAGAGATTTACGAGATATAACGAGATGATAGTATGAGAATATTACATATGATTCCCGATATAGGAGTTGCCAACGGCGTAATGAGCGTTATTCTTAATTACGCAAAGGCAATGCCTGAAAATGTTGTTTTTGACGTTCTGTATTTTCAGGAGACCGATGAAAACAGAAAAGCGGATATTGAAGCGCTCGGCGGTAGGGTTTTTAAGGTTGACAGACCGTCGCCCAAAGATTTGCTGACGAAAAAATATGCGCCTTTTTTTAAAAGCCATAAGGGCGAATGGCAGGCGCTGCATATTCACGCTCCGCATTTTGCTGTGTTTATTGCTCCTGCTGCTAAGAAATCGGGGATTAATAAAATATGCGTTCACTCTCACACAACTGAGTATTCTCTGAAAAGCAGCTCTTTGAGAAATAAAATTCTTTCGTATTATGCAAAATTTTTTATCCGCGATAAGTTTGCCTGTTCCAAAGAATCCGGTAAAATATGGTACGGGAATAAACACTATACGGTATTAAAGAACGCTATTGATACTAAAGCATATTCTTTCAATCCTGAAAAAAGAGAAGAAGTAAGAGCTTCCTTCAATATCGGAGATTCATTCGTCCTGGGACATATAGGAAGAACGGATATTCCTCAGAAGAATCATAGTTTTATTTTAGAGATATTCAGCGAAATCTGTAAAATCCATCCGGATTCCAGGTTGGTTCTTATAGGCGCCGAGAATAACAGCGAGCTAACAGAACTTGCAAAACGCTTTAAAATAACCGAACGGGTTATCTATCTCGGCTTCAGGTCCGACGTCAGCATGCTTTTACAAATGTGTGATTTGTTTTTGTTTCCGTCTGTCAGAGAAGGGCTTCCCGTTTCAGTTGTTGAAGCTCAGGCTGCAGGACTGCCCGTGCTTCTGTCTGATTCAGTTACAGATGAAGTTGTTGTGCTTGATTCAACCGTATTCCTTTCAATCGAAAGTCCTGCGTATGAATGGGCAAAAAAAGCGCTGGAATATCTTTCATTTAACAGAACGGATACTTATGAAAATATGAAAGAATCAGGGTGGGAAATACTCATCCAGGCAGAAGAATTATTAAATTACTATAACGGAGATTGATTATGAGTAATCCGAACAGAGTACTTTTAGTGTTTGGAAAACTGAATAGGGGCGGCGCAGAAACGCTCGCAATGAATATCTTCCGAAAAATAGACAGGGATAAAATTATATTTGATTTTGCCGTTCATACTGATGAGCACTGCGATTATGACGATGAGGTTGAGGCTCTCGGAGGAAAAATATATCGTTTTTCACGTTATAACGGCGTTAATCACAGCCATTATGTCAATGAATGGGAAACCTTTTTTAAAGAGAATAGTGAGTATAAGATTATCCATGCCCACAGTACCGGCTCGGCTGCAATTTATCTGAAAATTGCAAAAGAGCACGGACTTATAACTATTTCTCATTCTCATACCGTGGCGCCTAAGAAAAAAGGAGCGCGTCAGGTTGCAGTTAACGCTTTCAGACACCCGCTGAAGAATATCAGCGATTATCTGTTTGCCTGTTCGGAAGAATCCGGTGAGTGGATGTTCGGGGAAGAAGCTGTACTTCAGCCTAATTACCGTACAATTAAAAATGGAATCGATTTGGAAAAATTCCGCTTTACCGAAGAAAAAAGAATTTCTGTAAGAACAGAATTGAATATACCTAACGACGCCTTTGTTATCGGAAACGTTGCCCGCTTTGACGAAGCCAAGAATCATAGCTATCTTTTAGACGTTTTCAATGACGTATTAAAAAAAGAGCCCGATTCAAGGCTTGTTCTTGTTGGTACGGGTGCGTTGAAAGACAGTATTGAAAAAAAGGCCGAGTCTCTGGGGATAATTGATAAAATTGTATTTACCGGCTCTCGTAACGACGTTGACAGAGTTTTGTGCGCTTTTGACGTTTTTATGCTTCCTTCTGTATTTGAAGGTGTTCCGTTATCTGTAATTGAAGCGCAGGCGGCGGGACTGCCTGTTCTTGCTACTGACGTTATTTCCGATGAGGTAAAGTGTACGGATTATCTTTCTTTTTTAAGCATTAAAGAGAATCCTGCCGTTTGGGCTGATAAAGCACTTTCTTATAAAGGCTTTAAGAAAGAAAAAAACTGTTCGGTCAAACTGGCTGAACGCGGATATGATATCAACTCAACAGCAAAATATCTTGAAAGATTTTATCTTGATTTGGTTAATTCCAATAAAGCTAAGCGTGTCTTGCTCGTGTTTGGCAAAATGAACAGGGGCGGCGCAGAAACTCTCGCAATGAATATCTTCCGCAATGTGGACAGAAACAGGCTGGTCTTTGATTTTGCGGTTCATACGGATGAACACTGTGATTATGACGATGAAATTGAAGAGCTCGGCGGTAAAATATATCGTTTTTCGAGGTACAACGTTCTTAATCATTTCAGTTATGTGAATAGTTGGAAGTTGTTTTTTGATGTGCATAGTGAATACAAGGTTTTGCATGCACATAATACGGGCTCTGCAGCGGTAATTATACCAATAGCAAAAAAGAACGGGGTTTACTGTATTTCCCATAGTCATATAGCAAAATCCCAGTCGGGCATAAGACAAAAAATAGTTGATTTATATCAACTGCCTCTTCGCAAAAGCTCAGACTATTTATTCGCCTGCTCCGATATTGCCGGGAAATGGCTTTTCGGCGAAGATATTGACAAAAAAGATAATTATAAAATCATTAAAAACGGCGTTGATACGGATGAATTCAGATTCAACGCTGATTACAGAAACGAGATAAGAAACGAGCTTTCGCTTAATAACAGCCTTGTCGTAATAAACGTTTCAAGGTTTCATATTCAGAAAAATCACAGCTTTTTAATTGATGTTTTTTATGAGCTGCAAAAGATTGTTCCCGATTCTAAGCTTTTATTGGTCGGAACGGGCGAGCTTGAAAAAGAGATTAAAGAGAAAATAGGTAATCTCAATATTTCCGATAAGGTTATATTTACGGGCGTTCGCAGCGACGTCAATAAGCTGCTGTCTGCAGCCGACGTGTTCTGTATGCCCTCTTTCAGAGAAGGACTTCCCGTATCGTTAGTAGAAGCGCAGGCAGCAGGCCTTCCCGTAGTTGCTTCTGACACTATATCTGAAGAAATCAAGATTACTGATTTAGTTACGTTTTGTTCTCTTGAGGAATCTCCTTCAGTATGGGCTGAAATCATAACAGATTCTGTAACAACCGACAGAAGAGATACGAGCAGTGAAATCATGGCCTCCGGTTATGATATAAAAACAACCGCAAAGTTTCTTGAGGATTTTTATCTGCAAAAATATGAGTAAGAAAAAAGTATTGGTCTTAACTGATAAACTGAATATTGGCGGTTATGATTTAGTAGCATATAATTTCGCAACTAATATGGACAGGGAAAAGTTTGAATTCGTTTTTCTCGTTCGCGGTAGTGAAAAGGGCTTACTTGAGGATACGGTTCTTGAAAAAGGCTTCAGGGTTATACATCAGCCCGATGAAACTAAGAATTATTTTAAGAGCTATCTGTATCTCAAATCGCTGCTGAAAAGTGAGCGTTTTGACATAGTTCATTCCCATCTTAATCATTTCAGCGGGATTGTTATGCGCGCTGCGTATAAATGCGGAGTTAAATGCCGCGTAGCCCACGCTCATTTTACTGACCCGTGCATTGAAAACCGCAGTAAGCTTAAAACTCTTATAGCCACGTCATATGAATACGTTATGCGCCTGTGGCTGAAAAAATACTGTAATCTTAAAATCGGCTGCGGATATGAAGCGGGAGTTTACCTTTTCGGGAAAAAGCAGTTTGATAAAAACGGCGTTATTCTTAACAATGGCGTTGATACAAAAAGATTTTCGTATAATGAAGAGCTTCGTGATAAAACAAGGGAAAAGCTTGGCTTGAACGGAAAAACCGTAATAGGTCACTGCGGAAGATTCAATTATGTTAAAAACCATAAGTTCCTGTTAGACGTATTTGCCGAGTATCATAAAACGAATGAAAGCTCCGTATTGCTTCTGGTAGGCGACGGAGGAGAAAGAGAAAACGTTCAAAAAAAGGCGAAAACTCTTGGCATAGAAAACGATGTGATTATTACCGGGCTTGTAGAGGATACCGAAAACTACTATAACGCAATGGACTGTTTTGTTTTTCCTTCTATACACGAAGGCTTTCCGCTAACTTTAGTTGAAGCGCAGGCAACGAAGCTCCCGTGCATTATTTCAACTGAAGTATCAAAATCAACTAAGTTAAATTCCAACGTCTGCTTTTTACCGCTGAATAATGATGCAAAACTCTGGGCGCAGGCTATTGACGGTTTGTTGAGTATTCCCAGAGAAGAAATTGACTTAGAACTGCTGAATAAACAATTCAGCATTGAGGGCTGCTCACTTCAGCTTGAAGATATGTATTTAAGATATTAATAACTTTAATTTAGCCTAATAAGAAAGGAGGAATTCTGTGTTTTTTGGTTTTACCGCTTTGCAAAGTTTTATTATCATCATTTTAGTTTTTATAGTTGTTTATTGGATATTACCAAAAAATCTCTCATGGATTTCCTTCTTGGTTTTGGTTCTTATGCTTTCACATCTTGCGTTTAATGTAGAACCTAATGAATCGGACGATTTATACCGCTACTTTGACACACTCAACTTCCTGAGAAACGGCGGAAAGGAAGCATGGGATACCTGTATTGAAAACAAGTGGAACAGCTGGCATATTTACCGAGTCTGCGGTTGGTATTTCTATTTTATAAGCAAACTTTCAAATAACCATTATCTACCTGCTATAACCATATTCATTGTCTACGGTTTAATGTTTATGGTAATCAATAATATTTCAAAGCGCTATGACGCTTCCAAGGTTGATACTTTCATAGGCTCGATGTTCTTTATTTCAACCTACTGGTATTATGATACCGTAAGCGGTATTCGTAACGGGCTTGCTTTTGCAGTTGTTTTCAGCTGTGCATATTATCATTTGATGGTAAGAAAGCATATTCCGCTGTGTATTATAGGCTATGTTCTCGCCTGCTTTACTCATTCGGCGGCAATTATGCCGGTTGTGTTGATTGCGCTTGCTATACTTACACTGAATAACAGCGGTAAATATATCAATTTCCTTTTGATTTTCGGAATTATCGGAGGCGGAATCGGTATTCAGTTCCTCGCTTCGGCATTTCCCGGGAACGAATTCCTGCAATCAATAGCCGGTAAAGCGGAAACGAACGGATTAGGCGATTCCCTATATACTGATACTTTGTATCTTACCAATGTTGTTACAGTTGTTTTAGTAGCTTTTATAGTATTTTATTATTCGTACTATATTCTGAGAAGCGACCTATCCAAAGAAATAAGGCTCTTTTATAAGTTTTGCTCAATAATTATATTTTTCGTAATCGGTTCTCTATACAGCGAACTGATATTTATGAGATTTGCAAGATGGATTATTCCGATTATCGGAGCGCTGTTCATTATTATCGGAAGAAAAACTCAGGAGGATGTTTCTCAGGAAAAAGGAGCGGATTTTATGAAATATTTTGCTCCGTTTACTGTAAGAATCAGGTATCAGACCAAAACAGTTTTCTCTTTAATAATTGTTGCGTATATAATAATTCATTTCTGGTACTTGTGCGCCGGAAGTTCGCTTAACTGGATTCATTTTTAGGTGGTTTTATGATTAGCATTATAGTTCCGATTTATAACGTGGAAAACTACGTAAATAAATGCATAGAAAGTATAATTAATCAAACACATAAAAATATTGAGATAATCCTTGTTGACGACGGCTCGCCCGATAACTGCGCTTCAATTTGCGACAAATATGCAAAAGAAGACAGCAGAGTTAGAGTAGTCCATCAGGAAAATAAAGGGCTTATTGAAGCCCGTAAAAGCGGACTCAGAGCGGCTACGGGGGACTATGTCTGTTTTGTTGACGGAGATGACTGGATTGAAGAAGATATGTATGAGCATATTGCTTTTCAGATTGAAAAATACAGTCCTGACTGTGTAATTACTCAGTTCTATTATTCTTATCCCGATAAAGAGGAAAAGAGCAACTATTGCTTCACCAAAGAGCTTTATTCAAGAGAAGAACTTGAAAAAGAGGTTTTTCCCGTTATGCTTTTTAACGGCAGTTATTACAGCTTCGGCGTCTATCCTAACTGCTGGACAAAGGTGTTTAAAAAGGAAATTCTTGAGAAGCATCTTTATGATGTTGACAGCAGAATAAGAATGGGAGAGGATATAGCGTTTACCTATCCCTGCCTTATGGAGTGCCAAAGCGTAGCTTTTGTTGATAAGGCGCTTTATCATTACAGAATTAACTATTCATCAATGACCAAAAGTTATGATAAAACGTTAAAGGAAATCTTCCTTATTCCTTACGATTCACTCGTTAGAGCAAGCAGTGAGTTAGGCGTTGATTTATCAGAGCAGCTTCCGTACTATCTTCTCTATCTCATCAATTTTTTAATAAGAAATGAAGTTATGGGAAACGGGAAAGACACTAACGGAATTATCAAAGATATATTTGACAATCACTGCCTTATGGAAAACCTGAGTAAAATCAATATTCAACTGTTACCGAAACATACAAGAATTCTTTATCAGGCGTTGATTAAAAAGAATTATACGTTAATTAAACTGTATATGAAACTGTTGAGGAGAGTAGTTTAATGAAAAACTGTTTGGTTAGTATAATAGTTCCTGTCTATAAGGTTGAAAAATATCTTGACAGATGCCTGAACAGTATCGTCAGTCAGACGTATAAAAACCTTGAAATAATACTTGTTGACGACGGCTCTCCCGATAATTGCCCCGATATGTGTGATGAGTGGGCAAAAAAGGATTCCCGTATTAAGGTTATTCACAAGGAGAACGACGGGCTTTCCAATGCAAGAAATTCAGGTATTGAAATCTGCAACGGCGATTACGTTATGTTCGTTGACAGCGACGATTATATTGCTCCCGATATGGTAGAATACCTTCTCAGGCTTGCGCTGGATAATCAAGCGGAGGTTTCAAGATGCGGATTCTATACGGTTTTTGAAGATGATAATACACAAACAACTCCCGATTATACAGATGAAGTAAAGATTTATGATTATAATGAGCGAATGATTGATTTACTCAGCGGAAGCCATATAAGCGGCGTTGCGTGGAATAAGCTCTATAAAAGCGACGTCATCAAATCGCATCCGTATAAAAAAGAGGATGGATGCTCGGAAGATATTTTACATAATTTCCGCGTATATCTTGATGTTGAAAAAACCGCATTCTGTGATGAGCCTAAGTACTATTATGTAATCAGGAAGGACTCAATAACAAATTCCGAATTCGGAGAAGGCGCGTTTGATATAATCAGAGCCAAAGAAAAGATTATAGATGAATTAAAGGATAACGAGCGGCTTTATCCTTATGCCGTAAGAAGCTTTGTTATATCAGCGTTTGTAGTATTAACAGGCTGTATCAGAAATAATTACTATAACAATTTTGATTCTTTAATTCAAAAGCTTTTATCATACTATAAAATGATTATGGTAAATCCCGTTTTTTCAAAATCGATAAAACTAAAAGTCTTTTTTCTGAAATATTTCAAAAAAATCTACATTTTATTAATCAAAAGAAAGTATTCTGTATGAATTCATTAATCAGCGTTATCGTTCCGATATACAACCGTGAATTATATCTTGAAAAATGCATAGAAAGCATAGTCAATCAAAGCTATAAAAACCTTGAAATCATTCTTGTAAACGACGGTTCAACGGATTCATCTGCCGATATTTGCAGAAGGTGGATGGAAAAGGACAGCCGCATTAAATTGATTGATAAAGAAAACGGCGGCGTTTCTTCTGCAAGAAACGCAGGACTCAAAGAAGCAACGGGTGAACTTGTAGCTTTTGTTGACGGAGATGATTTTATTCATCCGGATATGTACAGCGTGCTGCTCGGATATCTTTCTGAGGATATTGACGTTGTAGCGTGTAGGTTTATATATTTCAAAAATAATGCTGAGGTTTCCGGAACTCATTTTGAAAGTGAAAAGGGCAGATACACGTCCGACGAAGTACTTGACTGCTTTTTTACAAAGCAAAACAGCGAATGGGTATCTCTGTGCAACAAAATTATAAGGAAAAAACTGTTTGAAGGTCTGTCATTTCCCGAAGGTCGCGTCTTTGAGGATTGGGCTGTATCTCCGTTTTTGTATTTCAGAAGTAACGGTATTTACTATACCGATGAGCAGTTTTATTATTATGTTGTTCATAATGAAGAAAGCATTTTCCATAAAAAGTCGCTAAAAAGATATTTTGATTGCGTTATGAATGATTACGACCATCTTCTGTTTTTTGCAGAAAACGATTGCGAAAGCTATAATGCTTCAATCAGGTTTATAATGCGGGCTGATTTTCGTAATATGTGCAAGCATTATTCAATCAGTAAGAATAACAGAGCAATGATAAAAAAAGCATTCAAAATATGTGTAAAAACCTGCGGATTTAAAGCCGCTAAACTGGAAATAGCATTTTATTTTTTAAGAATAATAATCAGTTTGAAAAACAGATAAAGTATGGGAAGAACAGAAGCAACTTTAAAAAATTTCATATGGTCTATTGTAAGCACGGTTGTTTCTTTGCTGCTTAATTTTGTAGCCAGAACAATACTTGTAAAAACTCTCGGTAACCAATATGTCGGCGTTAACGGGCTTTTTAGCAATATTCTCGGCTTTTTATCTCTTGCCGAGCTCGGTATCGGAACTGCAATTGGGTTTAACCTGTATAAACCTCTTGCGGAAAATGATACGAAAAAAATTCAGGCTTATATTAATTTTTACAGAAAAGCGTACAGAATAATTGCCGCCGTAGTGTGTCTGGTGGGATTGGCACTAATTCCGTTTTTGCCTGTTATTGTTAAAGGCGGAGAGGGAATTGAGCATCTGACGGTTATTTATCTTATTTTCATTTTCAACTCCGTGTCGTCATATCTGATTACGTATAAGTCAACTATTGTAAGCGCAGACCAGAAAAACTATAAAATAACGAATATTAATACAGTAGTTAATTTCATTACAATTTTTTTCCAGATATTGGTACTGCTGTTTTTAAAGAACTTTATAATCTATCTTCTTGTGTATGCGGTAATTTGCCTTATCCGCAATATTTACGTTAATAACTATTACACAATTAAGCATTATCCGTATCTTAAAGAGAAAAACGATGAGCGCTTAACCAAAGAAGAGAAAAAAACGATATTTACTAAAATCAGCGCATTGATGTACCATAAAATCGGCGAGGTAGTTATTTATCAGACTGACAGTATAATAATCTCTTCGATGATTAACGTAACTACGTTCGGATTCGTTTCAAATTATCTTATGGTAATCAACGTCATAAGAAACCTTATTAATCTCTTCTTTTCAAGCATACCCGCAAGCTACGGAAATCTGATTGCAACGGGGAATAAAGAAAACCTCCTTAAGACTTTTAAAAGATTTAACTTTATCGGCTTCTGGGCTTCGTCATTTTCCTGCACGTCACTGTATTTTCTGTTAACGCCTTTTGTCAGAATATGGCTGGGTGATAAGCACGTTATACCGGATGAAATTGTTCTCATTTTAGTCGTTAATTTCTATATGACGGTTATGAGAATTGCGCCTCATATTGTACGGGCAGCAGCAGGTGCGTACGAGCAGGATAAATTCTCTCCGATAATTGAAGCGGTAATAAACCTTGTTGTTTCAATAGCTCTTACTTATAAAATCGGTCTGCTCGGCGTTTATATCGGAACCTTTGTAAGCGCTTTTGTTCCGAGCATATGGCGCCCGATAGTAGCATATAAATACGTTCTTCACGAGCGTGTTGTCAGCTATTTTAAAGACTATGCCGTATATACCTTTATTACAATCCTGAACAGCGCGATAGTTTACTTCATTACGCGGTATATCACTTTCGGCAATAAATATCTTTATTTTGCGTTTTTAGTAATGCTTTGCGTATCAATTCCTAATATTATAATCGTTCTCATATTCTATAGGACGGATGAATTCAAGTTCCTGATTGGTTTTATCAGGAGTACTTTAAAAAAATACATTCTGAGAGGAAAAAAGAATGGCTGATTATATTGTTTCCGTTTATTGCACTGCATATAATCATGAAAAATATATAAGAAAAACGCTTGAAGGTTTCGTAAATCAAAAAACCGACTTTCCTGTTAAGTTTATTGTTCACGATGACGCTTCAAGCGATAAAACAGCGGATATTATTTGTGAATATGCTGAAAAATATCCGGATAAAATTTTTCCGATTTTGCAGAAAGAAAACCAGTATTCAAAGAAAATACCTATCATTAAAACCCATATTGTACCAAGGCTTGAAGGAAAGTACGTTGCAATTTGCGAAGGCGACGACTATTGGTGCGACGAAAACAAGCTTCAATTACAGTATGATTTCCTTGAAGCTAATCCCGATTATTCAATGTGCCTTCATAATACGGTAGTTATGAATGAGGACGGCAGTCTTCAGGACGTAAGGTTTAATAACAGCGGTTGCGACAGGGATTATTCAACCTCCGAGATTATTCAAAACGGTCCATCTCATACCGCTCATACAAGTTCTTTTATGTTCAGAAAAGAATATGCCGATTTGCCGAGCGAATACCTGCTCGGAGGTACGGGCGATTTTTCAAGAATGCTGTATTGCTCTCTTAACGGTAAAGTTCGTTATATTGACAAAGTGATGTCATATTACAGATGGTCCTCAGAGGGCAACTGGACAAGCAGAATAAGAAACGACAGAAAAAAGCATATAGAGCATTGCCAAAAATGTATTTCTGATTTAAAAAGAATTAACGAACTTACAAACGGGGAGTATAATGATGAATTGAATTCCTTAATATCCCATTATTCCTATTTGATTAAAGTTGATAAAAAACCGTGGCTGTATGATAATAAAACGTTAAAATCTCTGATGTCTGACAGCTTTAAACAAAAAATGAAAAAAACAATTTTAAAAAGATGAAGAAAATATTATTACTCGGCGGCTCCTCTCAACAGGTAGTAGCAATAGAAACCGCAAAAAAACTTGGATATTATACTGTTTTATGCGATTATCTTAAAGATAATCCCGGTCAGTTTGTTGCTGACAAATTTTATCTTGAAAGCACGACAGACAGGGAAAAAATTCTAAGTATCGCAAAAGCAGAAGCTGTTGACGGTATAATTGCATATGCGTCGGACCCTGCAGCTCCCACTGCGGCTTACGTTGCCGAAGCTATGGGATTGCCTACAAATCCGTACAAATCAGTAGAAACGCTGTGCAATAAGGAAAAGTTCAGAGCTTTTCTTAAAGATAACGGCTTCAATTCGCCCTCCTCATACTGGTATGATAATAAAGATAATGCGCTTAAACACACCAAAGAATTTGATTATCCCGTTATGGTTAAGCCCGTTGATTCTTCGGGCTCAAAGGGTGTTTCAATCGTTAAAGATGAAAACGGTATCTTAAAAGCGGTGGAAGTTGCCTTTTCTTTCTCAAGGTCTAAAAGGATAATAATTGAAAAATACGTTGAAAAGTGTCATGATTACCTTATAGGCGGCGACGTATTTATTTCAAACGGCAGAGTCATTGCGTGGGGACTCCTTAATTGCCATAGAGACAGCAACGTGAATCCGCTTGTTCCCGTGGGAAAGAGCTATCCGTTATGCCTCAACGAAGAACAGAAAATAAGCGTGAAGAAAACCATTCAGGACATAATTGATAAGTTGAGTTTGAAATTCGGCTTAATCAATGTTGAACTGGTAATTGATAAAAACGGCTCTGTTTGGCCGATTGATATTGGACCGAGAGCAGGCGGGAATATGATTCCGGACTTAATGGGTTTGATATTTAATGCCGATTTTGTAAAAATGGCTGTTCAAGCTGCAATGGGAATCACGTTTGAGGTCGATGAATTAATCGGCAGCGGATACTTTGCTTCACACAATTTGCACTGTGCAAGCAAAGGATTATTTAAAAATATTGAGTATAGCGACGTTTTAAAACGGCACATCATAGAAGAGCATATATTTGTAAGACCGAAGGAAGAGGTCAGTCCGTTTGACTTTTCTTCACGACTGCTCGGAATAGTTTTTATGAAATTCAGCAGTAAAGAGGAAATGCTTAGTATTCTTAACGGTATTAATGATTTATATGGAGTGAAACTGTATTAAAATGATTGAAAAAGAGATTGGCGGATATATTGAACTTGATAAATATTCATTGCCGATGCTTCACGAAGGCGCGTTAGCGCTTAATTGCGGGCGTAATTGCCTTGCTTATATAATCAGGGCTAAAGGAATTAAAAAGCTGTTTTTGCCGTACCTGATTTGTGACTCGGTCATTGATATCTGCAAAAAAGAGAAAATTGAATTCGCTTTTTATCATATTGATAAAAGCTTTTTGCCGTTGGAAATACCTTTACAAACGGATGACTGGGTTTATATTGTAAATTTTTACGCTCAGCTGTCCGATAAGGATTTACTTTCGCTTAAAAGCAAATATCAAAACATAATAATTGATAATGCGCAGGCATATTTTAAATCTCCGATTGACGGCGTTGATACTATTTATACCTGCAGAAAGTTTTTCGGCGTACCTGACGGAGCATTTTTATATACTGATAAGAAGCTTGATGCTGAATTTGAACAAGATATATCATATAACAGAATGAGCTTCTTGCTCGGCAGATTTGAAACAAATGCATCGGATTTTTATAGCAATTATGTTAAAAACAATGCGTCGTTTAAAAATGAGCCAATAAAAAGAATGTCGAAGCTTACAGATAACTTGCTTCACGCCATTGATTATGAGAAAGTAAAATTATTAAGAACAAAAAATTATAATATTTATTTAGATTGCTTAAAAGAGTTTAATAAGATAGAACTTAGAAATATAGAAGGCGCTTTTGCTTATCCGCTTGTTCTTGATAACGGAGCAGAAGTAAGAAAAAAACTGATTGAAAATAAAATATATGTACCTTTATTATGGAGTAATGTTTCAGAAAACTTTAATAAAGATACGATTGAATACAAGTTATCCTCAGATCTTCTTCCATTGCCTGTGGACCAACGCTATTCAAAAAATGACATTGAGTTTGTAATAGAACAAATAGAAAGAATTATGAGGCAAAGTTATTAATATGTATAACAATCTTATTGGAAAAAAGCTGCTTGTACTTGGTGCCGTAAAAATGACCTGCGAAATTGTTAAACGAGCACAAAAAATGGGTGTAATAGTATATGTTGCAGATAATCGCGAATCCAGCCCAGCCAAAGAAATGGCAGATGTAGCCGTTTTTCTTGATGCATTAGATGTTGATGCTATTGTTGAATTTTGTAAAAGAGAAAGAATAGACGGAATTACAACAGGATATGTTGATATTTTAATGCCTGCTTGTTTTGAAGCGTGTAAAAGGCTTGATTTACCGTATTATGCTACGGAATTAATGATAAATGCTGCTACAAATAAAAAGTGTTTTAAAGAAATGTGCAGTAAATTTGATATAAAAACACCAAAATCGTACTGCGTAGATAAAAATAATTATAAAGAATTCAGTGTTGATCCGGAGAATCCGATTTTTGTAAAACCGTTAGATTCAAGCGGTTCTCGCGGTGCAAAGGTTTGCAAGAATTCCAAAGAGTTTACGATTGCTTTTGAAGAAGCGTTAAAGTTTTCACCTACCGAAAGCGTTATGGTGGAGGATTATTTGGATGGTGATGAATTCGTACTTGATTATATTATTGTTGACGGAAAACCTTATTTATTTTCAATGTTTGATAAAAAGGTTACTTCTGATAGACCGTCGGCAACAAATCATGCTAATTTGCAGCTGTGTCCTTCTATCAACCTTAATTTATATATCAAAACGGTTGACCTCAAGGTTAAAAGAATGTTTTGTGAATCGGGGTTTAATAATGGTTTGATTTTTATTCAGGGATTTATCAAAAATTCTGAGCTTAGCTTTTTTGAAATGGGTTCAAGACTCGGAGGAACATTCGCTGATATTGATGAGTACTTTTTGGCTGTTAATCCGATAGATATGTTGATTCACCATGCTTTAACAGGAAGTATGATTAATAATCGGCAGGTCCTGAGCAGTCTTAATCCGCGCTTTAGTGGTTGCGGTGCTGTAATATATTTATTGCTGAATAAGGACAGCGGCATAGTTTCTAAAATAGAGGGAATATCGGATGTCCAAAATAATAAAAACATAGTGAATTTTATACAGTATTTCAAAGAGGGAGACAGATTTGAAAAAGGAACCCAAACTGATATTGTTATTTTTGCATTTTATGTTGTTGAAAAGAATATGAAAGATTTAAAACGCTTTATTAACAGCCTATATAAGAGCATTAAAGTGTATGATGAAACCGGAAGAAATATATTAGCTCCTGAATATAGCGTTGATTTAATAAATGCAGATTCTTACGATAATGATTAGAATTATTTCAAGTGTTGCAATAACAAAACGGCAAAAGATTGTTGAGTAGAGGTTATTTATATGAATATCGGTTTATGTGGGCTTGGAAAGTCCGGAAGTGAGTTTTTAAAATACGTACTTGATAAGGGCGAGGATAGTATCTCTTTAGTATTGTGCCGCGATAACAGCCCGACAGCAGGGAAAACAGTACGTGATGTTTTAAAAGTCTATACAGAAAAGGATATCCCTATTGTTAGAATCAGTGATTGCTATAATATTGATAATATAGACCTTGATGTAATTGTTGATTTTTCAAACAGAGATACGACTCTTAAACTATTAGATTTTTGCATCAGTAAAAAGAATAACCTTGTTATATGTCCCAACGATTTTTCAAATGAAGAAATTGAGGCATTCAAAGATTGCGCAATAAAAAACAATATCGGTATAGTATATGCTCCTACATTGACCGTTGGCGTAAATATGATTATTGATTTTGTTTCAAGGTTGTCGTCAGTATTTGAGGATTTTTCGTTTGATATAGTTGAAAGACATAGCAAGAATAAAAGCGAACCCACTAAAACAGCGGAAATCATAAAAACAGCCACTAATAAGGATAACACAAGAATAGAATCCGTACGCTTAGATGGATACGTTGGTATTCATGAGGTAACAGCTACAAACGGCATTGAAAGAATTACAATTGAGCACGAATCGTTTTCCCGCAAAGCTTTTGCAAACGGAGCGTTGATTGCAGCGAATTATATTCAGCATAATAATGGGTTTTATATGATGCATGATATCATCGCTAAGCAAATACATAAAGATTAATAATCATTTCTTACGGAAGGAAATGCTCAATGAAGAAAACAATATATGTTACTAAATCCGCAATTCCCGATTTTGACGAATATGTAAGTGAAATCAAAGAAATCTGGGATACTAATTATCTTACAAATATGGGTCCTAAGCACAGGCAGTTTAACGAACTGTTAAAAGACCGCTTTGGAGTTAATTACCTTGACTTATATACAAACGGTCATACTGCGCTTGAAATTGCAATTATGGCGCTTGAACTTAAGGGTGAGGTAATTACTACCCCTTATACCTTCGGTTCAACTACCCACGCAATTGTAAGAAACGCCTTGACTCCCGTTTTTTGCGATATTAAAGAATGCGATTTTACAATTGATGAGTCAAAAATTGAAAAACTGATTACCGATAAAACCTGCGCAATTATGCCTGTTCACGTTTACGGCAATATCTGTAATATTGAAGAGATTCAGAGAATTGCAGATAAGCATAATTTAAAAGTAATCTATGACGCCGCTCATGCCTTTGACGAAACATATAAAGGCAAAAGCGTTGCTTCTTTCGGTGACGCCTCCTGCTTCAGTTTCCACGCAACAAAGGTGTTTAATTCAATTGAAGGCGGAGCAGCGGCTTATAAAAACGAAGAAATATCTGTTAAGGCGAAGCGTATTAAAAATTTTGGTATAAAGGGTTATGATGAGGTTTCAGAAATCGGAACCAACGGCAAAATGAATGAGTTTTGCGCAGCTATGGGAATCTGTAATCTGAGGCACATTGATGAATATATTAAAAAACGCAAGCTCGTTACCGAAAAATATATTGAGCTTTTAAGCGGCGTTAAAGGAATAAGGCTGAATACCTTTAGTTCGGAGGTACGGTATAACTATTCATATTTTCCGATTATTGTAAACGAAAAAGAGTTTTACTGTAACAGGGATGAGCTCAAAGAACGGCTGGAAAAAGAGGGAATACTCTCAAGAAAGTATTTCTATCCTCTTACAAGTGATTTTGAATGTTATAAAAATATTCTTGCTCACGGAGAAACGCCAACTGCGGATTATATATCCGAAAGAGTGTTAACTTTACCGCTCTATCCCGATTTATTAGTGGAAGACGTTGAAAGAATATGCAGATTGATAATAAATAATTAGTTTATCAGTTAGGAATTCAATTATGACCGAACAGGAACAACTTAAAAAGATACAGATTGTTACAAAAGCCATACTTGACGAAGTGGTAAGAGTTTGTAACGAAAACGGTATAAAGTATTACATAGGTTACGGAACACTTCTCGGCGCTGTACGTCATAAAGGGTTTATTCCCTGGGACGACGATATTGATATATGGATGCCGAGAGATGATTATAACCGTTTTGAAAAAATTGCACCGGAGAAGCTTTCTGAGGGTTTCACCTTCCAGAATTTCTTCACTGACGGATGTTTCCCCGCAGGCTTTTCCAAGGTGAAAATGGATAATACCTTCGTTGGAGAGAATTCGTTTAAAAAGGGAATTCATAACGGAATATTTATTGACGTTTTTCCGCTCGATAATACAACCGATGATATTAATACGGCAAAGAAGAACAATAAAAAATGCCGTGATATCAATAAGGTGTTAGTTACTCTTTTTCTCGATACAAAGAGGAAGAGAGGAATAGTAAACGATGTTCTTATAAGACTCGCTCAGCTTCTTATCAGTAAAAAACTCGTTGCAAAACTGCTTGTAAAGAATGCTACTAAATATAATGATGTAAGCTGTTCTCATTTCGGGCTTCAAAGCGACGTGTTTGAGTTCTTTGATAAGAACGATTTCGGAGACGGAGTATTATTGGATTTTGAAAACACAAAGTATAATGCTCCCAAAAATTATTCAGCGGTTCTGCAACAGCTTTACGGCGACTATATGACGCTTCCTCCGGAAAACGAAAGGCATCATCATTTTAAAGAGGTTGATTTCGGTAATTATTTTGATAATGCAGTTGAATAACCAAGCGATTCTGTAAATTAAACAACGGACTTACTGTTGTTTCAATTAATAAACGATAAAGGAGTAATTTATGAAAGAAAGATTTAAAGCTTTTGCCGAAAAGCATGACGAACTGTGGAAATTTATCAAGTTCAGCTTTGCCGGCGTGTCCTCATTCATTGTACAGTATATAGTGGATATACTCTTCCACTTTGTAGTGTTCAAGGGCCTTGCGGGACAAACTGTTGATAATGAGGTCTTCCGTTTCCTTGGTATCGACAGCCAGATGGATGCTGCCTATGCATATTTCATTGCGGCTGCAGTAGGTTATGCCGTTTCATTTGTTATGAACCGTAAGGTAACTTTTGATGCAGACAGCGGACTTACTTCATCCGTAATTATGTACATAGTTATGGTTGTAGCAACGGTATTTATAGCTGCGTGGATGAAAGGCTTCTTTACCGATTTTGCATTAAAACACTTTGCATGGGCTGCAAACGATAAAGGTGAGATTACAGGTCTTGCGGACGGTATTATCTTTATACTTGTAACTTCTATTCCGTTTCTTTGGACCTATCCGCTTCAGCGTTTTGTTATTCATAGAAAAAAGAAGATTGAAGAATAATGCCAAGTCGTTTACACTTTTTAAACACAGAAAATTCAGACTGTATTATTATTGAGAGCAACGGAAAGTTTGCTATGATTGATGCAGGGGAGGATACAGAATATCCCGCCTATAAACCGCATCTTAATTTAAATGGCTTTGAAAAAGAGGTCGTTAAATACATAAATGAGCATTGCAGCGACGAAAACGGGAACGTAACGTTTGAGTTTATACTCGGCACGCACGCTCATTCCGACCATATCGGAGGCTTTGATACGGTTATAAATCAGCCGAACGTTTATATTAAAAAAGCTTATCTTAAGCCGTATTGTGAAGAGGGCATTAATGAATTTGAAATCAGGGAATGGGATAATCTTCAAGTTTATACCCAAATGATTAATGCTTTAAATAAAAAAAGCGTCCCTGTTATTGAAGCTTTTGACGGATTAAAAGAAACAATCGGTGAATTTGATATTACCTTTTATAACGGAACTTATGTTAAGCCTGAAAGAAGAACCGGTGAAAACCGTAACAGTGTTTTTACTCTTGTTGAAAAAAACGGTAAAAGAGCATTGCTTGCGGCTGATATGGAGTATAAATACGGCGCAGAGAGGCTTTACGGCGATATAGTCGGAAGAGTGGATTTGTTAAAGGTAGCCCACCACGGTTACCTTACTTCAACCACAGCGCGCTTTCTGAAAAAGCTTATGCCTCGTTATGCGATTATCTGTAACTTAAGTGAAAGAGTTAACAGAGAGACCAAGCAAAAGCTTAACGACGTTTCAAAATCGAAAATTTTTTACACGGGAGATTCAAACGGTATTATCGTTGAATTTAGTGAAGAAATAAATATAACCGAAAATATAATGCAGAGGTAGATATGCACGCTTATATGATAATTGCTCATAATCAGTTTGAGCTGCTTGAAAAGTTAATAAAAGCGCTCGATGATGAGCGAAACGATATATTCGTTCATATAGACGCCAAGGTGAAAAATTTTGATTTTGAGCATTTTAAAACGGTTTGCCGAAAATCAAGGCTTTTATTCACGGATAATCGTGAAAACATCAAATGGGGAAGCTTTGATATGGTAAAGGCTGAATACGATTTGCTTGAAAAAGCGTTTAAAACCGGTGTGGAGTATTCATATTTTCATTTGATTTCCGGCGTCGATTTGCCGCTGAAATCTCAGAATGATATTCACGAATTTTTTGAAAAACACAACGGAAAAGAGTTTATTCATTTTACGAGTGAAAAACTTAACGCTACGGAACTTGACAGGGTGCGTGCATATCATTTTGCTATGGGACGCAGAAATTATATTAACCGCGCCATTACCAAAGCAGAAAGTAAACTTGCAAGAGCGCTTCGTATCAACAGAATTAACGGACTGGATGTTCAGAAGGGCGGTCAGTGGTTCAGTATTACCTGTGATTTTGCAAAATTCATTCTGAAAAACAAGGATTTTGTTTATAAACAGTTTAACCATACCTTTATCCCTGACGAATTCTTTGTTCAGACTTTGCTTATCAACAGTCCGTTTAAGAAAAATCTTTTTATCAAAGAAATAGATAATTCAGCATATATGAATATGCGCTATTGCGATTGGAAAAGAGGAAGTCCGTATACGTTCAGAACAGAAGATTATGACGAATTGAAAAACTGCGGTTGCCTTTTTGCCAGAAAATTTGATTTAACAATAGATAGTGAAATAGTTGAAAAAATACTCAGTACCTTAGTTTAGGAGATACGATGATAGATTTTAACAGATGTTCAATTACTGATTTGGAAAAGGAATATGTTACCGACGCGCTATTTAAAAAGCAGTGCGGCGACGGGGCATATACAAAAAAGGTATACGAGCTTTTTAAGAACAAACTCGGTATAGATAACGTTCTTCTTACTACCTCGTGTTCAACAGCTCTTGATATGGGAGCAATGCTTGCCGATATCGGTGTAGGAGATGAGGTTATCGTTCCGTCTTATACCTTTGTATCAACGGCAAACGCCGCGGTTTTAAGAGGCGCTAAGCCAGTTTTCTGTGAGATTGAAAACGATACTCTTAATATTGACGCTGATAGAATAGAAGCTCTTATTACTCCGAAAACCAAGGCGATTTTTCCCGTTCACTATGCCGGCGTTATCTGTGATATGGATAAGATTAACGCCATAGCAAAGCGTCATAATTTATATGTTATAGAGGACGCCGCTCAGGCGGTAGGCTCATTGTATAAAGGAAAGCAGCAGGCGGGCACTATCGGTGATATAGGTTGCTATTCCTTCCACGAAACAAAGAATTATACTATGGGTGAAGGCGGTGCAATCGTTGTTAAGAACGGCGAGCTGTTTAAGCAGGCTGAGATTATCAGGGAAAAGGGAACAGACCGCTCTCAGTTTATCAGGGGCGAGGTTGATAAGTATTCATGGCAGTCTGCAGGCTCCTCTTATCTTCCGTCGGATATTCTTGCCGCGCTTCTTGCCGCTCAGCTTGAACGTTTTGACGAGATAATGAATAAGCGTATGAATATCTGGAATACATACCATTCAGCCTTTGAAGGACTTGAAAAGAGCGGGAAAATCCGCCGTCCGATTATTCCTGATTATTCAACTCATAACGCTCATATGTACTATATTCTTACCGAAAATGAAACGGTAAGAAACGATATGCTTAAGTATCTTAAAGAAAACGGAGTTTATGCAGTATTTCACTATATTCCGCTTCATACCTCTGCAATGGGTAAAAAACTCGGATATAATAAAGGCGATTTACCGATTACTGAGGATTTAGCCTCAAGGGTAATCAGATTGCCGCTGTTTGCCGATATGACAGAAGAACAAACAAAAACAGTTATAAATACTGTAATAAACTATTTTAATAAATAACGGGGTGATTTTATGAAAGGTATTATTTTAGCTGGCGGAAGCGGTACAAGGCTTTATCCGCTTACAATGGTAACCTCAAAGCAGCTTTTGCCGATATACGATAAGCCTATGGTTTATTATCCGCTGAGTACTCTTATGCTTGCGGGTATTAATGATATTCTTATCATTTCAACTCCGGAAGATTTACCGAGCTTTAAAAAGCTTCTCGGTGACGGAAGTAACTACGGCATTAAGCTTACGTATAAGGAACAGCCTTCTCCTGACGGACTTGCTCAGGCGTTTATAATAGGGGATGAATTTATCGGAAACGATTGCTGCGCTATGGTTCTCGGCGACAATATTTTTTACGGTGCAGGTTTCAGCGCAATACTTGCCTCAGCGCTTAAAAATGCAGAGAAAAACGGCAGAGCTACTGTTTTCGGCTACCATGTCGACGACCCTGAGCGTTTTGGTATCGTTGAGTTTTCAAAGGACGGTTCAGTACTCTCTATTGAGGAAAAACCCGAAAAGCCGAAATCACCGTTTGCTGTTACAGGACTGTATTTTTACGATAACCGCTGCGTTGAGTATGCTAAATCGCTTAAGCCCTCAAAACGCGGTGAACTTGAAATAACGGACCTTAATAAGATTTATCTTGAAAAAGGCGAGCTCGACGTTAAGCTTCTCGGAAGGGGCTTTGCATGGCTTGATACCGGAACTATGGATAGTCTTATTGACGCGGCTGATTTTGTTAAAACTATTCAGACTCAGCAGGCAATCCGTATTTCCGCGCCTGAGGAAATTGCTTACCGTAAGGGCTGGATAACCAAAGAACAGCTCTTTGCTTCTGCCGAAAAATACGGAAAAAGCGTTTACGGACAGTATCTTAAAGCGATTCCCGAAAATGATTTTTAAGAGGTGACATTATGACTATTATCGTTACTGGCGGAGCAGGATTTATCGGCTCAAACTTTATTTATTACGAACTAAAAAAATATCCCGATGACAGAATAATCTGCCTTGACAACCTTACGTATGCCGGCAATCTTGAAACGCTTGAGCTTGCAATGGAAAATCCGAATTTCAGATTTGTTAAGGGTGATATTGCCGACAAAGAAGCCGTTGATAAGCTTTTCAGCGAGGAAAAGCCCGATATCGTTGTTAATTTTGCTGCGGAATCCCACGTTGACCGCTCAATTGATAACCCGGGTATCTTCCTTCAGACGAATATTATAGGAACTCAGGTGCTTATGGATGCCTGCCGTAAATACGGAATTAAAAGGTATCACCAGGTTTCAACCGATGAGGTGTACGGAGATTTACCGCTTGACAGACCCGATTTATTCTTTACAGAGGAAACTCCCATCCATACCTCGTCGCCGTATTCTTCTTCAAAGGCGGGCGCCGATTTGCTTGTGCTTGCTTACTACAGAACGTACGGACTTCCCGTTTCTATAACAAGATGCTCCAATAACTACGGTCCTTATCATTTTCCCGAAAAGCTCATCCCGCTGATGATAAGCCGCGCTCTCGCAGATGAAAGTCTTCCCGTTTACGGTACGGGAGAAAACATCCGCGACTGGCTGTATGTTGAGGACCACTGCGCCGCAATCGATTTAGTAATGCGAAAGGGCAGAGAGGGCGAAGTATATAACGTTGGCGGTCATAACGAAAAGAGTAATTTGGAAGTTGTTAAAACCATACTTAAAAAGCTCGGTAAACCCGAGAGCCTTATTACCTTTGTTACCGACAGACCCGGCCACGATATGCGCTATGCCATTGACCCGACAAAGATTCACAGTGAGCTCGGTTGGCTGCCGCAGACAAAATTTGAGGACGGTATAGAATTAACAATTGACTGGTACCTCAATAACAAGCCCTGGTGGGAAAAGATTATCTCAGGCGAATATCAAAACTATTTTGATAAATTCTATAAGGAAAGACTTAGTTAATATGAAAGTATTGGTTACGGGCTCAAACGGTCAGCTCGGATACGACGTTATTAAAGAACTGAATAAACGCTCCTATGAAGCAGTAGGCGTTGATATTGCCGAAATGGATATTACCGACGCGGCTTCTGTTATCTCCGTTTTTGAAAAGGAACGGCCTGACGCAGTTGTTCATTGTGCTGCGTGGACTGCTGTTGACCTTGCCGAAAGCAATGAGGAAAAGTGCAGAGCCGTTAACGCAACGGGTACACAAAATATTGTTAACGCCTGTATAAAATGCGGTGCAAAGCTTATTTATCCCTCAACAGATTATGTTTTCAGCGGCGAAGGAGAAACCCCTTGGAAGCCATATGATGAGCGCTCTCCGCTCAATGTTTACGGAATGACTAAATACGAGGGTGAGCTTGCTGTAGAAGAGTATGATAAAGCTTTTATTATCCGTATTGCATGGGTTTTCGGTAAAAACGGAAAAAACTTCGTTAAAACCGTTTTAAATCTTGCTAAAACGAGAAACGAGCTTAATTTCGTTGCTGACCAGATCGGTACTCCAACCTACACATACGATTTATCGCGCCTTATAGTTGATATGCTTGAAACTGAAAAATACGGTACTTATCATATTACTAATGAGGGCGGATATATAAGCTGGTACGATTTTGTGCTTGAAATACTTAAGCAGGCAAATATATGCGGCGTTAAGGTTAATCCGGTTAGCTCCGATGAATTCAAAACCGCCGCTAAAAGACCGTACAACAGCAGGCTTGATAAAAGCGCGCTCAAAGAAAACGGGTTCGTTCCGCTTCCTGATTGGAAGGACGCGCTTCACAGATACCTCATAGAGATAGGAGAAATAAATGAGTCAGATTAAGGTTGAAAAAAACGTAGGCGGTATTGAAGGGCTCTGCCTGATTACCCCAACGCTCCACGGTGATAAACGCGGATATTTTATGGAGACTTATAATGAAAACGATATGAAGGAGGCAGGCTTTGATATTACCTTCGTTCAGGATAATCAGAGCGCTTCCGTTAAAGGCGTTCTCCGCGGTCTCCATATGCAAAGGGATTACCCTCAGACTAAGCTCGTGAGAGTTATATCGGGAGAGGTGTTTGATGTTGCCGTTGATATGAGAAAGGACAGCCCCACCTATTTAAAATGGTACGGCGTCATTTTGAGCAGCGAAAATAATAATCAGCTTTTAATCCCTAAAAATTTTGCCCACGGATTTCTTGTACTCTCGGACTTTGCTGAATTCTGCTATAAGGTGGACGATTTTTTCCATCCGAACGATGAGTATGGGCTCCCATATAACGACCCTGCAATCGGCGTTGACTGGAATATCCCCGAGGGTATGGAGTTGATAATGAGCGACAAGGATAAGAACTGGACTAAGCTTGAGGACAGATAATGACTAAAGAGAAAAGCTACCTGATTTACCTGCTGTCCTGCTTTTTAAACGGTGAAACGCCAAAAGCAAAAGCAGTTGATTGGAATACTGTTTATAATCTTGCCGATATAAATGACGTGGGCGCTGTTGTTGCGTCCGTAGTTAATCAGCTGCCTAAGGAAAAACAGCCTCAGGGCAGGGCGGGTTCTCATTTTCGCCAGCTTATCGGTCAGTCTATCCAGCACGACGCACAGCGGACTATGGCGTATGAAACTGTAAAAGAGTTTTTGTCTGAAAACAATGTTGATTTTCTACCAGTAAAAGGCATTGACGTTAAAGATTTATATACCTCGCCTGAGCTGAGAACAAGCGGCGATATTGATATAATAGTCCGTGAGAGCAGCTTTGATAAGGTATGTAAGCTGTCAGGCGAATCTGAGGTGCAGGAGAACTTCGGAATAACGGATTTTTATATTAAGGCAAAAACTGCCTATCTCAGAATAAGCGATTTTCTCATTGAGATTCACAGTAATCCTGACGTTGCAAACGACTATTTCGGCGATATATTTGACGTCGCTGAAAAAACCGATAAATACGAATACCGTCTTAAACCGAATGACAGCTTAATGTATGTGTTTTTGCACCTTGTTAAGCATATCGCTTGCGATAAAGGTGCGGGAATCCGTATGTTTATCGATATAGACGTGATTATCCGCAGTATTTCTGATTTTGATGAAAACAGCTTTTACGCTATGTGTGATAAAGCAGGAGAGCTTAAGCATGCAAAAATAATACTATCTGTAATATCAAAAGCGTTTAATACGCCTGTAAAAGATACTATTGGTATAAACAGTAATCCTCAGTTTTATGATGAAATGCTTGACGTTATTCTTGACGGCGGCAGCTTTGGTTATCTTGTTCAGTCAAAGGGCTTTTATCATTATTACAGATATATCGACTCGGATAAAAGCGTTACAAAGGGAAAGAGGCTTCTTGCTATGTTACGCTATATTTTCCCAAGTCCCGAGTACGTACGCAATTACAGAAGCTATTCCCAAAAGCATGCATTGTTAATACCGCTTGCGTATATAGCAAGAGCAAAGGATGCGCTTTTAAAAAGAAAAACGCTTGCTTTTTCCACCTTCCGTGAAATAGCAACCGTTAAGGATAAGGATATAAAGCAGCGAAAATTCCTTGAAAGAATAAATTCAAAAGAAGAAACACAGGAGTAATTGATGAATATAGTAGCAATTCTTGCAAACGGAGTTGGCTCGCGATTTGGAAGCAATATTCCGAAGCAATTCCATAAGGTGAGAGGAAAAACCGTTATTCAGTACGTAATTGAATCAATTCTTGAGTCAAAGAACGTTGATAAATTAGTAATAGCAACCAACGTTAAGGCTAATAGCGTTTACCTTGCGGATATCTGCGCGGAAAATAATATTGATTTGATAGAGGGCGGCAAGACAAGAAACCGTACTCTTAAAAATGTAATTAATTATATTGATAATAAGTACAGCTGTAAAAAGCTTATTGTTTGCGACGCCGTGCGTCCAATGATTACGGGCGAGCTTATTGATAATTATTTTTCTCTGCTTGAAAACAACGCCGCTGTCGTAACGGCGCAAAAGATAACTGATTCTCTCGGCTGCTATGATTTTCAGAAGGTGGACAGGGAAAGGTATTATCTTATGCAGTCTCCCGAAGGCTTTGATTTTACGCTTTTGCGTGACAATTTTGACAGCGAAAGCCCTTTAACTGAAGTTACTCAGCAGCTTCCGGAAAACAGCAGTATTCATCTTTATTTTGATTTTAACAATAACTTCAAGCTTACTTATCCTGCGGATTTAAAATATCTTGAGGCACTGATAAAGGCAAGGGATAATAACGTTGATTTTTCTAATATTCTGAATAGTGTTGAAAGGCTGAATAACTACCTTTCAGCCTACTATCCCGCCGAGGCAAAGCGTTGGGAAAAAACTCTTGAATCGGCTGTTCCCGATATACTAAAAAAATGGCAGATTACGGATTACCGCGTAATAAAAACCTCGCATTTCGGTATTATCTTTCTCGCCAAAAGCGTTAAGTACGGAAAATGCGTTTTGAAGATTATTCCGCCTTTTATTGACAGATATGAGTCTGAACGTTCCTGTTATCAGAGTATCAGCTCAAACTTTATGTGCGAGTTGTATGATTATGACGACAGCTGCAGCGCAATCCTTCTTGAACGCTGTGAGGAAGCGAATATCAGCTTTGATAAAAACAATGAAAAAATACTCGATTTCTTTAACAGGATTATTCATAGCAGCGTTGAAGAATATCCGTTTGAAATTAACAGCTTCAAGGATTACCGTGAAATCCTGAATCATAAGATTTCTGAAAGTAGCTTCAACTATAAAAAAGAAGCAATAATGAACTTGGTTGAAAAGGCGTTGATTATGTATACCGACGTCTTTGAGGATGACGAATGTACGCTTATTCACGGGGATTTACACCGTTATAACATAATGCTTAAAAACGGCGAGCTTACAGCGATTGACCCTATCGGTTATCTTGCGCCGCGCGAGTTTGATATTGCCCGTTATATAGGAACGGAGCTTACAGACACCGACGGTAATAAAGCCGAGCTCTATAAAAATTTGCTTAATTATTTTGCTCCGATTTGCGACGTTAAACGGCTCAAGAGCGCCTGCTTTATCGATATGGTATTCCGCCTTCATAACAGCCTTTTTGAAAACGAGGATTACCGCCTGACTGATAAATGGCTTAGAGTTTTAAGTGAAATAGAAGAATAATAAAAAGCTCACTCATTATTAGGCGAGGTGCGGTAACGAAGGATAGGTTTTGACTTTGTCTTTTTGTCCCTAAAAGCATTAAAAAT
>DFGL01000079.1:3694-3818 GCA_002371215.1 Ruminococcaceae bacterium UBA3751 | reverse complement strand
CCTGCATATCTCTGTAGTGGTTTTCAAGGATAGAGCAAACCTTTGTGAATTCAGCGAATGCCTCGGGGAATTTCTGCTCCATCTCTGTAATGTGCATAGGTGTACGAACGCCTGCAACAACGTC
>DFGL01000079.1:3239-3636 GCA_002371215.1 Ruminococcaceae bacterium UBA3751 | reverse complement strand
CCCTGAGCGTTTGTAAGGAACTCACCGAAGAGGCCCTTTGCGCCTGTTGCGGGGTCACGGGTGAATGCAACGCCGGTACCGCAATCGTCGCCCATATTACCGAACGCCATTGCCTGTACGTTTACTGCAGTACCCCATGAATAAGGAATATCGTTATCACGGCGGTATACGTTAGCTCTCGGGTTATCCCATGAACGGAATACAGCCTTAACAGCGCCCATGAGCTGTTCTTTAGGATCGCTCGGGAAGTCCTGACCGATCTTTGCCTTATATTCAGCCTTGAACTGTTCAGCAAGCTCTTTGAGGTCGTCAGCAGTGAGCTCAACGTCCTGAGTAACGCCTCTTGCTTCCTTCATCTCGTCGATAAGCTGCTCAAAATACTTCTTACCAACTTCCA
>DFGL01000079.1:3048-3193 GCA_002371215.1 Ruminococcaceae bacterium UBA3751 | reverse complement strand
TCTTACCAACTTCCATAACTACATCGGAATACATCTGGATGAAACGTCTGTAGCAGTCATAAGCCCAACGCGGATTACCTGACTTTTCAGCCATAACCTCAACAACCTCTTCGTTAAGACCGAGGTTGAGGATGGTATCCATCAT
>DFGL01000079.1:0-3003 GCA_002371215.1 Ruminococcaceae bacterium UBA3751 | reverse complement strand
GGATGGTATCCATCATACCGGGCATTGAAGCGCGCGCACCTGAACGAACAGATACGAGAAGCGGATTTTCCTTATCGCCGAACTTCTTGCCGTTGATTTCTTCCATCTTAACGATGTACTCTTCAATCTCTGCCATAATGTCAGGATTGATTTGTCTGCCGTCCTCATAGTACTGTGTGCAGGCTTCGGTTGTGATAGTGAAACCCTGAGGAACGGGGAGACCGATGTTTGTCATCTCAGCGAGGTTTGCGCCCTTACCGCCGAGAAGCTCTCTCATGTTGGCATTACCTTCTGAGAAAAGGTAACAGTATTTTTTCTTCGCCATTTAAGAATTACCTCCTAAAAATAAATACTGATTTATTATTTCGGACAGAATTAAAGCTCTGTCCATTAATGCGACTATATGATAACATATGACTTTGTAAATATCAAACATATTTTATATTTTTGGTAATATTATGTAAAACAGATAAGATTTTTATAAAAAAATAGTATATTTTTTATTATAGTATTAACATTAATCCGTATATTATAGCCGATTTTCAAATTAATGTTGAAAAATTTTCTGTTTTGGTGCATAATGATATAAACATAATTGACAATTGATAATTGAGGGTTATGTTTAAGAATACGAACTATCGGTTGTAACTGACCGCTGATACATCCGTTTACGTAAAAAGGAGTTTAAATTATGAAATGTGCAATAATCCTTGCAGGCGGCAAGGGAACGAGAATGAAAAGCAATCTCCCCAAGGTTATGTGCGAGGTGCTTTTTGAACCTATGATTAACTACGTTGTTTCCGCTGTTAAGGAGGCAAACGTTGAGGATATCTGCGTTATTACCGGATATAAGCACGAAATTGTTGAGGAACATCTTGCTTCTCTTGATGAGAATATAAAAACTGCGCTTCAGGAGCCGCAGCTCGGTACGGGCCACGCGGTAATGCAGGCAAAGGATTTTATTAAGAAGCATCTTGAGGACGATATCCTCATCCTTAACGGCGACGGTCCGCTTATGGACGCCGAAACCATTAATGATGCCTATAATTACCATAAGGCTAATAATAACGCAATTACCCTTGTGAGTGCGGTTGTTGAGGACCCGACGGGAATAGGCCATATTCTTCGCGATAAAAACGGAACTCTCCTGCGTATCGTTGAGGATAAGGACGCAAATGAGGATGAAAAGGAAATCCGCGAATGTAATGCCGGCGTTTACTGGTTCAAGGGCAAGGATTTGCTCTTTGCAATCAACAACCTTACAAATAATAACGCCCAGAAGGAATATTACCTTACCGATACCCTTGAAATCCTTATTAAAACGGGTAAAAACAAGGGCGCTTACGTATGCGCAAACAGCGAGGCTACCCTCGGCGCAAACGACCGCCGTCAGCTCAACGACCTAAATACTATTATGAGAAGAAATATTAACGACGCGCATATGTTAAACGGCGTTGATATTCCCTGTACGGACGGCGTTATGATTGGTAAAAAGGTTAAAATCGGCAATTCAACCCAGATTTTACCGAACACCATTATTATCGGCGATACGGAAATCGGCGAAAACTGCATTATCGGCCCGAACAGCTATATTTTAAACGGCAAAATCGGAAACGGCGTTATTCTTGATAACTGTAAGGTTCTTGACAGCGAAATTGAGGACGGCGTTGACTGCGGTCCGTTCGTTAAGGTAAGAGCGAATTCCGTTCTTAAAAAGGGCGTTCATATCGGAAACTTCGTCGAGGTTAAGAATTCCGTTGTCGGCGAGGGAACCAAGTCCGCCCACCTTACCTATATAGGCGACAGTGACGTCGGCGCGGACGTAAACTTCGGCTGCGGAACGGTTACCTGCAATTATGACGGCAAAACGAAATCCCGCTGTAAAATCGGCGACGGCGCGTTTATCGGCTGTAATACCAACCTTATCGCTCCCGTTGAGGTAGGCGACAGAGCGTATATCGCCGCCGGATCAACCATTACTGAGAATATCCCTGCGGACGCGCTTTCCGTTGCCCGCGCTCATCAGCACAATAAAGAGGGCTGGGTAATTAAGAAAAAGCCGTATAAAGAAAAGAAATAAGAAGGAAAATAAATGAAAAACAAGAAAATAAAAGCGCTGCTTTGTGTGTCGCTTGCGGTAATTATTGTTGCAGGGGGACTCAGCGCCTGCTCTCTCTTTACAAAGACCGAGCCCGAGCCTGAGGCAACGACTGAAAACACAACGACTACTATCACCACTACGACCACAACAACTACCACAACGACCACTACCGAAAACTTAAAAACAACCTTCCCCGAAACCGAAACGATGAAGATTTACAAGGGCTTAACGCGTGACCCCGACGGTACCTTTGAGCATAAGCTCGCGTCGTATTCAACCTACTATAATTCGGGCGATGAAACAAGAACGGCGAACCTTAAGGCTTCGGTTAAAAAGATTAATAATATCGTTGTTCCCGACGGCTGTGTTTTCTCGTTTAACCAGACCGTCGGTAAGCGTACCGTAACCGCGGGTTACGAGCAGGCAAAAATAATCCGCGACGGCGAGTTTATTGAAGGACTCGGCGGCGGAGTATGTCAGGTAAGCTCAACTCTTTTTGAGGCGGTGCTGCGCTGCAATATCAAAATAGTATCCCGCGCAAACCATTCCCTTGAAATCAGCTATGTACCGCTCGGCGGCGACGCAACCGTTCAGTGGAACAGCTGTGATTTTCAGTTTGAAAACACAACGGGAACGGCTATAAGAATAAGTATGTACTGCTCGGACGGAAAGCTCACCTGCGACGTTTACGGAAAGCGCAAGGTAAAGCTCGGCGATATTGATATTAATATTAAAAAGCAGGGCGATGATTACGTTCTCACCCGCTCGGTTAACGGCAAGGTGAATTACCGTACCTTAAGCCATTATGAAAAGCCGAAACCGACTACTACAACAACTGAAAAAGCAACAAAGAAAAAGAACGGCTAAGGGGCGCCCGTCATAAAGAATGTTAGCTCTAAAAT
>DFGL01000016.1 GCA_002371215.1 Ruminococcaceae bacterium UBA3751 | reverse complement strand
CAAGCCCGAGCGCGCAGGGGCAGGATATTACGAGAACGGTTATACCCCTTGAAAGAGCGTAGCCGAATTCCCTGCCGACTACGAGCCATATTGCAAAGGCGAGAAGCCCGATACCGATTACAACGGGAACGAACACACCCGAAACTTTATCGGCAATTTTGGCAATAGGCGCTTTTGTTGCTGCGGTATCGCTGACGAGTTTGATAATCTGAGAAAGGGTTGTATCCTCCCCTACTCTCGTTGCGCGGCAGGTTATGAAGCCCGACGAGCTTATTGTTGCGGCGGATACGGTATCGCCTTCAGTTTTATCAACGGGAATACTCTCTCCCGTAAGGGCGGATTCGTCAAGGGCGGCGCTGCCTTCGGTTATTACTCCGTCAACGGGAATACTTTCGCCCGCGCGGACAACAAACAAATCGCCCACCTTAACCTGAGACGCACGGATTTTTACCTCCTTGCCGTCGCGCAGAACGGTTGCCGTTTCAGGCGCAAGAGAGATTAGCCCCTTGAGCGCGTCCGTCGTTCTTCCCTTTGAATAGGATTCAAGCATTTTTCCGACGGTAATCAGGGCTAAAATCATTGCGGCGGATTCAAAATAGAATTCCTCCATACAAGCCATAACCTTTTCAGCGTTGCCCTGAAGCTGATAAACGGTCATTAAAAACAGCTGCACCGTACTGTAAACGAACGACGCGCCCGACCCGAGAGCCACGAGAGTATCCATATTCGGCGCTCTGTGGATAACGCCCTTAAAGCCGCTTATAAAAAACTTCTGATTTATCACCATTACTATGGCGGCGAGGAGCATCTCTGCCAGCCCCATAGCGATATGGTTATTCTCCATAAAGGGCGGGAGCGGGAAATTCCACATCATATGCCCCATAGAGATATACATAAGCGGAAGAAGAAACGCTATTGAAGCAATCAGGCGATTCCTGATTTTAGGCGTTTCGGTATCCTTAACGGAATTATTGCTATTAACTTTTTCCACACCTTTCAATGAGGCGCCGTAGCCTGCGTTTTCAACAGCCGAAATAATTGCCTCGGGGCTTGCGTTACCCTCAACGCCCATTGAATTAGTAAGCAGACTTACGGAGCAGCTTTCTACGCCCTCAACGGCGCTGACTGCCTTTTCAACACGGGCTGAGCAAGCCGCACAGCTCATTCCCGTTACGTTATACTGTTCCATATTTTTCTCCAAGTTATACATTGCTAACCGTATTATACTCCATTATTATAATTTAATCAAGTAAATAAGTCTTGAAACTCATTATATTATGTGATAAAATATTTTGTAATATTTTTCAGAGGAGCTGATAAAATGAGCGGACATAATAAATGGAGCACGATAAAAAGAAAAAAAGGCGCTAACGACGCCGCAAGAGCTAAGATATTTACTAAAATAGGCAGAGAACTTGCTGTTGCTGTTAAAAACGGCGGACCCGACCCGAATAATAACGCCAAGCTTCGCGACGTTATTGCAAAGGCTAAGCAGAATAACGTTCCCAACGACAATATTGAGCGTATGCTCAAAAAGGCTGCGGGAGATTCCGATAACACAAATTACGAGGAAATCGTTTACGAGGGTTACGGCCCGAGCGGCGTTGCAGTTGTTGTTGAAGCGCTTACCGATAACAGAAACCGTACCGCAGGAGAGGTACGCCATTACTTTGACAAGGCGGGCGGAAATATGGGCAACCCCGGCTCAGTTACATTTATGTTCTCAAGACAGGGCGTTATCGTTATTGAGAGAGAGGACGTTGACGAGGACCGGCTTATGGAGGACGCTCTTGAAGCGGGCGCTGCGGACTTTCTTACGGACGACGAGGATATTTTTGAAATCCGCACGGAGCCCAACGACCTCGGCGCAGTTCGCGACGAGCTTGAAGGCAAGGGTTATACGATTATTTCCTCAGAAGCGGCATACATCCCCTCAACGTATACGCGCCTTGAAAAAGAGGACGATATGAAGAGAATGGCAAAGATGATTGAAATGTTTGACGAAAATGAGGACGTTCAGAACATTTACCACAACTGGGAAAATGAGGACGAATACGAGGAATAAAATAACAAAAAGCCGAGGAATCCTCGGCTTTTTTTAATTCGGAATTCGGAGTTCGGAATTCGGAATTTTGGGTGCTCGCCGCACGGGCATTGTATTGCGGGCTGCCGAGGTCGTCAGCCCCTACATTTTGTTTGAGCGAAGCGAGTAACAAAAAGGAGGAACGGGAAGTTCCTCCTTTTGTTATTCTTTGTTTTCTGCTTCTTCGGCTTCGGCGCGTTTTTTGAGGAGCGCCTCAAATTTTCCGACGGGGACTTCAACGTCGTAGGGTGAATCCTCCGCCTTTAAGTCAGCTTCAAGAAGCTTTTTAACCTCTTCCTTGTACTCATCCTTAGTAATTTCATTAGAGTCGTACTGTGATTTAAAATCAAGATAAATTCTGTATCTGAGCTCTGAATCCTCTCTCTTTGCTATTTCGTCAATAACGTTATCTTCAAAGCTCTTTTCCTTCTTGATTGCCTCTTTAGCCTGAGCAACGGCAATTTTTTCCTCTTTCTTTTCGTCCGCTGTAATCGGTACAACAACCGCCTGAGTAACGTTGCCCTTCGGTCTCGTTGTTTTTTCCTCATAAATTGCGGCAACCTCTTCAACGGGGCCGCTCGCGATAATATTACCGTGTTCAAGCAGAATAGCCTTATTACAGATAGCCTTAACCTGCTCAATACTGTGGGATACGAAAAGAACGGTTACGCCGCGGTCAAACATAGATTTAACTTTGCCGAGACTCTTTTTTCTGAATTTTGCGTCGCCGACGGAGAGAACCTCGTCAAGAATGAGAATATCTGGGTCAACCGCAGTTGCGATTGAGAAGCCAAGCCTTGCTCTCATACCCGAGGAATAGTTTTTAACGGGTACCTCAATGAAATGGCCGAGCTCTGAAAACTCAATAATCTCATCAAGTTTACTTTGAATATAATCCCTTGAATAGCCGAGAATAGCGCCGTAAAGATAAATATTCTCTCTGCCTGAATAATTAGGGTCAAAGCCCGCGCCGAGCTCAAGCAGAGGAGCGATAACGCCCTTTTTGAAAATAGTTCCTTCAGTGGGCTTATATACGCCTACAATAGTTTTAAGCAGCGTACTTTTTCCGGCGCCGTTAAGACCGAGAATGGCAAGCCTGTCTCCCTTATTGACCTCAAAGTTAACGTCGTTAAGAGCTGTGAAATTATTATATTCAAGCTTACCTTTAACCATACGGATAAAGTACTCTTTTAAATTATCCACCTTTTCCTTATTCAAGGTGAATCTCATTGTAACATGTTCTACCTTGATAACGACCTCATCGGTTGTTTCAGGCATACTCATATGTTTCATACCAAAGAACCTCTAACTGTTTTCATTTTTATTAATTATCCATACTACCGACGTAAGCACAGCGCCGCATAAGAACAGCGCAAATGAGGACCAGCCTACGCTTACAAGGCAGCCGTTAACGTAATTCATAACCGCTTCACCGAGATAGAGCGGATAAAGCACGAGCGTTTTAAAGAGCTTAACAATCTCAACGCCCCCGACAAGCAGTATATTCAGCAGAGAGGCTGCATAGAGTGAAAAAGCAATTTCCCTTACCGCCCTGTGAATCTTGCTGCCTATTGAAACAATAATAAGAATAAGCACAAGTGCTATAACGGCAAATACCGCTGCAGCAACAAGGGCTGCAATTCCGCCTACGGTTACAAGCGTTTTGAGCATTCCCGCATAGGGTATTTCGGTTATATCCGTTATGTAGGAAGTGATATTATCGACAAACTTATCAACAGCCTTTTCCTTATCCATAGCCGTTTCAATATTCTGTTCGCTGAGCATTGAAAGCGTGCTTTTTTTAAGGTTTTTGCCGAGATTTTGAATATAATCCTGATAGGTTGTATCCGTATATTCGGCAGAGCTGTTTAATATTCCGCCGTAATAAGCCTTCTGGATTGAATAAATAATATCGTAATTTACGTTTTTATCTACGCTGTCGTACGGAATTCCGCATTCATCGCATAAATCGTGGGAATAATCAACGGCACTTTTTGTTGCGCCCGAAACGTAGGCGTCCGAGGTCATTGCGCTGAGGATTGCGTTCTTTGAAACAAAGGCGAATCTTACGCAGAGACTCAGGCTAAGCAGCGAAAAAGTCAAAAACAGGAAGAATGCGAGTATTCTTCTTGCGCGCTTTTGAGCGCTTGTTTCACCGTGGCGATGCTTTGAACTGCTCATTTTGCACCTCCTTTAACGGTCGGACCCGAAACAAGGTGGGCGCTGACTATGTACTTACCGCTGTCATAAACCGAGAAAGCGGATTTACTCGCAGCGGTTGAAAGGTACAGAGTCTCCTCTTTTACAGAGGGATTTACAGTACCTACGGAAACGTCAAACACCTTGTATTTAAAAACTCCCCAGGAGGTTACAAAGGTAATAATATCTCCGTTTTTAACGTTATAAAGCGATTTGAACGCTCCTGTTGAATTAGCGCTTACCACGACTGCGCCGCCCTCGCCCGGAATTTTTTTATCCGTTGAGAGCCCTGCGCCCTCTCTGAAAGAGGCGCGGTTATTGCCGTAGTAAACCGCAGTATTAAGTCCTGCCTTGTCGCAACTTAAATCACCGAGCTTGCTGAAGCCGTAAAGCTCAGGCACGGCAACCTCTCCGCTCTTTACGTCCGACGGAGTATAATTCTCCGCAGATACGGTATAATCCGCAACCTTAGGGGCATAGTTATTCTGCGCCTTATGAACCGCGATTACCGAAAAATGGAGCATAACGAGCGCCACAGGCACCGCAGCGACAAGCGAAATAAGAACGAATATTACAGGCGTAGTAAAATACTGCCTTACCATATTGTGTTTTTTGTGTTTTTTTATTTTTTCAGCCATAGCAACACCGTTTTTATGCTTGCAAGGTTTAGAATTTTTATTATTTATCAGTGGGTTTCATCGT
>DFGL01000077.1 GCA_002371215.1 Ruminococcaceae bacterium UBA3751 | reverse complement strand
GAGCATGACCACGACGAGCACGAGCATCATCACGACGAGCACGAGCATCACGGTCATCACCATCATCACCATCACCACGAAGAGGGTGAGGCTGAGGAATACGGAATCGGCACGTTTGTATATCAGAACGTTCTCCCGTTCTCAAAAACTAAGTTTGAGGATTATATTTCCGATAATTTCCCGAAAGAGGTTATCAGAGCAAAGGGACTTTTCTGGATTGATGAGGACCCGGATACCGCATATATCTTTGAACAGAGCGGTAAGCAGAAGAGCGCTGTTGACGACGGACCGTGGATAGCAGCATTCCCTGAAAAAGAGAGAAAACAGATTCTTGAGCTTAATCCCGATATAGCGGCTTCCTGGCATCCCGTTTACGGAGACAGAATGAATAAAATAGTATTCATCGGCAGGGGAATGCCGAAAGAGGAGATTATCAGAGCGCTTGACGCATGCATTTCCGACGAAGCAAAGTAAATTAAACGCTGACAAAGCCTTGCTTGTCAGCGTTTTTCTTTTATCTAATGAAGTAAAAATTGCTTTCCCATGCGGGTATGTACTTTGAATGGCGGAAGTAGATTTTGTAATCTTTATCTAACTCTAAAACCTTAAGCGGAAGAGTAAACAAATCCTCGTTTCTGTGGTAAGCGCAAACGTATAGCTTCGGAGAGTGCGTTTTTATCGTTCTTTCAAGTCCGCAAAGCGCTTTGAGCTCGCTGCCCTCAATATCCATTTTAACAAAGGTTGCGGCGATTTCAAGGCTGTCAATATCCGTTACCTGAACGCTTACCCCTTGAGCTGAAAGCTTGGAGTTTCTGCCTGCTTTTTTCGAGAATATAAGAGTGTCCTTTTTATCCCATGCGCCCATATTAAGACAGGATATGTTATCAAGCTCCTCTGTATTTTTTAAAAGCTTTTTGAAATTTTTTTCGTCAGGCTCAAGCGCGGTTATATAGGAGTATCTTCCGTCTGTTGCCTCTAAAAACTCTCTGATTGTGTCTCCGTCATAGGCGCCGAGGTCAATTATATTCTCGTTTTCGCCGAGCTTAAGAATATCTCTGTAAACTTCTGTTTTATCGCAGAAGGAACGAAGGAGATACTCAATTTTTCCGCTTACCTTAAATCGCAGAATATCAAGGTAAACTCTTTTGCTCTCCTCATCGGCAAGCAGGGAATATACCTTATCAAACTTCTCCTCGTTTTCTTTGATAAATTCATTTGAAAACAGTCCGCCTCCCGCAACGGGAACGTCGGGTGCAAAAACGGTATGCTCGCCGTTTATTCGGATTATATTATCAATCACGATGTCAATATGCGTTGCAAAGCAGAGAACAACGTTAAAGTCACTGTAATCGTTGCAGACTTCACTGTATTTTTTTACCTTGTATCCTCTGAAGGAATGGCCTCTTACAAATTCGTCGGAAGCAAAAAAGCCTTCAATTTCAACTCCGTATTCTGTCAGAGTATCCATTATCTTTTCGGCGCCGAGTCCCATTCCGTAAAGAAAAACCGGCTTATTATCATTTTTAAGAGTTTCCCAAACGTTGGTTTCGTTAATTAATTCAAGCATTTTATCACCTTTGTTATAATAACATATTTTATCCCACTTTACAAATAAATAAAAATAATATATAATACAAAATGTTATATTATATTTATTGGAGGGAATGCCTTTATGGCAGGCGGTCTGAGAAGATTATTTAAAAGAGAAAGCTCTACTGAAGAGGAAATCAAACAGTTAGTTGATGAGGATGAGGGTGAGCTTGCTGTATCGCAGCGTGAAATGATAAATAATATCTTTGAGTTTGACGACCTTAATGCGGGCGACATTATGACTCACAGAACGGATATTGTTGCCGTTGAGGATTGCGACAGTCTTTACGATGTTGCAAAAGCGGCGCTTGAAGAGGGTTGTTCAAGAATCCCCGTTTATCATGAGGATTTAGACAACGTTCTCGGAATCATTTACGCAAAGGACTTATTAAAATTCGTTGGTACTGAAATTTCTAAAAGTGAAAAGCTTACGGATTATATCCGTGAGCCGCTGTTTGTACCTGAAACCATTCCTATCGGTAAACTATTTGCGCAGATGACTGAAACTCGTATTCAGCTCGCTATCGTAGTTGATGAATACGGCGGTACTGCAGGTCTTGTCACTCTTGAGGATATTATTGAGGAGCTCGTCGGTGAGATTGAGGATGAGTATGACGACGAGGAACAGAGTATCCGCAAAATCAATGATAATACTTATATTGTTGAGGGTATCTGCGATATAGAGGACGTCGGCGAAACGCTCGGCATAGATTTTCCCGAGGGCGATTACGATACTCTCGCGGGCTTTGTTATAAGTCTTCTCGGCTTTGTACCGAGCGAGGAAAGTGTTGAAGAAAGCGTTGAGTTTGAGGGAACAAAATTTACTGTCCTTAGGGTTGAGGACAGAAGAATAGAAGAAATAAAGGTGGAAAAAAGATTAAATAATGACAGAACAGATAGTTGAACTTGAAGCAACCGAGCAGGCAGTAGCTCTTTTCGGTTCATTTGATGAAAACATAAGAATGGTTGAGCGCGAATTTTCGGTGTCTATCGTATCCCGGGGAGCTGACCTGAAAATTATGGGCGACGCAGAAAATGTTGATAAGGCTAAAAGAGCGGTTAATTCGCTGCTTATTTATATCAAACGCGGCGAACCGCTTACTGAACAGAACGTTCGCTATGTGCTTTCTCTTGTTAATGAAGGCAACGAGGACAAGCTTTCCTCAATGCCTACGGGAAGCATTTGTATAACCTCAAAGGGCAAGCCGATTAAACCCAAAACGCTTGGTCAGAGAAAATATACCGAAGCCATTAAGAATAATACAATAACTTTCGGCGTAGGTCCTGCGGGAACGGGCAAAACGTACCTTGCAGTTGCAATGGCGGTAACGGCTTTCCGCGCTAAAGAGGTTAACCGTATCATCTTAACCCGTCCGGCTGTTGAAGCGGGCGAAAAGCTCGGCTTTCTTCCGGGTGATTTGCAAAGTAAGGTAGACCCTTATTTAAGACCGCTTTATGACGCGCTTTTTGATATGCTCGGAGCAGAGAATTTCCAGCGATACCAGGAAAGAGGCTCGATAGAGGTTGCGCCGCTTGCATATATGAGAGGGCGAACTCTTGACGACAGCTTTATTATTCTTGACGAGGCTCAGAATACTACAGCAGAACAAATGAAAATGTTTTTAACCCGTCTCGGCTTTAATTCAAAAATGGTTGTAACGGGCGATATAACGCAGATTGACCTTCCTGAAGGCAAAAAGTCCGGGCTTACAACCGTTCTCAATATTCTTAAAAACGTTGACGATATTGAGATTGTCCGTTTTAATCAAAAGGACGTTGTTCGTCACCGCTTAGTTCAGGATATCATAAAGGCGTATGAAAAATATGAAGAAGAACGCAAAAACGGAGGAAATAAAAAATGAACCGCGTAAAAGTTATTATCTCCAATGACCAGAAGGCAGTAAAAATTCCCTCGGGAATAAGACTGCTTATACGCCGCTGTTGCCACGCCGTGCTCGAGGAAGAGGGCTTTGAGGAAAGCGCAGAGGTTTCCGTTCGCTTTGTGGATGATGAAACTATCCACGGGCTGAATAAGGAATTCAGAAATATTGACCGCGCAACGGACGTGCTTTCGTTCCCGCTCGGTGAAAACGGCGAGTACGATACAAATCTTGATACGGGCGCCAAGCTTCTCGGCGATATTGTTATTTCAGTACCTCGCGCAATGGAGCAGGCAGAGGAATATAACCATTCCCTTGAAAGAGAAATAGGCTTTCTCACTGTTCATTCAATGCTGCACCTTCTCGGCTATGACCATGAAAACGGCGGTATTGAAGAGGTACATATGCGCGAAAAGGAAGAAACCGTGCTTACTAAAATCGGTTTAAAGCGCGATAATTCATATTATATGGAAGAAGAATAAAATGACAAAAAATGCTTTTATTGCAATTGTCGGCTGCCCGAATGTAGGTAAGTCGTCGATACTTAATAAGCTTCTCGGGCAAAAGATAGCTATAGTTTCATCAAAGCCGCAGACAACCCGTACTAAAATTATGGGCGTTTTAACCGACGGTGAAACTCAGCTCGTTTTTACCGATACACCGGGCTATCATAAGCCCCATAATAAGCTCGGTGAAAAGATGTATAAGGCTGTCGGTGACAGTCTTGGCGGTATTGACGCCTGCCTTTTTGTAACGGAATCAAAGGGCGAGATAAAGAAGGGCGAAGCAGAGCTTATTGAAAAGTTTAAAAAGCTGAAAGTGCCGGTAATTCTTGCAATTAATAAAATCGATATGCTCTCTGATAAAAAAGAGCTGCTTGAGAGAATTATTAAACTTAGCTCACTTTACGATTTCGCCGCCGTCGTGCCGGTTTGTGCGGCAACGGGCGAGCATATAGACGAGCTTCTTGACGAAATGAAAAAGCTCTCCGTAGAGGGACCTCATTTCTTCCCTGACGATACACTGACCGACCAGCCGGAAAGAGTTCTTGCAGCGGAGATTATAAGAGAAAAAATTCTCCGCCTTATGGATAAGGAAGTGCCTCACGGTATTGCCGTTTCTATAGAGAAAATGCGCGAGCGTGAGGACAGCGAAATTCTTGATATTGAGGCAACAATTTACTGCGAGCGCGAAAGCCATAAGGGTATGGTAATAGGTAAAAAAGGCTCAATGCTAAAGAAAATATCAACCTTTGCGCGTCAGGATTTAGAGCGTTTCTTTGAAATTAAGGTTAACCTTCAGACATGGGTTAAGGTTAAGGAGGACTGGCGAAACCGCGAGGGCTTAATCCATAATTTTGGTTTGGATTAATTTGTCAATAATCATTTAACCCTCTGAGGTAAAAATAATCTCGGAGGGATATATATGGATGAATTATGGGATAAATTTCTCATCAGCGGAAGCGTTGAGGATTATCTTAACTATAAAACAGAGCAGAAATCGGATAACAGTTATGCAGACAACGGTAAAAGGCTTGATAATAAGAGAACAGACAACGGGAGAGAGTGACAGACTTGTCACTCTTTTAACTGATGAATTAGGTCTTGTTAAAGCATTTGTACGCCGCGCGAAAACGTTCAAGAGTCAGAACTTATCATCAACCTCGCTGTTTGTTTACGGCGAGTTTAAGCTATATAAGGGTAAGGATGCGTACGTTATTGATAACGCGGTACCGCTTGAGATGTTCTTTGATTTGCGCAGCGATATTGAAAAGCTCGCGCTTGCTCAGTATTTTGTTCAGCTTACATATTATCTCGGTTCTGAAGAACAGCCGTCTCACGAAATGCTTCGCCTTGTTCTGAACGCTCTTCATCTTTTGAGCAAGGGCAAAAAAGATGTAAAAATTGTAAAACCCGCTTATGAAATGAGAATGCTCTGCCTCGGCGGTTATATGCCGAATTTACTCGCGTGTTACCGTTGCGGTACTTTTGAGAGCGACCCTATGTATTTTGATATTGAGGAGGGCTGTATCTACTGTAAAGATTGTTTTCGCAACAATGCTCTTACGGCGCCTCTCGGAGTTATAACGGCTCTTCGGTATATCTGTTTTACCGAAGACATTACAAAAATATTCTCGTTTAAACTAAGCGAGGAAAACCTTGATATACTCTATGATATAAGCGAAAAATATTTGCTTTCCCGAGTAGAAGGAAGGCTGTCAACACTTGAATTCTATAAAGGATTAATATAATGAATAAGCATTATGAAACCTTAGAACTTGATAAAATACTTGCTCTCCTGAAAGAAGAGGCGACCTGCGACGACGCCGCTCAGCTTGCTGAAAATATAGTTCCCGTAACTGATTTTTATGAGGTGTGCAGGCTGCTGAAACAAACCGAGGACGCATTTTCTCTCATTTCAGGCTACGGCGCACCTTCCTTTTCAGGGCTTGCAAACGTTAACGGTCCGCTGGCGAGAGCGAATGCGGGTGGCTCACTCAGTCAAAGGGAACTTTTAAGAATAGCGCATACTCTCCGTTCTATCAGAACACTTTACGAATGGCGTTCGCATTGCAGCGGCGTTAATACCTCGCTTGATTTTCTGTTTGAATCGATAACCGTTAATAAATACCTTGAGGATAAAATATTTTCCTGTATTATCAGCGAGGAGGAAATATCGGATAATGCGTCCGAGCTGCTTGCGGATATAAGGCGCAAAATCAGAAGAAAATCCGCTTCCGTCAGAGAAAAGATGGACAGTATGATTCATTCTCCTCACTATACAAAATTCCTTCAGGAGCCTATAGTTACACAGCGCAGCGGGCGTTACGTTGTCCCAGTTAAAGCTGAGCACAGAGGGAACGTACCCGGTCTTGTTCACGATACCTCGTCAAGCGGCGCAACTGTTTTTATTGAGCCTATAAGCGTTGTTGAAGCCAATAACGACATTAAAATGCTTCAGGGTAAGGAAAACGAGGAAATAGCGCGTATTCTTTACGAGCTGTCTTCAGAGGCGGGCTCTTTTGCCGACGGTATTACTGCAAGCTATGACGCCGCTATTCAGCTTAATCTTATATTCGCTAAGGCTCACCTTGCATTTAAAATGAAAGCTAATAAGCCGATTGTTAACGCAGACGGAATTATTAATCTTAAAAGCGCAAGACATCCGCTTATTGATAAGAATAAGGTTGTACCCGTTGATATTTCTCTCGGCGAGGAATTTGATACTCTTGTAATAACGGGACCAAACACGGGCGGTAAAACCGTTTCCATCAAGACTATTGGACTGCTTACCTTAATGACGATGTGCGGGCTTCTGATTCCCGCTTCAGATAAATCCAAGATTTCTGTATTTGATAAAATTCTTGTTGATATAGGCGATGAGCAGAGTATTGACCAGAGCCTTTCCACCTTTTCCTCTCATATTACCAACATTATTGATATTATTGCAAAGGCTGATGAAAACTCTCTTGTGCTTATTGATGAGCTCGGCGCGGGTACCGACCCCGTTGAGGGTGCTGCACTTGCAGTATCTATAATTGAAAAGCTCCGTTCACAGGGTGCAAGAATAGCTGCTACAACCCATTATGCAGAACTTAAAGCATATGCTCTTGATACAGCAGGGGTTACAAACGGCTGCTGCGAATTCGACGTTGAAACGCTGAGCCCTACCTACAGATTGCTTATAGGCGTTCCCGGTAGGTCCAATGCGTTTGCAATATCTCAGAGGCTCGGTATGGATAATGCCGTTATCGATAACGCAAGGCGAATCGTCGGCAGTGATAACCGGGATTTTGAGTCCGTTCTTGAAAAGCTTGAGGAAACCCGTCAGAAGCTTGATGACGAGCGAAAAGAGGCAGCTGACGCTATTGAAAGCGCTAATAAGCTCAAGGCAAGGGCGCAAAGCGAGAAGGATAAGATTGAACAGCTCCGCAAAAATGAGCTTGAAAAGGCAAAGCGTGAAGCAGAAAAGCTTATTGAGAGCGCCAAGCGTCAGGCAAGCGACTTTCTGATTGAGCTTGAAAAACTGAAAAAAGAACAGGATAACAGTAATATTACCGAAATTGCAAAGAAAACGAGGCGCGCTCTGAAAAATAAATCGGGCGAAATGGATGAGCTTGTCAACCCGCGTTATATTGCAGAAAACTGGGATGAGGATTATAAGCTTCCTCGCGAGCCTGCGGTTGGCGACGCAGTAATTATAAGAGGAATCGGCGAGGGCGAGATTGTAGAAATAAACGGTAATAAAATTCTCGTTAAATCCGGTCTTTTGAAAACGAGGGTTAAGCTTTCCGATATTATGCTTACCGAAAAGAAAAAGAAAAACGTTAAGCCGCAGAGAAACCTTTACAGAACCTCCTCAAGAGCTGACGAGGATTTAAAAACGGAGCTTGACCTTCGCGGTATGACGGTTGATGAGGCTCTCGGCAAACTCGGTTTGTTTATTGATAAATGTATTCTTAACGGAATGAGCGAAGTCAGAATAATTCACGGAAAGGGAACAGGCGCGCTGAGAACTGCCGTTCAGGAGGAACTGCGCCATCATCCGAATATAGGAGAATTCCGTCTCGGTACTCTCGGCGAGGGCGATACGGGAGTAACTGTTGCAAAACTAAAGTAGGTGACAAAATGGAGAAAATGAAAGTGTACAGGGCATTATGGTGTGTTATGACTGTTGCTTACGCAGTATGGATGCTTGCTTTTATGCGTTATGATACATACACGACGGCTAACACTCTTCTTGAAAAGGAAATGTATCCTTCTGCTGCTGTCTATTATCTTTGGGTTGTTCTGTCAATAGGATTGTTTTTACTCTTTCCTTTCTTTATTAAAAAAATATACTATGCAGAAAAGATTACTAAAGGTATTAAATTTTTTAATATTTTCACGCTCGTTTCGGGGTGTTTATACGTAACCGTTTACGGATTTCTTAAAAATCCGGTTGAATTTACAGCCTCTATGATGGGGCTTTATTACCCGTGGTTGTTTAAACTCTGGTGTATTTTTTCGGGCGTTTCCGTATTTACTAATACTCTTTATATGTATCGGAAGAATAATTATTCTAATACTGCGGGAGTTATCTGTACTTCAATAGGCTGTGCCGCGCTTTTTGTAACGGTTAACGTTCCGTCTGCAGGCGAAGACCTGATAATGACTCTGCAATGTCTTTCACACTGGTCAACTGCATTGATATTTGCCGTTCTCGGCGCTGCGGGAATTGTAATTTTTCTTGTTCATAAATGTAGAGAACGCGAAAAGAAATATATTGCTTTAACCTCTGTATTTGTTTTCGTGCTTGCTTTAATGCTTGTTCTTCTTGTTACGGTAGGTAAAAATGCAATTATCGAGAACCTTCCTATGTGGGTTGCTTATATCGTTTTATTCATTGTAAACTTTACAAGTTTAATGGACAGTAAAGTAACGGAAAAATAAAGTAGTATTACTTACTATTAAGTATCGTTTTGTATTGATTTGTCAAATTCAATACTTGTGTCATATAATTTATGAATAATTATGAATTTTATATTAACTTTTTAAAAAAGTAGTGTCTGTTATCTCATTTTATGGTACTACATATATAGAAATCATATAAGGACGGTATTTAAAATGTTATTCATTATTGCAAGCGTTATCGCAATTATAATATCAGCGCTTGAAATTGCATTCTATAATAAAAAGAGGTCAGTCGGTTACTGTATTACTACAATAATTCGAAATATTGTTTGCATCGACTTGATTTCACTTGAAGTGTTCAGGCTGCTGTTTATGAAACCGCTTCATTTAAGAGGTTTTATTGATACAAGCGAATTCAGTACGAAGGCGTACGTTATTTTTACCTTAACTGCGATTGTTATCGGCTTTTTGCTGCAGGTATTTATTGCGTTTTTTAACACCCGACTTACGGTTGAAAAGGACGAACCAAAGCATAAAATCGGCGCAGGTATATTCAAAGCATTTACTGTTTTAGTATTTTTCCTCGGCGTTGCTGCACGAGAGGGAACCGTATGGGGCAGAAAAGCTTTCGGCGGCGTTACGGGCGACCAGCTTATTATCAACCTGACCTCGCCTACCGAGGGAACGGAGGCAAGCGTTTATATTGACGCATTTGAAGGCCCTATACTAAAAACCTTCGTGCTTACTATCCTGTTCGCTTTGATAGTTTTCGGTTCATATAAGCTTTATTATGCTTTTAAAGACTCAAATAAACGTGCAGTGTTTAATGACTTTGCAAAGCGCATAACCTGCTTTGTTCTCGCTGTCGTTTGTCTTGTCAGCGGCGTTCAGTACGGCGTTCAGAAGTTTAAGCTTAATATGGTATTTAATGCTTACGTTCGCCATTCAACAATTATTGAAGATAATTATGTTGACCCTGAAACGGCTAATATCAAGTGGCCTGAGAAAAAGCGTAATCTTATTCATATTTATCTTGAGTCAATGGAAAACAGCTATCTCTCAAAGGAATTAGGAGGCTTTATGCCTGAAAATCTAATGCCTAACCTTACGGAGCTGGCAAAAACCGGAACAGTGTTCTCAGATACTGATAAGTATTTCGGCGGCCCTGAAAAGGGAACTGGTACTCAATGGTCAATCGCTTCCATGGTTAATCAGATGACAGGTCTTCCTATGAAGGCTCCGGGCTGGATTAATACTTACGGAGCTGACGGTAAATTCCTTCCGGGCGCTTATACGCTCGGCGAAATGCTTGAAAAGCAGGGTTACGAGCAAACCTGTATGATTGGCGCAAGCGGTACTTTCGGAGGACTCAGGTACCTATTTGATACCCACGGAAACTGGAAGTTCTTTGATTACGATTACGCTAAGGAAAACGGCTACATTCCCAAGGATTATAAAAAGAACTGGGGATTTGAAGACGATAAACTCTACGCCTTTGCTAAGGAAGAGATAACAAGGCTTTACGAAACGGGTAAGCCGTTTAACTTCACTATGGAGGACGCTGATACTCACCGTCCTGGCGGATATGTTTCAAAGGGCAAGAAAAAGCCGTTTAAATTTAAATATGCAAACGCTATCTGGAACAGTGATAAGGACGTATGCGAATTTATTAAGTGGATTCAGGCTCAGCCGTTCTACGAGAATACAACTATTGTTCTTATCGGCGACCATATTAGTATGGAAACCGAGTTCTTTAAACAGGCAGGATTTACCAAGGATTACAAGCGTACTCAGTTTAACTGCATTATTAATCCTGCTCCGTCAGTCGGAAAGCCTGATGAAAAGGTAACGAGAAACCGAAAGTGGGCTAACTGGGACTTCTTCCCGACTATTGTAGCCTCTATAGGCGGTGAAATTGAGGGCAACAGGCTCGGTATCGGTACAAACCTTTTCAGCGGAGAAAAGACTATATTTGAAGAGGTCGGCGTTAAAAAAGCCAATAAACAGCTTGAAATGGGAAGTAAGATGTACAACGAACAAATCCTTCAGGTAGAAAAGCTTGAGGACGCCGCAGGCGACGTTGAACTGAAAACGACTAAAAAGGCTCAATTGAAAAAATAAAACTCTTTGCTGCTTCGTTAAATCGGAGCAGCATTTTTTGTGTGTGAAAACAGGGGATTATACTACAAATTGTGTCAATAGTTTTCAGCAAAATTTTGTTAAAAAAATTATCGTTTTTTTACTTGACAACGTCCCTTCGTTTATGTATAATAAGTTCCGCTGTAAAGATATTTGACTTTACACACTTTGAACTATGAAAGGAGAGGGCAATATGGCAAAAAATCTTGAAGTTCCGCTTTTGCTTGATTTCTACGGTGAGATGCTTACGGCTAAACAACGCGATTTTCTTGACCTTTATTATAATGAAGACCTCTCTCTTTCCGAAATAGCTGAAAACGAGGGTATAACCCGTCAGGGAGTAAGAGACGCTATTAAACGTGCTGAGGTACAGCTTTTTGATATGGAAAGCAAACTTCATCTTTATGAGCGATTCAATAATCTCGTTAAAGGGCTTGAAGAAATCAGTAAATGTGCTGATGAAATCTATAATTATAACCTTAATCATTCTCTTTCAAGAGAGATTAATGAAAATGCCGCAAGGATTAAAAGCCTTGCCGAATATTTAAGCGAGGATTGATTTTCTATGGCTTTTGAAGGACTTAGCGAACGCCTTGAAAATTCGTTTAAAAAGCTGAGAGCAAAAGGCAAACTGACCGAAGCTGATGTCAAAGAGGCAATGCGTGAGGTACGCCTTGCGCTGCTTGAAGCCGACGTAAACTATAAGGTATCCAAAGAATTTACTAAAAAGGTAACCGATAGGGCTATAGGCGCAGATGTTATGGAGAGCCTTACTCCCGGTCAGATGGTTATTAAAATAGTTAATGAAGAGCTTACCGAGCTTATGGGCGGTAATGAAGCAAGGCTTGCTATCGCCAATCATCCGCCAACAGTCGTTATGATGTGCGGACTTCAGGGAAGCGGTAAAACCACGCATTCCGCAAAGCTCGCTTTAAAACTTAAAAAAGAGGGTCACAGACCGCTTCTCGTTGCCTGCGACGTTTACAGACCGGCTGCTATCAAACAGCTTCAGGTTGTAGGTGAGCAGGTTGGAGTACCAGTGTTTGAAATGGGTGCTGAGGACCCTGTAAAAATTGCCGATGAAGCTGTTAAGTATGCTAAAGACCACGGCAACGACTATGTTTTTCTTGATACTGCAGGACGTCTTCACGTTGACGAAGCGCTTATGCAGGAACTCACAAATATAAGAGCAACCGTTCATCCTCACGAAATCCTTCTTGTTATTGACGCTATGACGGGTCAGGACGCAGTAAACGTTGCCAAAAGCTTTAATGAAACGCTCGGTATTGACGGCGTTATCCTTACAAAGCTTGACGGCGATACACGCGGCGGCGCTGCGCTTTCGGTAAGAGCCGTAACCGGCAAGCCGATTAAGTTTGTCGGCACAGGTGAAAAGCTTGATAACCTTGAAACCTTCCACCCGAGCCGTATGGCTTCCCGTATTCTCGGAATGGGCGACGTTCTTTCGTTTATTGAAAAGGCTGAGCTTGCGCTTGATGAGAAGAAGGCGGCGGAGCTCGAGAAGAAGCTCGCAAAGAATAAGTTTGACCTTAACGATTTGCTTGACCAGTTTGAGCAAATTGAGAGAATGGGCTCAATTAAAGACACAATTAAGCTTATTCCCGGAATCGGAAAACAGATTAAGGATGAGGATATTGATGAAAAGGCGTTTGACCGTTTCAGAGCTATAATTTACTCAATGACAAAAGATGAACGCGCTCATCCCGAAATCATAAATCCATCGCGTAAAAGAAGAATTGCCGCAGGCTGCGGAAGGCAGGTTGAAGACGTTAACAAGCTTCTTTCCCAGTTCAAACAGATGCAGAAGATGGTTAAGCAAATCGGCGGAAATAAAGGTCCTAAGATGAGCAAAAAGATGCGCCGTCTTATGCAGCAAAACCCTGAAATGGCTGAAAAAATGATGGGTAACGTAAAAGGGCAGAACCCCTTCGGTTTTTGATTAGATTAACCCAAAAGGTTATTTGATAATATTATTTAACATACATTTATGGAGGTAAATTAAAATGGCAGTAAAAATCAGACTTCGCAGAATGGGCGCTAAGAAAGCTCCTTTCTACCGTGTAGTAGTAGCAGATTCAAGATATCCCCGTGACGGACGTTTCATTGAGGAAATCGGTTATTACAATCCTATGACTGAGCCCGTAGAAATCAAGCTCGACGCTGATAAGGCTAAGAAGTGGATTTCTAACGGTGCGCAGCCTACTGATACCGTTAAGGCTATTTTCAAAAAAGAAGGAATCCTTTAATTCGTTAAAGAATTAGGAGGTGTTTTCTTTGGAAGAATTATTAAGGGCAATAACGACGGGTTTAGTAGATAACCCTGACGCTATTTCAATTTCGGTTGATGAGCCTGATGAAGAGGGCGTTACCGTATTCCATCTTCACGTTGATGAAAGCGATATGGGGCGTGTTATCGGCAAGCAGGGAAGAATTGCCAAGGCAATCCGCGTAGTTATGCGCGCTGCTGCAAACCGCAGAGACGCTAAGGTTTCAGTTGAAATTGACTAATATTCAGGGCGGGTAGTATTCCCGCCCTTGTTTTTACATTAAAGGTTTAATTATGAAACAGTATCTTGAAATAGGAAAAGTGAATAATACCCACGCTTTAAAAGGCGAGATAAAGCTTGAAATGTGGTGCGACGGCATAGAGTTCATTAAGCAGCTTAAAACCGTTTATCTTGATAAAAACGGAAACAGCCCTTTAGCTCTTGTTTGTGCCCGTCAGCAGAAGAATATCGCTTTGCTCAAGTTTTCGGAAATTAACAGTATTGAAGAAGCCGAAAAGCTGAAAGGCAGGGTTCTTTACTGTAACCGTGACGACGCTCCGATTGATGATGACGCATTTTTTATTGCGGATTTAATCGGCTGTTACGTTGTCGACGCTGACACTGAGGAGGAATACGGTAAAATAGTAGACGTTATGAACTATGGTTCCTGCGATATTTACGACGTTGAAAAGGACAAAAAGCATACGCTTGTACCGGCAACTCCCGATATTATTGTTGAGGTTAATACCGAGTATCAGGTAGTGTTTATAAGACCGCTGAAAGGATTGTTTAATGAGAATTGACATTATGACGCTTTTTCCCGATATGTGCAATACCGTCATCTCAGAGAGTATTATCGGCAGAGCGCGGGAAGCGGGAAAGGTTGAAATCAATACAATAGATATCCGTAATTATACTAAGGATAAGCACCGCAGAGTTGATGATAAGCCTTATGGCGGCGGTAAGGGTATGGTAATGCAGGCTCAGCCTGTTTACGATTGCTTTAACGCACTGTGTGATGAAATCGGTGAAGTTCCTCATCTGATTTATATGACTCCTCAGGGTAAAACGCTGACTCAGGAAAAAGTAAAACAGCTTGCTGAATATAAAAATATTGCTATTCTCTGCGGTCACTATGAGGGAATAGACGAAAGAGTTATAGAGGAGCTGCAGCCTGAGGAAATATCGGTTGGCGACTATGTTCTGACAGGCGGAGAGCTTCCCGCCTTAATACTTGCAGACAGTATTTCAAGAATGTTACCCGGAGTGCTTGCGGGAGAGGAGTGCTTTACTGAAGAAAGCCACTTCAATTCGCTCCTTGAATATCCGCAGTATACTCACCCTTCGCAGTGGAAAAACAGGTCGGTGCCTGAGGTGCTTTTATCAGGTCATCATGCTAAAGTTGACGAGTGGCGCAGAGAGCAGAGTTTAAAGCGCACGTATGAACGCAGAGCTGATTTGCTGAAAAATGCAAACCTTAATGAAAAGGACAAAATGTATATAGCGTCGCTTGACAAAACACAAGATAATGGGGATTGAGTTAAAATCTTATAAGTATTTAATATCTAAAATTTACTAAAAATTATGTTAAAATTGCACAAATTCAAGCAGTAATTTTTGTCTATAATTTATTAGTCATACGAACTTTCAAAAACTCAGTTGACCTTTTTGTTTTTAATGCTATAATATAGCATAAGTTAAATAATAATTTAATTGATTTGTAGATACGAGAGGTACAGGATATGTTCGTTAAAAATGTTATTGTTGAAAATCAGGTAGGTCTTCACGCTCGTCCGGCAACCTTCTTTATTCAGAAGGCTAATGAGTTCAAGTCTTCAATCTGGGTAGAAAAGGAAGAGAGAAGAGTTAACGCAAAGTCTCTCCTCGGTGTTCTTTCACTTGGTATTATGGGCGGAACTAATATTAGAATTATAGCTGACGGCGCTGATGAGCAGGAGGCTGTTGAAGGTCTTGTTGCTCTTGTAAGAAGCGGTTTTAACGAGTAAGATATTAAAAATTCAGGCACAGCGCTTAGCTGTGCTTTATTTTTTTGTTTTTTTATGATATAATAATATCAGTCAGGAGGTGATACGGTGACAGAAAAAGAGCTGAGAAAAAAAGCTATGGCGCTTCCGCTTAATCCGGGCGTTTATATAATGAAGAATAAAGAAAAGAAAATTATATACATCGGTAAAGCAAAGGCTCTGAAAAACCGTGTTTCCTCATATTTCGGCAGTCATTCAAACCACTCAACGAAGGTTATAAGAATGGTTGAAAACGTAGATGACTTTGACTACATCCTTTGCGATACGGAGTTTGAAGCGCTCGTTCTTGAATGTTCGCTGATAAAACAGCATATGCCGAAGTATAATATACTTTTAAAGGACGATAAGGGCTATAATTATATCAAAGTAACAAAAGAGGAATTTCCGAGAATACGCGAATGTTACCGTATGGATGACGAAAACGCTGAATACATCGGTCCGTTTATCTCAACTTTTTCCGTTAAAAGAGCGGTTGAAGAAACGCTGAAAATTTTTAAACTGCCTTCGTGTAATAAGAAGTTTCCGCGTGATTACGGTAAAAGCCGTCCTTGCCTTAACGGTTTTATGGGGCTTTGCTCTGCACCCTGTAATGCAGGTATTACAAAAGAAGAATACGTTAAAAGCGTTGAGGACGCCGTAGCATTTCTTAAAGGCGGCAGCGCTAAAACCGTTAAAGAAATGCAAGCGAGAATGGAGAAGTACTCCGAGGAGCTTGAGTTTGAAAAAGCCGCTAAAATGCGAGACAGAATAAAAGCAATTAAAAACCTTGATGAAAAGCAGAAGGTCGTTTCAATCAACGTTCCTGAGGAGGACGTATTTGCTTTCGTTAATGCAAATAAAAAAGCGTGCTTTGAGGTTATACGATTTAAAAACGGAAGGCTATATGACAGCGAGCACTGGCTGATTGACAGCGTAGACAGCTCGTCAGAGGCTCGTTTTGAACTTATTGAACGCTATTATTCAATGAGGGATTATATTCCTTCTCGTATTGCCGTTGACGGTGAAATAGATGATGAGGAGCTGCTCCATGATTATCTTGAGCATAAAAGGGGAAAGAAGCTCGAAATCGTTCATCCTCAGAAGGGCGAGCATCTCAAGATTGTAAATCTATGTATTAAAAATGCCAACGAACATCTTGCTCAGCAACAGGGAAGACTTGGCAAGGAAATCGCTGCGCTTGAAGAACTCGGTGAGCTTTTGGGCTTGCCTAAACCTCCGGAATATATAGAAAGCTATGATATTTCCCATACTTTCGGCGCTGATAACGTAGCGGGAATGGTTGTATTTCATAACGGCAGACCGATGAAAAAAGCATATAAGCGCTTTTCTATAAAAGGCTTTGACGGTCAGAACGACGTCGGCTCGATGAACGAGGTGCTTGAACGAAGGTTTAATCATTATTATAACGACGACGAGGAAAGCACCTTTACTATATTGCCTGACCTGATTCTCCTTGACGGAGGAGAGCCTCAGGTAAACGCCGTTCTTCCGGTTATTAAAAAAATGAATCTTGATATTCCCGTGTTCGGTATGGTAAAGGATAATAAACACAGAACGCGCGCTATTGCCTATGACGGCGGCGAGATTACGATTAATTCCCACAGAGCTGTATTTACTCTTGTTTCAACAATTCAGGAAGAGGTGCATCGTTTTGCAATTACTTACCATCATAAAAAGCATCAGAAGAGCAGCTTTTCTTCAGGTCTTTTTAAAATTGACGGAATAGGTGAGAAAAAAGCAAAAGCCCTACTGAAAAGATTTAAAACAATCGGCGCAATTAAAGCTGCTTCCGTTGAAGAATTACAAGATGTGCAGGGAATAACCGAAAAAAACGCTATGGATATATATAAATATTACAATTCTTAAAAATAGTAATTTTTGCTTGACTAACAGCCGTTCAATCGTTATAATATTAGGTGCATTAAAACTATGATTTTTGCTGCGAGGTTGATATGAGAGTTATTACAGGCTCTGCCAGAGGAAGAAATTTAATAACCCTTCCGGGCGAGGAAATAACGAGACCTACAACCCAAAGCACTAAAGAAGCTCTTTTTTCTTCAATTCAGTTTGAAATTGAAGGCAGGCAGGTTCTTGACTTATTTGCAGGCTGCGGTCAGCTTGGCATTGAAGCGCTTTCACGCGGCGCAAGGTTTTGTACCTTCGTTGAAAACAACCGGAGTGCTTTGAAAACAGTTGAAGAAAATGTTAAAAAATGCGGCTTTGAAGATGTTTCATCAGTTGTGTTTACTGATGCGCGTGCGTTTCTTTTGAGAAAAGGTAAGTACGATATTGCGTTTCTTGACCCGCCGTATAATAACGGATTAATTAACGAATGTCTTGAATTGCTTACCGAAAAGATGAACGGCGACGGCGTTATAATCTGTGAAACCGCTAAAAAAGAAGAGCTTTTGTCCTCTGTTAACGGATGGAGCGTAAGCAGAGAAAAGAGTTACGGAAAAAGTAAACTCACTTATTACCGAAAGGAAAATCAGGACTAATGAAAATCGCAATTTGTCCGGGCAGTTTTGACCCGATTACTCTCGGGCATTTAGATATTATTGAGCGTGCTGCCGATATCTTTGATGAGGTAATAGTAGTTGTTGCGAGCAACAGCAGTAAAAAAACATTGTTTTCTACTGAAGAGAGAATTGAACTTATTAAACGCTGTATCAGCGGAGACAATATAAAGGTTGATTCCCACTGCGGTTTGCTTGTTGACTACGCAAAAGAAAAGGGAGCCGTTGCGATTGTTAAGGGACTTCGTGCTATGTCGGATTTTGATTATGAATTCCAGCAGGCACTTACTAATAAATCACTTTACCCTGAATGTGAAACCGTATTTTTATCTGCTCGCGGAGAGAATATGTTCCTTTCCTCAAGTATGGTTAAAGAGGTTTGCGCTTTGGGCGGTGACATAAGCTCGTTTGTTCCGAAAATTATTAAAGACGATATTAATAAAAGATGTAAAGGAGATTAAAAATGACTAACACTGATATTTTACTTGAAGATCTTGAAGATGTACTTGACGACGCAACCACTATACCCCTTTCCAAAAAGTGCGCTGTTGACGTTGAAAAAATAAAAACAATTATTGAAGATATCCGTCTTAATACTCCTCAGGAAACTAAGCAGGCTAAGGCTATTGTTGATAGCAGAAATACTATTATTGAGGACGCTAAGAAGGAAGCTGCTGATATAATTGCTCAGGCTCAGGCTGAGGCAAGAGACCTTGTTGCACGCGATGAAATCACAAAGGCCGCTCAGGCTGAGGCTGCCGATATTCTTGCAAAGGCTAACGAGCAGGGTAAGCAGTTCGTTCAGGATTCTCAGGACCAGGCTTCTGAAATTCTTAACAATGCTACAACTCAGGCAAACGAGATGGTAACAAGCGCTCAGAATAAGTCAAGAGAGATGCTTACAGCTGTTAATAATTATGCTGATGATACTCTCCTTTCTATTGATGACGCTCTTTATAAGGCTCTTACAGACGTTCGCCGCATCCGTGACGGTATCTCAAACGTTCAGCGTAAAGGTCAGTAAATACAATAATTATGCCGCTCCAAAACGGAGCGGCTTTTATCATTATCGTTTATATGTACTTCATTTAAGCGTATACTAATTAATATTCTATTAATTGACTTATTAATAATTATGTATTATAATAATATAGCTGTAATTTAAATAATTAGTTTCAGGAGGAATCTATATGGTTTACGGTGTAATTTTAGCAGGCGGTATCGGCTCAAGAATGGGCGGAGACAAGCCTAAACAATACCTTAATATCAAAGGTAAGCCGATTATTGTTTATACTATTGAAAAATTCTTTTCAGTACCTGATTTTGAAAAGATTATAGTTCTTTGCCCAAAACAGTGGGTTGAGCATACAAAGAATATTATTGAAAAACATATTGCTCCCGCAGGTGACAGGGTTCAGGTTATTCAGGGCGGTGAAACCCGAAATGAAACAATTATGAACGCTATTAAGTTTATCGAAAATGAGGGTAATCTTAACGACGATACAGTAATCGTTACCCATGACAGCGTTCGTCCCTTTGTTACTCACAGAATTATTAAGGAAAATATCGAAGCTGCGCTTAAATACGGCGCTTGCGATACTGTTTTTCCGTCGTCCGATACTATCGTTGAATCCGTAGACGGTGAAATTATCAGCAATATACCTGACCGTTCAAAAATGTATCAGGGACAGACTCCGCAGTCTTTTAAAGCCCTTAAGCTAAAGAATATGTATAATTCCCTCACTGACGAAGAGAAGGAAATTCTCACTGACGCGGCTAAAATTTTTGTTATGAAGGGCGAAAAGGTAGCGCTTGTTGAAGGCGCAACGTTTAATCTTAAGATTACCTATCCTTACGACCTCAGAGTAGCTAAGTCATTGCTGGAGGATGAAAACGATGATTAATACAGTATACCGTTTAGTTGCTCCGAGAAGATTTGAGGTTGCCTTTGAGGATATTGACCTTTTTGGCGGTAACACTATTGTAAGACCTACAAATCTCTCTATCTGCAACGCTGATATGAGATATTATCTTGGTACCCGTGACGCTAAGGTGCTTGCAGAAAAGCTGCCTATGGCGCTAATTCACGAGGGTATCGGAGAGGTAGTGTTTGACCCTACCGGAACCTATAAACCCGGCGACCTTGTTGTTATGGTACCTAACTGTCCGCTTGAAGAGGATGAATATATCGGTGAGAACTATCTTCGTTCCTCAAAATTCTGCGGTTCATCAATGGACGGGTTTCTTCAGGAATATGTTGAAATATCTCCTAAAAGACTTGTAAAGCTTCCCGATGATATTGACAGAAACGTTGCCGCATTTACTGAAATAGTTTCTGTTTCCGTTCATGCAATATCTCGTTTTGAAAAGATTTCTCATCCAAGACGCGACGTTATCGGAGTTTGGGGCGACGGAAATCTTGGCTACATTACCTCACTTTTTCTTAAGTACAGCTTTCCTGAATCAAAAATTGTTGTTTTTGGTACTGTCAGGGAAAAGCTTGCAGATTTTACCTTTGTTGATGAAACGCATCTTGTTAACGAGGTTCCCGACGGCTTTACTATGGACCACGCCTTTGAGTGCGTAGGAGGCAACGGAAGCCCTATTGCGATTGAACAGATTATCGGGTTAATTAAGCCCGAGGCAACTATTTCCATTCTCGGCGTTAGCGAATATCCCGTTCCTATTAATACGAGAATGATTCTTGAAAAGGGACTTCGTGTTTTCGGCTCCTCCCGTTCCGGCGTTAAGGATTTCCAAAAGACGGTTGATATGTACGTTGAACATCCTGAGATTATCGATTATCTCGGTAACCTTGTAAGCTCGGTTAACGTAGTAAGGCGCACTGCCGATATTAAAACCGCTTTTGAGAAGGACACTAAGAAGGCATTCGGAAAAACCATTATGAAATGGGAAGAATAATTCAATTTATTAAGGCGTAAGCAATGCTTACGCCTATTTTTATTAAAGTATATTGGAAAGTTTAATTTTATTGTTTTCTCTGATGGCGTAGGCAACTGCTTTAATTTCATAAACCTTTTCTTTTCGTCCGTAAGCGCTGTTTATCTTAAAAGAAAGCTCGTCAACCAAAACGTGATTATTAACTGAATAAACCATATCATTTTTCTTCTTCCATAGATTGTCCATATCTTTTATACACTCGTAATACTTTCCGTTATCGTTTTCATTAAGCGCCTGAATTGCAAGCGAAGCCTTTGAATCAATTTCTCTGCAAAAGTTTTCGGTGTACGCTTGCTCGTAAAAGCAAACCGCGAAAGCTGTAATTATAAAAATTACCGCAAACCAAAGCCTGTTCATTTATTCTTCTCCTTTTCAATTAATTGAGCTTTTCCGTTTTTATCAAGAGTCAGCAGCATAATTCTTTTTAATTCCATATTCTGCGATTTAACTATAAGCGTTATTTCTTCATTACTTAATATTTCGTTACCGAAATAATTTGTAATTGTTTTACCGTCAAGCACAATCGGAATATTTATCTCTGAGCTATCGTCATTCCTTTGTACTGAAAGCTTTCCGTTAGCTTCAACTATTGCATTTTTTACTTCACTTAATTCAAAGATTCCCTGACTTCTGAGATTGTCAAGCACGTCGCTTACCGTCATTCGAAGTCTTTTTAATTCTTTTTGTTGAAGCTTTCCGTCTTTTATAATGATTATCGGCTTGCCTTCAAGAAGCTGTGAAAATTTATAAGACTTCATTGAAATTGCGCTTTCAATAATCTCTAAGCTTATAAAAATCAATATCGGCAAAAGCGAATTTGTGAGTGGGATTGCGTTGTCCTCAAGAGGAATGGTCGCAACGGCTGAAATAAGAACGGTTATAACAAATTCATGGTTTGATAATTCGCCAAGCTGCCGTTTTCCCATAATCCTTACGGCAATAATTACCGTTATATATATTATAATTGCTCTGATAACTGTTATGCTCATTGAATCACCTCGTTTTGTATATTATTTGCGGTTTTATCCATAATAATACAGGTGATTGAATGTATTTACTTGATAATTATGAGCTTAACGCAGCTTCTTTTAAAGCAGATTTTAAGAATTGCTCGGATTTTCTTTTTAGAGAGGTTAAAATCTGCGAAAAAAGGGCTTTTTTTATGGCAATGGACGGACTTGTTGACACTCTTCAGGTTAACAGGCTTATAATTCAGCCGATTCTTAACGCAGAGATTAAGACGGAAACTGCTTATAAAAGTTTTGAAATAATAAAAAGCTCGGTTGCAGGAGCAATTGAGCTTAAAGACATAGTTACCTTTGAAGAGTGTGAATTTCTTCTTATGAGCGGATTTGCCGTCTTTATTCTCGAAGGCTGCCCGCACGCTCTTGCAATGGGCGTACAGGGGTGGAACAGGCGCAGTACGGACGAGCCTACCAACGAAGCAATGGTAAAGGGCGCAAAAGAATGTTTTGTTGAAACCCTTAACGATAATAAAGCATTGCTCAGAAAACGCCTTAAAACTCCGCATTTAAAGCTTAAACAGATTAACGTAGGTAAATCCGCCAAGACACCGGTTGTCATTGCGTATATTGATAATCAGGCGGATAGTGATTTGATTGAAGAAATTGAAGAGAGAATCAGAAATGCCTCACTTGATACCGTACCTGATTACGGGTGTATTAAAGCGTTTTTAAGTACGGATTTAAAATCATTTTTTCCGAGCGTCGGCAATACGGAACGACCTGACGTGTTAGCCTCAAAGCTGCTTGAGGGAAGGGTTGGAATAATGGTTGAGGGAACGCCGTTCGTGATTTATGTACCCTATCTTTTTACGGATAATTTTTCTTCTCTCGATGATTATAATAACCCGCCGTTTTATTCAAGCTTTATAAGGGTACTGAAGTATATTTCGTTTTTGATTTCATGTTTTTTACCCGCTTTTTATGTTGCAGTCGGCGCTCATCATCAGGAATTGATTCCTACAACTCTGCTCTATATCGTCGCTGCAAGTGAAGAAACGACGCCTTTCCCGCTTGTTGTTGAAGCTGTAATTATCCATATTCTTTACGAAATAATGCGTGAAGCAGGGCTGAGATTGCCCAAGCCGATAGGTCACGCTGTCTCAATAATCGGAGCTATTGTTATCGGTGAAGCGATGGTTACTGCAGGAATAATAGGCGAGCCGATGCTCGTTGTTGTTGCACTTACTGCTATATCCTCATACGTTGTCTATCCGCTTTACGAAAGCGTTGCAATTATCAGAATTATCTTTATACTGCTTGCAGGCTTTGCGGGAATATACGGCGTAATTCTCGGTATCGGTGTGCTGTTTATGAATATTTCGGCGCTCAATCAATATGGGATTCCTTACAGCGTTCCTCTGTCGCCTTTGACCGTAAGCTCAATCGGTGATACGGTAATCAGGGAAAACTGGCGGAAGCTTTCTAAAAGAAAGGTAAACGTCAACAATTTAAAGGGTGCTGATTAAAATGAAAAGCAAAGCGGATTTTGGCTGTATGTCTGATTTTCAGTTGTTTTTTACACTGTTTACGGTAAGGCTGTACTCGATGTTTTTAAGCATTCGCTCCGTTACTGATATTACAGTTTATTTCTTTGTTACTTTTGTTTTTTCAATGCTTGCTGAATTAATCTTAAGGAAAGTGAAAATCAGGGGTGCGGTTTATTTTCTTCTTTTTTTATCGGCAATGCTGCTTACTGTACAGTCTGTTGTTTCATATATTTCTTTTATCAATGAAGCCGTACATCCTGATTTCAGCAGCATTTTGCTGATAATACTGACGGTTTCTGCAATTATTTATTCTGTATCTCTGAAAAGTAATGCGTTAGCGAGGTTTTCTTCATTTTGCTGTGTTGTAATTACCGTTTCGGTTGCAACTGTACTTTTATCAAATATTAAAATCTTCCATATTGATTATATTACTTCAACGAATTTTGAGCCGTCGTTTAATTTGTATTCACTAATTAAATGTCTTGATACGCCAATTATGTATATGGCTTTTTCTTCAAAAGACAGTAGAAACTCCTTCAAAGCGCTAAAACTTTCAGTCGCTGCTTCATACGCTTTCATAGGTGTTATAATGCTTTTTGTAATATGTATCTGCGGAACTGCCGAAAGTTATTACAGCTATCCTGTTTATACTCTGTTCAGACTTGCGGGTATAGGTACGCTTACCAGGCTTGATATTCTTTTTACAAGCTCTACTCTTTTTGCTTTGCTTTTTAAGTGTACTGCCTTAACAGACGCAGGATTAATCTTTCTTAAAAGGGGTAAGAGATGAAAAAAACGATAGCATTATTTTGTATACTCCTTGTTTTGTTTAGCTTCTCTGCTTGTTCAAACAGCCACAGACTTACCAATATGGCGATTGTTCAGGCGGTTGGAATTGATGAAGAAAACGGGGTAATTAAAGTTTCGCTTCAGTACCTTGTGATAAATAAGGGGACGGGTACAAACGAGGGAATTAACGGGAATATTACAGGCGTTACAACGGGGAAGGGATATACGATTACTGACGCTGTAAAAAACGTTGAAAAGGTAATCGCCGAATCGCTTTTCTTCGGACAGAATAAGCTGATTGTTCTTGGTGAGAATGTTGATATAGCAAGCCGGGAATTGTTAAGCTTTCTGAGCGACGGAAATACAGTAAGGCCCGACGTTTATATTATTCGCAGTAAAGGCAACGCAGAAGAAATAATAAATAATAAACAACAGGGGAAGCGGGTTCCTGCTGAAAATATCTGTAAACAGCTAAAGCGCGATAACTTATGCTTTACGGTAAACGATTTTCTTAATACAAAGAAAAAAAACGATTTGCCGCTTATTGAAGCTATAAACGATTATACGGTGTTTCGCAAATAATTACTGAGCTGAAAATCGTTACAAGCTCACTTTCCGATTTTTTTTCGGATTTTTCAAAAAATATTGACAAAGGTATTAATGCTGTCAGTAAAAGAATAATTAAAAACAGTGTAAATGCTTTTTTCATTGTGTTCTCCGTTTCTTGACTTTATAATATATTTTTAGTATAATATATGTTCTATAAGTATAATATAAGATTACTTTTTTACTAAAAGTATTTAAGGAGAAATCTTTTATGCCTACTAACTATATTTCCCCAATATCAATGGATGCCATTTCAACTCTTTGTGAAGAGCTTGGCAAGAATAATAAAATCAAAACCTCTGATTATGAGCGTTACGACGTTAAGCGCGGACTCAGAAACAGTGACGCAACCGGCGTTATGGCGGGCTTAACCCGTATTTGCTCCGTTGAAGGATATTATATTCTTGACGGTGAAAGAGTACCGAAAGAAGGAAAGCTCTCATACAGAGGCTATGATATTAAAGACCTTATCAATAATTGCATTAAGGATAACCGCTTTGGTTATGAGGAAATCAGCTGGCTGCTTATTTTCGGCGAGCTGCCTACATACAATCAGCTCAATGCTTACCGCGAGGTTATCGGAGCGTGCAGAACGCTGCCTGATGAATTTGTTGAGGATCTTATAATGAAGCATCCCTCAAAGGATATTATGAATAAAATGGCGCGTTGCGTTATGGCTCTGTATTCTTTTGATGAGAATCCCGATGATATTTCAACCGCTAACGTACTCCGCCAGTCGTTGCAGCTTGTATCTCAGTTCCCGTCAATTATGAATACGGCTTATCAGGTTAAAAGACGTGCTTTTTACAATAAGTCAATGTATCTTCACCCCGTTAAAAAGGATATTTCAACGGCTGAATACATTCTCCGACAGATAAGACCTGATAAAAAGTACGATATTGAGGAAGCGCGACTCCTTGATATTTGCCTTATGCTTCATGCAGACCACGGCGGCGGTAATAACTCTACTTTTGCAACAAGAGTTCTTACCTCAAGCGGTACGGATACTTATTCTGCTATTGCCGCGGGTATCGGTTCTCTTAAAGGTCCGCGTCACGGCGGCGCAAATATAAAAGTTTCTAAGCAGCTTGATTACTTTATGGAAAATCTTGCTGACCCGACTGATGAAGCACAGGTAAAGGATATGCTTGTTAAGGTGCTTAATAGAGAGGCGGGAGACAAGAGCGGTCTTATTTACGGTATGGGTCACGCTGTTTATACTAAATCCGACCCGAGAGCTAATATACTTAAAGAAAATGCAAGACAGCTTGCCTTAGAACACGGTTTTGAAAAGGAATTCATAACTCTTGAGAACATTGAAAAGCTTACCCCTGAGGTATTTGCCGAGTTTAAGGGCGACGACAAGGTGATGTGCGCAAACGTTGACCTGTATTCAGGCCTCGTTTACCGCGTTCTCGGTATTCCCGAGGATTTGTTTACTCCTCTGTTTGCAACGGCGAGGATTTCAGGCTGGTGCGCTCACCGTCTTGAAGAAATAACTTCCAACGGAAGAATTATGCGCCCTGCATACAAGAGCGTTTCAAAACCAAAGCAGTATATATCAATTGAAGAAAGGGGATAGTACCCGAGGTACTGTCTGTTAGAAGGAGTAATGCTTAAGAATAACAGATTACTCCGTACTGTTACAGAAATAATTATTGTTACCGTTCCGCTCTTTTTAAGAGCCCTTGGCGCTGTTGCAGAAAGCGGAGCGGTAAACTATATATTTTATGCGTTTTCCGCTATCGGAGCAATGTGGATAGCAGCTGATACGCTGTCTGTTAAGAACTATGTTTCAATCTTTTCTTTAAAAAAGAGTTCGGGAATGGGCACTATGTCTTACGTTATGGCTGTCGGCTTGTTTATAGACTTTGTAGGCTCCTGCATTTCTCTTGCACTTTTGTTTTTTAGCGGAGGATTTGTTGCGGGAATCGCTGTTTTTACAAAGCTTTTTACGGCTGCGTTTGCTTTTATCTCAACTGTATATTTCATTACTGCGGGGATGACTTTCTCCGGCAGCAGATACGATTTCAGGTATCTTAAACTGCTTCACCTTGCGCCTATTTGCTGGATAGCGGGAAAGTTGCTTGAAATGCTTGTTGATGCCGGTATAACCTCTGCCGATGATATAAGCGGAATGTTTGAGTATATCGTTCTTGCATTTTCAATGTGCTTTTTCTATTCGCTTGCAAGAGAGGTTGAAAATGAGAACGGTGCAAAACGCAGTACAGTAATGCTTTCGTTTGAGCTCGCTTATTTTTCTATGCTGTATTCATATAGCAGAGTTATTGAAATAATCCGCTCGGATTTTGAAGAGGTAAATTTTGACGCTTTATTTATTGTAACAACTGTTGCGCTAAGTCTTTTTTGCTTCTTTTTCTATAGAAATATTGTTTCTGAAACAAATAAAACGGAGAACTGATTTTGTTTAACGATTTTTTTGATAATCTAAAAACGGTAGCTTATCAGGTATTGATTCTATATGCTATTGCAGGCGTTGGCTTTGTTGCCGATAAAACAAAGGTTTTCAGACAGACTGACGGCAAAAAGCTTATAGACCTTCTGTTTAATATCATACTACCGATTACAGTTATAAATACGTTTCTTTCTATGGAGAGAACGGCAGAGCATATAAAAGGGCTTGCAATAGCTTTTGTACTCGCTGCGCTTACTCATATTCTCGGTATGGGCATATCTGCTATTACTTTCAAAAAAACTGAGAGAAATATCAGCGGTATATACCACTATGCAACAACGTTTTCGAACGCCGCATTTCTCGCTTTACCTCTTGCGGGAAACGTAGTTGGCGACGAGGGCGTGTTCTACGCTTCTGTTTACGTAGCTGTGTTTAATGTTTTTGCGTTTACATACGGTATCCATGAAATTTCCGGTGGTAAGGCTGAAATCAGAGTTAAAAATCTATTTCTTAACCCCGGTTCAGTTAGCGTTATTATCGGAATTCCTCTCTTTTTGCTTCAAGTTAAAATGCCTGAGTTTGTAGGTGATACAATGTCAAGAATTGCCGCTTGTAATTCACCTATGGCGATGATTGTTTTCGGCACCTTCTTTGCGAATTGCAGTTTTAAAAACATATTCATCAAAAAGGAAATATATTTTGTTTCTTTCCTGAGGCTGATTCTTATCCCGTTAACCATGATGTGCGTTTTCAAGCTTATCGGCGTAGAGGGCGGAATGAGAACTGCGTTAACTATCTCGGCGTCTGCTCCTATTGCAACTAATACCGCTATGTACGCGGCTAAATATGACAACGATACTAAGCTTCCGAGTGAGCTTGTAGGACAGACGAGTGTATTCTCTATAATTACGATGCCTGTAATTGTTGCGCTTTCATCAATAATATAATATACTATTTGTAATTAGGTAGATAACAAATTGTATAAAATGGTTAATTCATTTTAAATTTTATAATTAAGATATTGAAGAGATTTATTCAGTAATATATAATTTAATTGAATATTTTAGAAAAGATGTGATTAATTGAAACTCGTAATGACTATTATATCCAATACGGACGTCGAAAAGGTGATGACAAGAATCGTTGAAGGCGGTTATTCAGCTACTAAGATTTCGACAACGGGTCAATTTCTTAAAGATGGACATACCGCTGTTTTGATTGTATGCGATGAAGACAGAGTTGATAACCTTATTAAAATAATAAAAAACAATGTATCAAAAAGAATTGTTCGTACTCCCGGAGTGAAAAGCACGGTTGACGGCTCGCTTTTAAATCAAGCTGTTGACGTTGAAGAGTACGGCGGAATAGCTTTTATTATCAACGTTGAGGATTTTCAAAAGTTTTAACTATGAATTTTAACAGCTTTATCGGCAATGAAAAAATTAAACAGCAGCTTGCTTACCTTGCTGAATCCGGCAGGCTCCCTCATGCAATTATTTTTGAAGGCGAAGAGGGCTTGGGAAAGCGCACTCTTGCTAAGGAGCTTGCGCTTAATCTGTTTTGTACTGACGGTGAAAACAGACCCTGCAGAAATTGCGCTCAGTGCATAAAGGTAATCAAAGACGTTCATCCCGATATTTATTATTATTCTGCTCCCGACAGGGTTCGGGCGTTTTCAGTTAAGAAAATCAGAGAGATAATTGAGGATGTTTTTGTTAAGCCTAATGAAGCAAATTATAAGATTTACGTTTTAGGTAACTGCCAGAGTATGTCTGTCGAAGCGCAGAACGCGTTTTTGAAAATTCTTGAGGAACCTCCGGAATACGCAGTTTTTATTCTTTGTCTTAACAATAAAAGCACTATGCTTGAAACCGTTCTTTCAAGGAGCGTTGTTTTCAGCCTTGAAGCTGTTGATTATGCTCAGGGCACCGAATATATTTGTGAAAACAATGATAACGTAACATACGAAGACGCCTTAAAGGCTATTGAAATTTCGCGGGGGAATATCGGCAAAGCTATCAATACGCTAAACGATGGTGAACTTGCCGAATATAACCGCATTGCCGATGATATTGCATTATCGCTTTTGTCGGATTATGAATATAAAATGCTTGAGGAGTGTACAGCGCTTTCCAAAGACCGTGATAAAGCTGTTGCCGTTTTGACGAATATGAAAAACATTTTTCGCGACGCCTTGCTTTACGGTAAAACGGATAGTATCAGCACTGCTGCAGAAACGGCTAAAAAGCTTTCATCAAGGCTAAGTAAGGAAAGTCTTTTCAGGCTTGTTAATTCCTGCGAGGATTTAATTAGATTAACTAAGAGGAATTGTAATAACAATATTTTAATAACTAAGATTACCTGTGACTTAAGAGCGGCTATAGGTAAGTAAGTGAGGTTAATATGACTAAGGTTGTAAGTGTTCGTTTTAAGGACACGGGAAAAACATACTTCTTCGGACCTAACGGAGTGGATGTTAAAAAAGGACAGCGTGTTATTGTTGAAACAGCGCGCGGTGTTGAATGCGGTGTCGCAACAAGCGGAATTAAAGAGGTTGAGGATGATGAGGTCGTTTCTCCCTTAAAGCCGATAATGCGCGTTGCTACAGATGACGATATTCGCAGAGTTGAGGATAACAGAGTTAAAGAGAAAAGAGCCTACGAAATCTGTAATAAAAAAATTGCGGAGTTAGAGCTTGATATGGCTCTGACAGAAGTTGAGTACACATTTGACGGAACAAAGATAATTTTCTATTTTACCGCCGACGGAAGAGTGGATTTCAGAGAGCTTGTTAAGCAGCTTGCCGCTGAATTTCATACAAGAATTGAGCTTCGTCAGATAGGCGTAAGGGATGAGGCAAAAATGCTTGGCGGTCTTGGTATTTGCGGCAGACCGTTTTGCTGCTCAACCTTCCTTAACGATTTCCATTCTGTTTCAATCAAAATGGCAAAAGAGCAGGGCTTATCTCTCTCTCCGGGAAAAATCAGCGGCACCTGCGGTCGTCTTATGTGTTGCCTTAAATATGAACAGAATTCTTATGAATACCTCAATAAGATTACTCCACAGAAGGGTACGGTTGTCGATTGCAGAGAGGGAAGAGGAACTGTTGTTGATTGCTCCGTTCTCACGGGAATGCTTAAGGTTCAGCTTGACAGTATGCCTGAAGGTGCGCCGATTGTGGTAAACAGAGGCGAAGTGCGTATTGTTAAAGGCAGATAAATATTAAAATAATACTTGCTTTTTTAATAAGACGGTGTTATATTAAGTATGATAGGAAAAGGACTTATCTAATAATTACGGAGGTTTTTGTTATGGCATATGTAATTTCTGACGATTGCATCTCCTGCGGCGCTTGCGCAGGCGAATGTCCGGTTGGCGCTATTTCTGAAGGCGCTGATAAGTATGTAATCGACGCTGATGCATGCATCGAATGCGGTGCTTGTGAATCAGTATGTCCGGTTGGTGCTCCGGCACAGGCATAATTACTTAAGATTTAGCAGGGCATTAGCCCTGCTTTATTTTTTAAAAATGACAATTTGTTTAAAATGAATTCTAAATTATTGAATAAAATATATATTTATGGTACATTCAATTAGATGACTAAAAGAAGGTGATAAAATGGTATCTGAAATGCTTGATAAGGTTCTCAGCAAGGAAAAAGATGTATCTGAGCTTGAAAACGATGCTAAGCTGAAAGCTGAACGCATTATTGATGAGGCGCAGGAAAAAGCAAAAAGCATTCTTGATAACAATAAAAAGGATATCAGGAATTACGAGGAAACTGTGATTTCTTCGGCTCGTGCCGAATCTGATAACGCTGTAAAGAAGGCGGTTGAAGAGGCTGAAAGCTATTCAGCAACTCTGAAAGACGGCTGTGCCTCTAAGCTTGATGAAACCGTTAACGAGGTTAAAAGAATAATTCTTGAATAACCGCACGTTTATTACTTTTAGAAATGGGGTGATGTCTTACGGCAAAACTTAAGATGCTTAAAATTGAATTAATATCAACGCTTAGCAGCAGTAAAGATATTATTGATTTTTTGCAGCGCAGAGGTGTTGTTGAGATTTCTGAACATGAAACTCCTGAGTCAATGAGCAACTTTGATACGGCGATAAACGTTTCTCAGCTTGAAAAAATGAAGAATACTGCCTCTGCAGCCAGGGAGGTTTTAGGCTTCTATGCTCCTCAGGGCGGAGGGATTCTCGATTCGTTTAAGCCGCCCGTGCCGATTGAGCTTAAGGATTTCCTCGTTAAAGAGGATGAATCCGATTCAACGCTTAGTCTATGCTATGACATATTAGACCTTGAAAAGCGAATCATAGATTCAAAAGCGGAAATCGTTCGCCTTGAAACTGCAAACGCTTCGCTTTCAGTTTGGGAAAAGCTTGACGTTCCGCTCAAATCAAATTCAACGAAGTTTACTTCGCTTATTATCGGTACGTTTCCCGATTTACAGACGGAGAGTTCAGTCAAGGAAAGACTTGCCGAAAATAATCCTGATTTAGAGTCGTACGATATTGAAATTGTTTATTCAAGTGACGTTCAGTCCTGTGCAGCAGTTCTTTGCCTGAAGAGTGAAGAGTCAAAAATGCTTGAGGCGCTGAGAACTATGGGCTTTGTTAAGCCTGCAGATTCCGCTGACTGTACTGCAAAAGAAGCGCAGAAGCTCAATTCAGAGAAAATTGAGAAGCTGAACAAAAACATTGAAAGTTGTACGGAAAAACTCAAGAGCTACGGCGATAAGGCAGAAAAAATTGACTTTTTAATGGATTGCCTTGATATGAGAATTGATAAGTACGAGGCTCTTGAACGAATTTCCGTAACCGATAATATTTTCTATGCGTCAGGATTTATTCCCGAAAGGTATGCTGAAAAAACCGTTAAACAGCTTGAAGATAAGTTTTCAGCTGCAGTAAATATAAGTGAGCCGACTGATGAAGAAGAGGTTCCCGTTTTACTTAAAAATAATTCCTTTGCTTCACCTGTTGAAGGAATAACGGAAATGTATTCGCTTCCCGGAAAGCACGATATTGACCCTAATGCAATAATGGGATTCTTCTATTACGTATTTTTCGGTATGATGTTTTCAGACGCGGGCTACGGGCTGCTTATGGTTATAGCAACCGCAATTGTCCTTATAAAAGCAAAGCCCGAAGGTGAAAAGCGCAAAACGGTTCTTATGTATCTGTACTGCGGGATATCAACTATGTTCTGGGGCATAATGTTCGGCTCATTCTTCGGTGACGTAATTAACATTATAAGAGTTAATTACCTTCATCTCCCCGAAATGCGGCTGTACGTTTGGCTTAATCCGCAGGGCGACGACCTTATGACGACAATGCTGTTTTGCTTCCTGTTCGGAATAATACATCTTTTCGTTGGCGTTGCAATAAAGGGATATATGGAATGGAAGGACGGCGATAAGTTCGGTGCGATTGTTGACACGCTTTCAATCTTTATGGCTGTCGGCGGAGCAGCTCCGATTTGCGCGGGGATGATAATTGAAATGCCCGAGGTGATAACAATGTATGCAAAATATATTGCTCTTGCAGGCGTTGTACTGATTATTCTTACCGCGGGACGCGCTTCAAAAGGCGTATTCGGAAAGCTCGGCGCGGGACTGTATGCTCTTTATAACACCGTTTCGGGTTACTTAAGCGATATCCTTTCGTATTCTCGATTGCTTGCCCTCGGGCTTGTTACGGGTATTATCGGCTCTGTTGTAAATATGATGGGAACGCTTCCTAAGAATATGATTGTAAAAACAGTTCTTTTCATAATTGTATTTATTTTCGGACATACGGTTAATTTCGGTATTAACGTTATCGGCGCGTATGTTCATACAAACCGTCTACAGTACGTAGAATTTTTCTCAAGGTTTTATGAGGGCGGCGGAAACGCCTTTGCCCCTCTTAAAGTTAAATCAAAAACATTTGAATTCAAGGAGGAAACAAATAATGGCTAATTTAGGATTGGCACTTGCTATTTTAGGCGCTGCAATCGCCGCTCTTCTCAGCGGTATGGGTTCAGCAAGAGGCGTAGGTATCGTAGGTGAGGCTGCTGCAGGTCTTATCTCAGAGGACCCTTCAAAGTTTACTAAGGTACTTATCCTTCAGATTCTCCCGGGTACTCAGGGACTTTACGGCTTTATTACAGCCATTATGGTAATGATTAAAATTCAGCTTCTCAGCGGTTCTCCCGTTGAGCTCACAACAACACAAGGCTTACAGGTTCTCGGCGCGTGCTTACCTATGGCAATAGTTGGTTATTTCTCAGCTATAGCACAGGCTAAGGTTGCCGCTTCCGGCGTATCTGTAGTTGCCAAGAAGCCCGAACAGCAGTCTAAGGCTATGGTACTTTCAGCTATGGTTGAAACCTATGCCGTACTTGCTCTTCTTATTTCACTTCTTATAATTTTAAGATTAAACTTCTAAGGAGAAGGCTTTATGACAGGTCTTGAAAAGATACTTTCACAAATTGAATATGAATCTGATGACCGCTGTAAAACAATTATTGCCAATGCCGAGGCAAAGGCGCAGGAAATAATCAGCGAAGCTGAGGCGCAGGCTAAAGCTGAAGCTGATAAAAGCCGTGAAGCGATTGAAAAAAGAGTTGAAGAAATAAAACAGTCCACAGCCTCTTCAGTTGAGCTTAACAGAAGTAAAATTATTCTGAAAGCAAAGCTTGAAGCTATCGAGGATATGCTTTCTAAGTCGCTTGATACGATTAAGTCGCTTCCCGACAGCGAGTATTTTGATATGCTGAAAACGCTTATACTCAACAATGCCAAGGACGGCGAAGGCGTTTTGCATTTGTCTGAAAAAGACTGTAAAAGACTTAATGACGGCTTTATTGCGGACGTTAATAAATCACTTGGCAGCGGTAAAAGCATTGTATTGGGCGAAAATACTGATATAGACAGCGGATTCGTTCTTGTTTACGGTGACATTGATATTAACTGCTCTTTTGACGCTATTGCTTCTTCTAAGCGTGATGAATTAAGAGATACGTTAAATGCATTGCTCTTTGCAGAATAGGAGGCGCTGTTTTGAAAAAGAATGACTATCTTTTTGCAGTGGCCTCTGTTCGCGCTAAAGAGAATTCGCTGTTAAAGCAGGGCGATTTAGAACAGCTTATCAATATTGATGATTATAAAAAAGCAGTTTTATTTCTCAATGAAAAAGGTTATGAATTGCCTGAAACAAGCGAATATTCAAAGGTGCTTGACAATGAGCTTGAAGCAACGTGGGACTATATAAACGGCGCTGCTCCGGAGGCTGAAGCACTCAATGCGCTGATTGTAAAAAATGATTTTCAGAATCTTAAAGCAATTCTGAAGGCTGAGATAATCAGAGAATCTGCTGAAAAATATTTTGTTAAGCCTTCGGTTATCGAGCCTGAAAAACTTAAGGAAGCTGTCAGCGGAAGAGATTTTTCAGAGCTTCCTGAATTCATTTCCGTGCCTGCCCAAAAGGCGCTTGAAATTATTACAAAAACCGGAAGCGGTCAGCTTTGCGACGCCGTTCTTGACAAAGGCGCCCTTGAGGCAATTATATATTTTGCCTCTCTCGGCAACGATAACGTGCTTAAAGAATTTGCCGAGGAATACGTATCCTGCACGGATATAAAAACGGCTTACAGAGCTATAAAAACGGGTAAGAATTCCGTGTTTATATCTTCCTCGGTTGCCAAAACGTCTAAACTTGACGTTGAAGCTCTTATTTCTTCTGCTTCGGAGGGAATGGAAGGTTTTCTTGAATATCTCGGCTCTGCGGGTTTTTCTGATTATAAAGACGCTCTTGAAAGCGGTGCTTCATCTTTTGAAAAATACTGTGATGATAAAATCCTTACTATAATCAAAAAGGCGAAAATGACTGCCTTCGGAGCGAGTCCTCTCGCTGCTTACTTTATAGCTAAGGAAACAGAGCTTAAGTGCATAAGAATAATACTTTCTGCAAAGCTCAGCCACGTTTCGGGCGAAATTATAAGAGAAAGGATGCGTGAACTCTATGTATAAGATTGCTGCTGTCGGCGATAAAAACAGCATATACGGGTTTGCATCCCTCGGCGTTATGATTTATCCGGTTGACGATGGCACTCAGGCTGTAAAAACAATCAGAAATCTTGCCGAAACAGGCTACGGCGTTATATTCATAACGGAAAACATTGCGTCTCAGATTCAACATGAGATTAGCAGATATAATGACGAACCGCTTCCTGCGATTATCCCTATTCCCGGAGTTTTCGGGAATACAGGAATCGGTATGGAGCAGGTAAGCTCCTTTGTTGAACGGGCTGTTGGCTCGGATATAGTAAATTAACGGGTGGTAAACATATGAGTAAAGGTACAATTTTAAAGGTATCGGGACCCCTTGTAGTTGCAGAAAATATGAGAGACGCCAATATGTTTGACGTTGTTCGCGTAAGTGAACACAGATTAATCGGTGAAATCATAGAAATGCACGGTGACAAGGCTTCAATTCAGGTTTATGAGGATACGGCAGGACTCGGAACGGGCGAGCCTGTTGAATCCACTAATGAGCCGCTTTCCGTTGAACTTGGTCCGGGACTTATTAAAGGAATATTTGACGGAATTCAGCGTCCGCTTGAAAAAATTATGGAAAAGAGCGGCAATAACCTTGAAAGAGGTATTGAGGTTCCGTCGCTTGACAGAGATATAAAATGGCATTTTAACCCGAGCGTAAAAGCGGGTGACAGCGTTGTTTCCGGCGATGAGCTCGGATATGTTCAGGAAACGGATATAGTACGCCATAAGATTATGCTTCCGTACGGTATCAGCGGTACAGTTAAAAGCATTAATGAGGGCGACTACACCGTAACTGACGAAATAGCCGTTATTGAAGATGAAAACGGCAAAACGTATTCGGTTACGCTTATGCAAAAATGGCCCGTAAGGCAGGGGAGACCATATAAAAAGAAACTTCCTCCCGATATGCCGCTTATTACCGGTCAGCGCGTTATTGATACGCTTTTCCCGATTGCAAAGGGCGGCGTTGCGGCTATTCCCGGTCCTTTCGGAAGCGGTAAAACCGTAACCCAGCATCAGCTTGCTAAATGGGCTGAGGCTGACATAGTCGTTTATATCGGCTGCGGTGAGCGCGGTAACGAAATGACGGACGTTCTTAACGAATTCCCTGAGCTGATTGACCCGCACACGGGTAAATCACTTATGGAGAGAACCGTTCTTATTGCAAACACGTCCGATATGCCCGTTGCTGCCCGTGAGGCTTCAATTTATACGGGAATTACAATCGCAGAATATTTCAGAGATATGGGCTACTCTGTAGCGCTTATGGCTGATTCGACATCCCGTTGGGCAGAGGCGCTTCGTGAGATGTCGGGCCGTCTTGAAGAAATGCCCGGTGAAGAGGGATACCCTGCTTATCTCGGCTCACGTCTTGCTCAGTTCTATGAGCGTGCTGGTCGTGTTGAGGTGCTCGGTAGCGGTACTCAGGAAGGCGCACTTTCTGTAATCGGCGCTGTATCGCCGCCCGGCGGTGATATTTCGGAGCCTGTTTCTCAGGCAACCCTCCGTATTGTAAAGGTATTCTGGGGACTTGATTCAGCGCTTGCTTATAAGCGCCATTTCCCGGCTATTAACTGGCTTACCTCCTATTCTCTTTATGCTGATAATCTCGGTTATTGGTTTAACGAAAACGTAAATGAGGAATGGACTACTCTGAGAACAAGAATGATGGGGCTTCTCTCTGACGAAGCGTCCCTTGATGAAATAGTTAAACTTGTTGGTATGGACGCTCTTTCTGCTACTGACAGACTAAAAATGGAGGCAGCCCGCAGCATTCGTGAGGACTTCCTTCATCAGCTTGCATTCCATGAGGTTGATACTTATACTTCTCTCAAAAAGCAGTATTATATGATGTCGCTCGTTCTCGCTTACTATGATAAAGCCAATGCGGCGCTTGAAATGAATGCGAATATTGAGAAACTTGTTGCTGTTCCTTCAAGAGAGGCTATAGGCAGGTTCAAGTACGTTCTCGAAGAAAATATTGACTCTGAATTTAAAAACGTTTACAACGCCCTTGTTGATGATATTAACGAGGTAATCAATGCAAAGGAGGATGATTTCTGATGCCAAAAGAATACAGAACAGTTGAAGAAGTTGCGGGTCCTCTTATGCTTGTCAGAAAGGTTGAGGGCGTTAAGTTTGATGAGCTTGGTGAAATTGAGCTCACAAACGGAGAAACAAGGCGTTGCCGCGTTCTTGAAATCAACGGCTCTGACGCTCTCGTTCAGCTCTTTGAGCCGTCAACGGGTATTAATTTATCAAACAGTAAGGTAAGATTTCTCGGCAGAATGATGGAGCTCGGTGTTTCAGAGGATATGCTTGGTCGTGTATTTGACGGACTTGGAAGAGCTATTGACGGCGGCCCTGAAATCATTCCCGAAAAAAGACTTAACGTTAACGGCTTGCCTATGAATCCGGCTGCAAGAGCTTATCCGCAGGAGTTTATTCAGACAGGCGTCTCCGCTATTGACGGACTTAATACACTTGTAAGAGGCCAGAAGCTTCCTATTTTCTCCGCTTCCGGTCTGCCTCACGCTCAGCTTGCGGCTCAGATTGCCCGTCAGGCTAAGGTAAGAGGTAAGGACGAAAAATTCGCCGTTGTATTTGCTGCAATGGGTATTACCTTTGAAGAGTCAAACTTTTTCATTCAGTCCTTCAGAGAAACGGGCGCTCTTGACAGAACGGTTATGTTCTCAAATCTTGCAAACGACCCCGCTATTGAAAGAATCGCAACTCCCAAAATGGCGCTTACTGCCGCTGAATATCTCGCTTTTGACAAGGGTATGCACGTACTTGTAATTATGACTGATATTACAAACTACGCTGACGCGCTCCGTGAGGTTTCTGCTGCCCGTAAAGAGGTACCCGGAAGGCGCGGTTATCCCGGCTATATGTATACCGACCTCGCTTCGATTTATGAGCGTGCAGGAAGGCAGAAGGGCAAAGAGGGTTCAATTACGATGATACCTATTCTCTCTATGCCTGAGGACGATAAAACCCATCCTATTCCCGACCTTACAGGATATATTACCGAGGGTCAGATTATCCTTTCTCGTGACCTTTACAGAAGAGGCATTCTGCCTCCGATTGACGTTCTTCCTTCGCTTTCCCGTCTTAAAGATAAAGGTATCGGCGAGGGCAAAACAAGAAAAGACCATTCAAACACAATGAATCAGCTTTTCTCTGCTTATGCAAGAGGTAAGGACGCTAAGGAGCTTATGGTCGTTCTCGGTGAGGCTGCTCTTACCGATATGGATAAACTCTATGCAAAGTTTGCCGATGAGTTTGAAAACGAGTACGTTAATCAGAGCTTTACCTCTGACAGACCTATTGAAGAAACTCTCGATATCGGCTGGAAGCTGCTCAAAATCTTCCCGAGAAGCGAGCTTAAGCGAATCAGTGATGAACTTCTTGATGAATATTATGAGGATTAATCAGGTGAAATAAATGGCAGTAATGAATGTTAATCCTACCCGTATGGAGCTTACAAACCTTAAGCGAAAGCTGACTACAGCACGCCGCGGTCATAAGCTCTTGAAGGATAAGCGTGACGAATTAATGCGCCGTTTTCTCGATTTAGTAAGAGAAAATAAGGAGCTGAGACGTCAGGTTGAAGAGGGGATAAAAGAAGCAAATAAGCATATGTCTGTTGCCCGCTCCGTTATGAGCGACGCGGCTCTTGACGTTGCGCTTATGTTGCCCGCTCAGGATATGAGTCTTGATATCAGCGAGAAGAACGTTATGAGCGTTATGCTTCCCGTTTTTGATACTAAATTCAGAACGGCAGACGAAAATGATATCTATTCATACGGTTACGCCTTTACTTCGTCAGATCTTGACGATGCGGTTAAAGCGCTCTCCGACATTATGCCTTTAATGCTGAGGCTGGCTGAGGTTGAAAAATCCTGTCAGCTTATGTCCGCGGAAATAGAGAAAACGAGGCGCAGGGTTAACGCGCTTGAACACGTTATGATTCCGCGCTATGAGGAAACAATCAAGTATATAACTATGAAACTTGATGAGAATGAACGTAGCTCAACAACGAGGCTGATGAAAGTTAAATCAATGATGCTTGAGGAAGCTCGTCAAAAGGCAATTGCCCACGATGAAGAGGTATCAAACCGCGCAGTTTAATAAAACATTTGAAAGAACGGAAAAATTTCCGTTCTTTTTATTTACTTTTTAATTTTTATATATTATAATGTATTTGTAGTAGTTTATAGTTTAGTTAATAAATGCGGTGATCGATATGAAAAAAGCTATTTCGTTATTTCTTGCACTTATGTTAATAATCAGTACTGTTTCGGTATCCTTTTCAGCGTTTGCTGCAGAGGCGGAGCCGAGATATTTTCAGCGCGGTATTTTAAACGATGGTGAAAATCCGTCGTATTGGATTATTGATAAGGATAATAAAATCCTGTATCTCAGCGGAAACGGAACCCGTACTGCTAAAACACCTGATTATCCGAATGCTGACTCAGGTCCTTTTGCAGGCAGAAAGGATGTAACGAGAATTGTAATAGAAGAGGACGTTGCATATGTAGGCGCTTATGTTTTTGCCAATATGACGTCAGTTGATACAATTGAAATTCAGTCAAATCTTCTCAAATCCGAGAATTCCATTAACTCTAACGCCTTTTCAGGCGATACGGGAATAAGAAACGTTCAGGGCGACAGTGAGGTTTTAAGTACAAATACTCTTATTAACGCTGTTAAGGTAGGTATCGGAGCTTTTACCGGCGACTGGCTTTCTGTTGTTAAAAATGTTATCAATACAGGCTCTGACGTCATTAGCGATGACGGCACTCTTGATAACACAACCGTTGACGCTATGGTGGATGATTTTGCAAATAACGGAGAAAGAATATTTATCGGTGACGTTGATGCGGTAGTCAGCAATTATGAAGAAAAAGCGGCTTCACCATGTTATTTTGATAACGCTTTTCATCATAATTTTATTGATGAAACCGTAGTTACCGCAGCAACCTGCACTGAAGACGGATTAGTAAGAAAGAGCTGCTCCGTTTGTAACAAGCCTATTGATGAAGCCATTCCTGCGCTCGGTCATAATTACGTTGACGAGGTTTACGTTGAGGCAACGTGTACTAAACGCGGCGTTATGGACCGTCACTGTACTATCTGCGGAGATTCTTCATTCAGCGTTATTCCTGCTAAAGGACATTATGCTCTGAAGATTCCTGCGCTTAAGGCAACCTGTACAAGCACGGGATTAACTGAAGGCAGCGTTTGCAGAGACTGCGGTGAAACTCTTGTTCAGAGGCAGGTCGTTCCTATGACTCCTCATGACCTTAATTACACTTATGACTCTTCAACGGACAGCTATTCTGCCGAATGTGATATCTGTGAAAACGTATTTACGGAATTTGATAACGATACAGAAGCGCTTGTTGAAGCGGAAAGTCTTTTCAATTCAATCGACGCTGAGGATTATACAGCTGAAAGCTATAATGCTTTAAAGGACGCCGCAGAGCTTCATAAGGACCTTAAAAAGAGCGATACCCTTGCTTATCCTCAGTTTGTTATTGATGAAGAGATTACAGATATATTAACCAAGTACTCAGAGCTGGAGCCTTATCTTGTAGTTGAGCTTGAAGGCGAGAACGCGGAAGCTTCATATACTTATATTGAAGAAACAATCAGCGAAGGGACAAATAACGTGGTATTCGGTACTGACGTTACTTTCAGCGCTGTACCTGATTCGGGCTATACATTTATCGCCTGGTACGATGTAAACACACGTCGCTATCTTTCAACTGAAACTGAGTTCACGTATAAAATAACATCTAATCTCAATATTCAGGCTATTGTTAAGCCAACTTCGTATATTACGCTTACCTTCCACGGTGAAGGAGGTCAGGTTATCTCCTCAATCAGTCATTCTCCCGACGAGTGGGCTGCAATAGATGAAATTGATGACCTTCTGCCAAGAGTTCCATATAAGTACGGTTATACAAACGGACGCTGGAACTATGATTCCAGAACGCTTGTTGAGCTTTCGCTGAAAAGAAATCAGGATATTTACGCTTTGTATGACGAGGTTGATGTTCCCGTTCCGGAGCTTCCTGCGGCTACTTCCGAAGCGCCTGCGCTTTCTCTGACGTATTACTACAGTAATCAAAATCATATTTCTGTAGGCACTTTTATAATGGCGTCAAACATTCCCGACGGTTGCGACGTACAAACAATAGGTCTTGCATATATTAAAAAACCCGCTGATGAATTTGACCCTACAACCGTTCTTCTTTCGCTGAACAGTAAGGTAACTACAGCAAGATTTGACGGAATAAGCGACAGCGGTCTGTATATACTTAACATCAGAAATTTAACCAAGAACAGTAACTGGGCTGTTAAAGGTTATATGACCTATTATGATAATAACGGTAAGCTTAAAACGGCTTATACAAATCAGATAAATTTAGTTAACAGGGAAGAGGTATAAGCTTTTCTTTGTTTCTCACCTTGGAGGATATATTAATGAATTTAAAGTCAATTGCTGCTGCGATTTTCGCAGCGGCAATAGTTGTGGCAAGTCTGCCGTCGGCATATGCTCAAAGCGGCGATAAATTAAAGGAAATAACTGAGCTATCCCTTTCAACAAAGTCTTATTATGCGGTTGACTTTGAAGGTGATAAAATGCTGGCTGTTGCTACTGATTATTCAAAAGCAGAATCTAACTTTGAACTATATTTGTTTAACGCTGAGAATGCAACTGTAAATAAAAAAGCAAGCTTTAAAAAGGCTGAATTTCATCTCAGTGAGGTTTCTGATTGTAAAATCAACAGTGACGGAAGCTATACTGTTTATGATTACATAAACGGTAAAACTTCTGTATTTTCCGAGTCGCTTACTTATAAATCTTCGGGTACATGCAAAAAAGCCTCATCGGATTATTCCTCTCTTGGTAAAAATAATAAACTTATATCAAATAAATTCGTAAAGAATAAGGATTTCGCTCGTTGTTCGTACAGTAATGATTTTGCTTCGCCAACATATGCAATGGCTTTTTATAATGATAACAGCGGTATTTATCTTGCTGACGACAAGGATATTGAAAACGTGTTTTCTGCAAGCGGTAAAAAATGCCTTGCATCTCAATATTCAACCGATAAACACATTGTAAATCTTGCTGTTTACGATTACGAAAACAAAAACTACGTTTCTGCTTCAACACGTTCGTTTAAAGGCTATAACTTAAGCGAAGCCATTTATGGAAAAATTGACGGTGACTATGCATTTGCAGTTGTTGAAAGTGATAAAAAGGGGAGCGGATTTTACACACCGTTTATTTGGAAGTATGCTGCTGAAGAAACTAAGCATTATTTTTCGTCCGATAGAGTAACGGAAAAGGAAATTAAGAAATATAACGAAAACTATATATCCCAGCTAAACAAAAAATACGGAATCAGTGTTTTTGTTGATATTATTCCAAAAACCTATCCTACCTACCGCGATAATCAGACCGGCAAGGAATACGGCGGAGTTGTTAAGGGTGCTAATGCTTTTGATACTTATATTTTGCTAAAGGATTTAACCGGCTATCTTGCCTGTTTCCCTAAAAACTTTATTAGCGAAATTGCAAATTACGGCGGAAGAAAACGTGATTTTTCAATTTATATCAATAAAGAGGTGCTCGGTGATTCTGCTGCTTTTGCCAATAGGTTTGACGGTTTCTTTATTTGCTTTGCAACAGATGAGTATAACCATTATTATATCCCGCACGAGATGTTTCATCTGATTGACGGCAGAATTGAGCATTATTATACAGGACTTGGAAAGAATTACGAAAAAGAATGGAATAAGCTTAATCCGTCCGGATTTATGTACTATAGCGGTCAGGATTATAATCCCTCATATTTTGCTTCTGAATATGCTATGACCGATTCAAAAGAGGACAGAGCCGATACGTTCGAGTATCTATTTGAAGCCTATAAGGCAAGCAGTCATCCTTATTCACAAAACGGAGTAAGAAAAAAAGCAATTTTCATTTCAGAGTCCATAAGAGCTGCGTTTCCAAGCGTTCAGAAAGTAGAGCTTGCAAGCTGGGAACGCTGGATAGTTCCTTATCCCGTTAAAGCTAAGTTTAAAAGCACAAACGACTATATAAAGCTTTACTGGAGTGAATGCAGAACTGCTGAAATATATGAAGTCCAGAAAAAGTCAAACGGCGTTTGGAAAACCGTTTATTCGGGTGTTAAAAAGAAATACGTCATAAGAAATCTGAAAACGGCAACTGCTCTTTCATTCAGAGTTCGCGCTTGTAAAACTGAAAACGGTAAAAAAATATGCAGCTCTTGGCAAAATATCAATGCGGCAACTACGCCTGTTATGCCAAAATCTCTTCAACTTACTACTAACGTTAAGCATAAAATCGGAGTAAAGTGGAAAAAAGTAAAGCGTTGCAGCGGCTATGAGGTACAGTTTTCAAGAAGCAAGAGTTTTAGAAATACGATTGCAACAAGAAGCATTAACAGCGAAAGCAAAAAATACATAGGAAAAGGCTTTACTAAAGGAAAAACTTACTACGTACGAATAAGGGCTTACGTTCTTGCAGGAAACAAAAGAGTGTATTCTGACTGGACTAAGGCTAAAAAGATTAAATCAAAATAGTGTTTGGTGATAAAATGAAAAGACTACTGTCGTTTGTTCTTTCATTTTGCCTGATTATCAGTTCTAACGCTTTTGTTGGTTCTGCTGCTTTTGCTTCAGGTAAAAAGATTGAAACCGATATTAACCCAATTTATGAAGCTTCGTATAAGGGTACTGATTGTGCCGATAGTTTAAGCAGCCTTCCGTACACGCTTAAATCCTCTTCATCATCAGCCGAAAGCGACATTGTATATACAGATTATAAATCAGCTGCAATGTTTATCCGTGACTGTATGATAAAGAGAATAACCAATATTACTTATCATATAAGCAAAAAACCTGTAGATAATCTTGTAAATGTATACAAGCATAAAGCGGGTAGCGATTATTATCCGCTTTACGGTGCTTTTACAAATGAGATTTCCGTATCCGCTAAGGATGGCGATTATCTTTCTATGTGCTACGTTTCAAGCAAAGGCAGCATGAGGTATGATGAGGGTTCAAGCTTAAAATATGTTTTGTGTGTTCAGTATAAAACAAATGCACGGGAGGAAACTGTTGTTGACGCTTATGTTAACAAAACAGTAAAAGCAATTAAAGACAGCAAGCTTTCCCGAATTGATACGATAAAGGCTATACACGATAGTGTTTGCTCGGTTACAGATTACGATTGGGAAAGCAGTGAAAACGGATATTCTACGGATTCAAATATTAATACCGCTTATTCCGCGGTTGATAAAGGACTGACGCTTTGCGAAGGGTATTCAGCTTTATTTTACAGGCTTTGCAGAGAATTAAACATACCGTCAAGAATTGTTGTAAGCAATACTCATGCGTGGAATATTGTTAAACCTGTTGACGGTAAATACTATTATAACGTTGACGTGACTTGGGATGATAATTCCTCATTTCCGGATGCCAATGCGCCTTACGGTTGTTTTTATTATCTAAAAAGCGACGCCGATATGAAAAAAACAATCGATCATCGAGGCTTCTTCAGTTCAATAAACACCGACCATACTCGAATTGAACAGTATAACAGCGATTATTTTAATTCGCATTATCCTATATCATCAACGTCATATTATCTGAACGGTAACGGCAAGGCTGTATGCGCTTACTGCGGTGAAACTGTTGACGGTGCTGTTCCAACGGCTGTCGGGCATAAATTTGTTGTTGTTAAAACGGTTAAACCCACCTGCCTTAAGAACGGTAGTGTTAAATATAAATGTACGCATTGCAGCGAGAGTTACAGTGAGCTTATTCCTGCAAAAGGTCATAAGTTTGTCAATTCAAGTAAATACTGCAGGAATAACTGTAAAACCGTTAATCCAAAATATATTTTCCCTTCAACAAAACTAAGCTCCGTAAATAAAAACGGAAAGAAGTTTGTTATTAAATGGAAAAACAAAACGGGTATAAGCGGTTATCAGATTCAGTACTCAACAAATAAAAAATTCAAAAAGAAATATACTAAAACCGTTAAGATATCAAAAGCAAAGCTTAAAACAAAAACCATAAAAAACAAGTTGAAGAAGAAAAAGAAATACTATTTCCGTATCAGAACTTATAAAAAAATAGGAAAATATACTGCATTTTCAAAATGGAGTAAGGTTAAAACGATTTAATGAAAAAGACTACTTTTAAGGGGCGTCCATCATAAAGAATTTTAGCTCTAAAATCGCCTCTTTTTAGCTATAATTGCGTTAAAAAACGGGT
>DFGL01000073.1 GCA_002371215.1 Ruminococcaceae bacterium UBA3751 | reverse complement strand
GATAAGGTCTGCACTTACCCCATTTAGTATGCGTTCTGTCAACAATAGTACCCATCATCGGGTCGTTAAGAGCGTCCCATATTCTTGCAGCAAAGATAATAGCACTTACTGCGGCAGCGGGGATATAAAGAACTGTTCCGAGATAAACGGAAACGAGTCCTGCAGCGATAACCTGATAGATAATGTTCTGACCGAACATACCTACAAGATACCCGAACAGCTCACCGCCTGTATAGGTATTACGCGAAATTTTAGTTGCTTTCTTTCCCATACAACTTCTCCTTTTTTACATTAATATAAATATATTAACAGAAACTATATAACTAATCAAGAAAAAATTGTTTATTTTATACAATTTTAAGAATAATATAAAAATCAAAGCGCTCTGAAATCAGAGCGCCAGTAATAAATACTTAGTCATCGTTTCCGAAATTGTTAAAATTTTCAAAGGCATCGTCGTCACTGCTGCCGTTTTGCCCGTTTGAGCCGCCCTGTCCGCCTTCATTTCCGAATTCTTCAAAGAAATCGCTGTATCCGCCTGAATTATTATTGCTGTTATTCTTGACAAGCTGGCTGATTTTTTCACCGGCAGAATTAGAAATAACAGCAGCTATAACGTATGCTACAACTCCGCAGATTACGAATACTGTTCTGAGGTTAATATGCTTTTTCTCATCAGGAAGCTTATAATCGACAAGCGCCGTACTTGTACAATTATAGCAAAAGCGGGTGTTCGGCGGCATTGTTACGCCGCAATTAAGACAAAGCCTCGGAACCTTTTTATCAAGCCTGTTGCGCAATACAAGATATAACAGCGAGCAAATGGGAATAAACACCGTAAGAAGCATCCAGAGCGTTCTGTTTTTAACGCCGATTATCTTAGCGTCCTCGCCAACCGCGAGCATCAGCAGCACCCTGCTGATTATATTAATTATTCCCGCAATCAGAATTATCAGCCCCAGCACTACAATAGTTCTGTCGTTTACATTAAAATTACCCATTGAAAAAACCTCTTTTAATACTTATTGTGTACTTCCTCTGCAAAACAGAGGAAATCTTTTATTTCAATTTTCGTTCCGTCGTCAAGAATTGCCGTACCGCTCATTTTGCCGAAAACCTGATGCTGGTCGGTAATAATCGCCTTAAGGTCTATTTTTGCCGCGCGGTCAATAATCGGAACAAAATTCATTTCAAAACGTCCGTCGCTCGATGTAAAGGTCCAGGGGTCGGTATAATTAGCGCTGATATTGAACCTTACGTCGTCAAATTTATGGGTTTTGCCGTTGTAGAAAATAGTATTCTCGCTTGCAGCGCTTGTATTACCGAAGCCGTAACCGATATTAAATCCGAACGGAACGCCGTCGACCTGACCTGCGCCGCTTCCCCAGTACCAATAATTATCGTAAGTCCATACGCCTCTGCCCCAATCGAGTCCGCCGAAATCCGTTTTAGGATTGAGCTCGTAGAGCTTTCCGTCATATTCAACCTTACCCGAAGCGCGCATAGGATTAATCTTCTGATTATAATAGAAGGCGTGTTCATCCTCGTCCCAGGGAGTTGCAATAACCATACTCTCCTCAGGCTCATCATAAAGAAGAATATTACAGCGAATTCCCTTACCGCCGTTAAAGGAAGGATATTCCATACGCAGAAGCCTTCCCTTTTCAGTGTGGAGAAACTCAATAGCCAGCTTCTTATTTCTGAATTTAACATCTCCCTCAGCAGTAGATGACGGCATATTGAATCTGCCCATCGGGAACGGAATGATAATCGACTCAGTCTTTTCCGTAGCGTCTGCAAGATTAACAAAGCTTACGCTGTTCATTCCGATATACCCGAGGTCAGACACCGTTAGGCAGATTGCAAACTTATGCTCATTAGACATCACATAGTAATAATCCCATTCCTTAATACGGGTTTTGCGCTTTTTAATATCGTTTCTGTCATAAATCTGAACCATTTTTCTGCTCCAGCCGGGTTCAACAAGCTTACCGTTTTCAAGGAGCCTCTGTACCGTAGTTACCTCATGTGAACGCATAGTTATCTTCCTTTCATTATTAATCAGTTTTTCATTAGTGCAAACGCAAGCCTTGACGCGTTTACAAGATCATTAACCGTTGTATACTCATTAACTGCATGGCAGTTATTCATACCTGTTGAAACAACAATTCCCTCAATACCGTGCTGAGCGAAGGTATTAGCGTCAGAGCCGCCGAAGGTTGGGAAGGTTTTTCCTGACATACCGAGGTCATCGCATACCTTTTTAAAGTATTTTACCGTTTCGGTATCATCGGGTGTGTTAAACGCTTTAACCAAAACGCTGTGCTCTTCTTCAATCTCAGCTCCGATTTTTTCAGCGGCAGCTTTACAAATATCAATTACCTCGTTAATTCTGCTTTCAACCTTATCAGCGTCAAAACTTCTGATTTCGCCCGTTATCTCGCAGCAATCCGGGATAATATTAGTTGCCTTTCCGCCGCTGATAATTCCAACGTTTGCCGTAACGCCCTCGTCAATATTTCCGCAGGGTATTTTAGTTACAGCCTCTGCAGCGGCTTTAATGGCGTGAATTCCGTTATCAGCCTCAAAGCCTGCGTGAGCGGCTTTTCCTAAAAATTTAACCTTGTATGAAAGAATAGAGGGCGCGCTTGAAGCGGCTTCTCCCGGTTCTCCGTCCATATCAAATACGTATGCGGATTCAGACTTGATTTTGCTGTAATCGAAATTAGCAGAGCCGCCGCAATGTGTTTCCTCGTCAACGGTTAAAAGAAGCTCAATCGGGCGGTGAGGAACGTTGTTTTCTTTAAGAAGGGTTAGTCCCTCAAGAATTGCTACTACCCCTGCTAAATCGTCCGAGCCGAGAACAGTTGTGCCGTCAGAGGTAATGGTTCCGTCCTCGTGGAATACAGCAGTTTTACCGTGGGAAGGTTCAACAGTATCCATATGCGCTGAAAACAAAATCGGTTTTTCATCAATACCGCCGTCGATATAGGCATAGAGGTTACCCGTCGTTCCTCCGATTTTATCGCCCGTATTATCTTCAACGGCTTCAATGCCCAAATCAGCGAGATAGTTCTTTATCCAGTTACAAACGAGCCTTTCGTTAAATGACGGGCTGTCAAGCGCAACGAGCGACTTAAAATTATCAAGAATTCTTTCCTTATTTACCATTATGCCCTCCTAAATAACATAGTCGTTAGGAGCGGCTTCATCAACCACGTCCTGAAGAGTTATGCCGTCAAGATACTCACAGATAACCTTATTAAGCCCCTTCCAGATTGAAAGAGTCGCGCAGATATCCGCTCTGTCACAGGACATTTCATCGCCGTCAAGACAGGAAACCGGAGCAATGCTGCCCTCAGTAACCCGGAGTATTTCACCGATAGTATATTCGGAAGCGGGCTTAGCAAGTCTGTAACCGCCCTGGTATCCCCTGTTTGTACGGAGAATATCCGGTCTGTTGAGCATTGCAACAATCTGTTCAAGATACTTTTTTGATATTTCCTGCCGGTTGGCTATGTCCTTAAGCGAAACGTAGCCCTCGCCCTGATTTTGGGCAAGGTCAATAAGCATTCTCAGAGCGTATCTGCCTTTTGTTGAAATCTTCATATTAATCAGTCCTTAGTCTTTATTATTTATAATATACCACTAAATCAGTAGGTTTTCAAGGGTTAATCAAAAAAAGAAGGGGGTTCCCCCTTCTTTACTATTTAATATGGCAGTATATCGTACAGCTCTGAACGGTTTGCTGCTATTGAATCGCGCGGCGCAAGTGCATTTTTTGTAATAACGCTTCCTTTGTCGGTAATATACAGCTCAATTGATTCTGACGCATAGCTCTGGGACGCGGGCTCGCACACATAAGTATATCTAATAGTAACCTCTCCCTTTCCAACAGCTTTTACAACGCCGTTTTTATCTACGGTTGCAACCGAAGTATTGCTGCTCTCCCATTTATGCGACCTTACCTTAAGATAGTCCTTATCGTGATAATAATACCCTTTTTTTGTTTCAGCAGGTACAAGCTTGATTCTTTCCCCTTTCTTAATTGAAGGAAGCCCGTAATAGCTTTCAAGAATACCGCTGTAATCGCTGTATCGGAAAACGCTGTGTCTCGATTTGTTCATAAGAAAGTTTTTATCGCCGCGAGTGTAATCCGTTTGATTTAATCTGAGACCGTTATAAGCAAAGCAGCCTATAAAACCGTAATTGTTATTGATTACCAGTCCTTTATACAGCTCTCCAAGCCTGTATCTGTAAGATGAATTCATCGGGCTTTCTATAACGATTTTATTATTTACTTTCTCAAGCGTATAATTTACACAGATAAAATCAACGTCATAACCGCTGCTTAAATAACTGAACGAACCTGAAGTAAAATCAACCTGCTTTCCGTCGTCAAAGGCATAATATCTTCCGTCAATATAAACCGAATACTTAGTAAGCAGCATATTCATATTCTTATAGTACGGACAAACAAAGTCTGTTGAAACCGTATAATAGTATTCCGGTATATCAAGTTCTTTAGCCGACGGGTCATATATTCCGAATGTGGGGTCGGCAAAAACCCATCTGCCGTCAGCATATAACTTAACCCAAGCGTGACCCTCATTGTATCTGTCTGCTTCAAGCTTCCTTTCCGTATAATAGTTTTTCATATTTCCGCGGAAGCCCGTTAAAACTGCAGCGGGAATATTTTCAAGCCTGAGCATATCAACCATAAGGTTAGCAAAGCCGAGGCAGACTGCCTTCTTAGTTCTATAAACCTCTGCGGAATAAGGCGAATGATAGTATTCATAGTCAACATTGTCAACAATCCATTTATATATTTCTCTCGCCTTCTGATAATCGGTTTCGCAGTATTTTACAATTTCATCGGTTTGAGCTTTAAGGTAGCGGATTTCGTTTTCCGTACCAAAGCGGACCTGAATCAGGTTATTTCTGTTTTTTTCAATAAGTGAATTAAGAAACTCATCGCTTGCATTATTACGCTTTACCGCTTCGGGATAAGCGTAAGCGTCGGGATTGGGCTTGGTATATCCAAGCGGCTTTTTTACTTTTGTAATTACGGTTTTAAGCCCGCATTTACAAACGGTTTCTGTATAGCCTTTGAGCACTGCCGTTGGTTTAATAACCCTTGATTTACCTTTCAGGGTATGCCCGGAACGCGCGCACTCACCGGAATACTGATAGCATTTAACAGCATTACTCGGCTTGCTAAGAACACTTTTAAATACTTTCTTTTTACCATTAATCAGAGTTCGCACCTTATAATAATAGGTTTTGCCCATCTTGGTTTTATTATCAAAATAGAAATTTTTATCGGAATAACCGATGTATTTATACTTTCCCTTTTTACCGCATTTTCGGTAAATATAATACTTATCAGCATTTTTTACCTTTTTGAAAGTAACAACTATCTGGTCATACCGTTCAGTCGCCTTAACTTTTGACGTACGTGAGGTACAGATTATTGTTTTACTCTTTGAGGCGTGGCTGAACCACTTTTTGTTTCCGCTGTAAGCCTTTACTTTATATGTATAATACTTAGCATTTTTAACCTTTTTATCTGTATAATAGCAGGATTTGACGTCACGAAGTTTTTTCCACTTTCCTTTTGAGCCGACTTTTTTATAAAGGCGATACCCATTTGCCCCTTTAACCTTTTTCCACTTAACCTTAATACCGCCGACTGTATTCTTAACCGAAAATGCAGCAGGTTTTGCCGCTTCAGCGGCAAACACCGTTATATTACCGCTGAATATGAGCATTACTGCGCACATTATCAAAGCAATAAATCTATAATAATTCTTTTTCATAATATTACCCCTTATTTAACAACAGTCTTATAAGTTTTAGTCCATTTTGAATATATTTTTTTACCTTTAACCGTAGAATAAGCTCTTGCTTTTACATAATATGTCTTATTCCTTTTAAGCCCTGTGAGATTGAAAGCGAGCTCTTTAGTGTTGTACTTTTTCGGTTTTTTAAACTTTTTATTCGTACTGTAAACCACGGAAACGCCATTTGACTCAGGATATACCTTTTTAACATAAACAGCTATTCCGCCCTCCACGGGTTTTACGGCTTCAAGCTTACATTTACGCGGTATGACGTCATAAGTCAGCGTATAGTAACCGTAGTAATCGTTAATAAAGAGAATTCCGACGTTATACGTACCAACCTTAACGGGCTTTTTATCATAGCTAAGCGTATAATACTTTTCAGGTATTACCTTGCCGTCGGCGTCACGTACCTTTACTTTCGGTTTTTTAGGCTTACCGTTATAAACGCATTTTCCCGATTTTAATTTAATTGTTTTTATTCGCTGAAATATTTTTTTACTCAAAATAATATTACAGCTTTTACACATATTTACAATTTCACCGGAGGAATACTGAGTTGCGGGAAAGCGGTAAGCAACGTACGAAATATGCTTTCCCGTTGCCGCTACAATTCGGTAATCCCTTGCGTTACAGACGCTGCAATATCTGATTTCGCGGCCTGTAGAGATACAGGAGGGCAAAATATCTTTATGCCATATTCCGTAACTGTGCTCAGTCTTTGGTATAATTATTTTACCGTCCTCTGAATAACCGCAGATTTGGCAATATGAATAATAATACCCTTCCTTTGAACAGGTAGGTTCAACGAACTCCTCAGTCATTATATGAGTATGCTCCTGTGCGCCTGCATTAAACGGTATAATCATAATAATTACCGAAAGCAAGGCAGTAAATAATCGTTTAAATATCATCGTTTCTCCGTCAATCTTCCGTTACTCTTATTTCAAAAGTACTGCTGACTTTTCCGTATCTAAGCTTTACGTTTTTTATTCCTTCAACGGATGAATCAAAGCCTTCAATTTCACACTCGCTTATATCAATTGTTTTCTTCGTTCCGTCAGACATTATTATAATCGGATATATCCCTTTTGCCGAAAATTCCTCTCCGATTCTGTACTCGTTTTTAAACGCGCCTTTAATACGCATTATTTCCATTTTTATCGGTACGGGAGACGGCTCGGTTACGGGTTGTGTAGTAATAGTTTCGGTTTTACTTTCAGTAGTTTTCTTTTTTTCGGTTTTGGAGGTTGATTCACTGACTCTATTGCTTTTTTTCTTTTGCTTTAAGTTGGTAGTTTCATCATCAGCAAAAACTATTTTTCCTTTATTTGTTGTATCCGAAAACTCAATTTTTGAACCGTTAGTGCTTGATTCGGTAGTTTTTTCAGTTGCGCCGCCTGCATCCTTTTCTGAAGAAATGGCGGTTGTAATCGGATTGTCATTCAGTAACGTTTCTTTGTTTTCAACCGTTGCAAGCGTTGTTGAATCAAGCGGAGTCAGGTGTTCAATTATACTCTGTCCCGTTATATTTGTAACAGCGGCATTTGCGCTTATTCCTGTTGCGGCAATTACTGCGGCAATAAGCAGAATTTTAAACGGTTTAGCGGAAATTTTACGTTTTTTACTGTTAATCTTATTAATCAGGGTTTCGGAGGAAGCGAGTATTTCTGAGGCGTTATAGCTTTCGCCCTTGGCAAGCATAACAAGTATTTCGGTACATTCGTCAATCAAATCGAAATCCGCTTCATCATCAGGCTTTGAAAGCTCATCGCTGATTATTTCATTCAAAAGCTCAGAACATTCCGCTTCAAAATCATAGCCAAAGTATTTTTTTAATAAATCCTCATTCAGCTTTGTCATTATGCTCCCTCCTTTCTTTGTATTTCAATTAGCATTTCATTCAGTTTTTTTCTTATTCTGTAAAGTTTAACGGAGCAATTTTGCTCTGTAATTCCTTCTTTTTGAGCGATTTCAATTATTTTGTATCCCTCAATATATTTTAAGGTGAACAGTTTAAACTCATCCTCTTTTAAAGTTCTCTTAAAAAGAGCTATCAATTCATCGTAAGAAATCTTATCGAGAATACTTTCTTCGCTGTTGTCGCTTGCTTTTATATTCATGGTTTCAAGCTCTGCTGAGCTTTCAATATGCTGCTGTTCCTTTTGAATTTCGGAATATTTTTTAAGAATATAGTTTTCAGCTATTCTATATAGGTAAGCCCTTGAGTTTTCAATGTTCATACCGCTCTTCAGTTTTTCGTAATAAACCAAAAAGGTCTGCTGAGTGCAATCTGCCGAATAATCCTCGTTATAACTCAGCCTTGACATACAGAAGTTAAAAATTGATTTTGAATAAGCTTTATACGCCTCTTCAAAGTCCGAGTCAATTCCTCTAATATTCAATAGCATAACAATCAAGCGCTCACCTCCTCTAATATAGTAGTTACTGTTATAATAAAAATCTTACAGTAATTTTGAAAATTTTTCAATATAATTAAAAAAATAACCGCCAAAAACATTGTTTTGGCGGCTAAATAATTATGTTGATTTAAACTTAATCTATCTTAGGAAGCTTTGCTCTGTACTTAGCAAGCTCCTCATCGGTGGGGATATAATCGTCCATCTTGCCTTCGTGGAACTTCTCGTAAGCTACCATATCAAAGTAGCCAGTTCCTGTAAGACCGAATACGATTGTCTTTTCCTCGCCCGTTTCCTTACACTTAAGCGCCTCGTCAATAGCAATGCGGATTGCGTGAGAGCTTTCCGGAGCGGGAAGAATACCCTCAACTCTTGCAAACTGCTCAGCAGCCTCGAATACCTTAGTCTGCTCAACGGATACGGCTCTCATAAGTCCGTCATCGTAAAGCTGAGAAAGAATCGGGCTCATACCGTGATATCTTAAGCCGCCTGCGTGGTTTGCCGACGGGATAAAGTCTGAACCGAGAGTGTACATCTTAGCAAGCGGGCAAACCATTCCCGTATCAGCAAAGTCGTAAGCGAAAACGCCTCTTGTAAAGCTGGGGCAGGAAGCGGGTTCAACGGCAACGATGTCATAATCCGCTTCGCCGCGAAGCTTTTCGCCCATAAACGGTGAGATAAGACCGCCGAGATTTGAGCCGCCGCCTGCGCAGCCGATAATCATATCGGGTTTAATGTTGTACTTATCAAGAGCAGCCTTGGTTTCAAGACCGATTACAGACTGATGAAGAAGTACCTGATTGAGCACGGAGCCGAGAACGTATCTGTAGCCCGGGTTTTTAACTGCGTCCTCAACTGCCTCTGAAATAGCGCAGCCGAGAGAGCCTGTTGTACCGGGATGCTCAGCGTTAATCTTCTTACCGATCTCAGTATTCATAGAAGGAGACGGAGTTACGGAAGCGCCGTAAACCTTCATAACCTCGCGGCGGAAAGGCTTCTGCTC
>DFGL01000020.1:409-61165 GCA_002371215.1 Ruminococcaceae bacterium UBA3751 | reverse complement strand
TGACCTTCTTTATGACGGGCGCCCCGCCGAGCCTTTCAGTTGTTTTAATTAAGCAACTTCTTTGTTTGCTTCAGCTGCTCTTTCAAGAGCAAGCTTGTAATCTCTTGTATCTGTAAAGATATCATTGGTGTAAGGATTCTTCTTCTGTTCCTTAGCGCGCTTGATGATGTTAGTGATAACAAGAACGTTAACTGCAATAGCAAGGATAGCTACAACGCCCTGTGCCTTCGGGTTAGCGTCAGCTGCTGTAAGAACAAGGTTGGGATCCATTCTACCGTTTGCACCCGTTGCAAAGAGAGCGGGGTCCTTATAGATAACGGGAAGAGTTGTGAACCTTGAGTGATTCTGGAAGCTCGGGAATACCTGAGCAAACATACACCAGAGAGCAAGAGTGTTAGCACGGTTCTGAATCCAGCCGCCCTTATTCCAGAATGCGTTAGCAAACGTGGGAGCGAGAAGAAGTGCAACACCGCAGTACCAGGTGTGGAGAGGAAGGTTGAGATATGTATACTCAAAGTTCCAAACGTCGTATGCAAGGATAAACTGCCATGTCATATCGGGCCAGAGCATATCCTGCTGCTTATTCTTTGAGGAATAAATTCCGAACCAGCCGGTCATACACATAATGTTGATAAGACCTGCAATGCCGTTGAGAATATTCCACCAGCCGCCGTAAAGCCATACGCCCTCTGATGAATACCACCAACCGCCTACGCCAAGGCCGAGACCTGCTTCGTGAGCAGCCTTCATACCCTTGAATGCTGATTCAAAGTCAGAAGCAACAGCGATAAGGATGTTGATACCTACGATAATAAACGGATAACATTTGAACCAATGGCTCTTACCGAGGCTTCCCCAATGATACTTAAGAATCATAAAGCCTACGCAGCCGATGGTTGCAGCATAGAGTTTTGCATAGTGGAACCAACCGTTCATCTGTACGACAGTCGGATTGTCCGCTGCAAAGGTTTTAGCGCCGATATTGATTACTACAAAGTAAACCGTAAGCGCTAAGGGTAAAATTACAAAGCAGAAAATACCGCCTGCTTTAGTGCGGCGTGCGATTTCATTCGCAATTACGAGTCCGGCAAATACCAAGCACCAGCCGAGGAGCTGCCACAGTGATAAATCGCCGTAAATGTGGAATAACATATCGTTTTTCCTCCCCTTAAAAAATTTATATATTTTTTCAGGTTCTTTTCTAAGAGCCTTAGAAACTTAGTTATACTGCTTCGATTTCCTTAATCTGAACTCCGTTACCCTCTAAAAGATAGGTGTTTTCGGAATTACAGTAAGGACAGATTTTTGCGTACTTGACGGTTTCGTACGTCTTTCCGCAATTCTCGCAGTAAGTTACCGCCTTAACGGTTTCGTGAACGAGCTCGCTGCCATTCATTAAATCAGATTTTTTGCAAGCCCATTTCCAGCAGTCCTCAAGGTATTCGGGGATTACTGTTGAAACCTCTCCTACCTCAAGAACGACCTTTGATACCTTTGAAAGCTGCTGCTCCTCGGCAACCTCTTCAATGGTTTTGATTATATGAAATACAATCCCGAGTTCGTGCATTATTTACTGTCCTTTTTTAGCGGCGCGGTTTGCTTTTTTAATAGCAAATTCGCGCTTGATTGTATAAGGAAGAATAGCCTTAAGCTTATCCTCAGCTCTGTACATTGTTGAACATTCGGGACGGTCTCTGTAAAGATGAATAGCGTCGAATTCGCACTTTGTTGTACAAACACCGCAGCCTACGCAGCGATTCTGGTCAACGATAGTTGCGCCGCAGCCGAGACATCTTGAGGTTTCAATTTTAACCTGCTCCTCGGAGAGAAGCGCGCAGTCATCCTTGAAGCCCTTCGGGTCAACCTTCTTAGTTGCCTTCGGTACCTGGCGGTGAGCGTCATCATAACCCTCAACCTTAATATCGTCCTTATCAAGCTCTACGTAGTATCTCGGGTTACGACCGATAGTAAGAGTTGAATTAGGCTGAACAAAGCGGTGAATTGAGATTGCGCCTTCCTTACCCATTGCGATAGCGTCAATAGCAAAACGCGGGCCCGTGAATGCGTCACCGCCTACAAAGATATCCGGCTCAGCAGTCTGGAAGGTGAAGGTATCAGCCTGAGCGGTCATATTTCTGTTGAGTTCAACAGCAGTACCCTCAAGAAGTCCGCCCCACTGGATAGCCTGACCGATTGAAAGAATAACGTTTTTGCACTCAACGGTCTTTGTATCGTTTTCATCATACTTCGGGCTGAAGCGGTGCTCTTCGTCAAATACGGATAAGCACTTTTTGAATACGATAGCCTTAACCTTACCGTTTTCGTCCTTAACAATCTCTTTCGGACCCCAGCCGCAGTTAATCTCTGCGCCGTCCTCAAGAGCCTCTTCAATCTCATCTTCTGAAGCGGGCATTTCTTCCCTGCTTTCAAGGCAGAACATTGAAACGTTTTCTGCGCCGCAATGAACGCTTACTCTTGCAGCGTCAATAGCAACGTTACCGCCGCCAACTACAACAACGTTCTTGCCGATATCAAACGCCTCTTTTTCAGCAGCCTCGTGGAGGAATTCAACAGCTGTATATACGCCTTGAGCGTCCTCGCCGTCAACACCTGCCTTGCGGCCGCCCTGAGCGCCGATAGCCATATAGAATGCCTTATAGCCCTGAGCGCGAAGTTCGTCAAGAGTGATATCCTTGCCGATTTCTACGCCGCACTTAATTTCAACGCCCATTTCACGGATGATATCAATTTCAGCGTCAATAACCTCTTTTTCAAGCTTATAATTCGGGATACCGTAACGGAGCATACCGCCCGGCTCCTCGTTCTTCTCAAATACTGTTACGTTGAGGTAACCCTTTTCAGCGAGGAAGAACGCACAGGAAAGACCTGCGGGGCCTGCGCCGATAATCGCTACCTTTTCGGTAAATCCGGGCTCACGGTCAAAAATACCGGGAACCGTAATCTTCGGGATAACCTTCTTAGGTATAAGCCTTGTTGCGTTATCCATATCGCGGTGAGCGAGGAACTTCTTAACGTCGTCAATTGCGATAGCCTCGTCAATTGTACCTCTTGTACAAGCCTCTTCGCAGCGCTTATTACAGATATGGCCGCATACTGCGGGGAACGGATTTTCCTTTTTAATAAGAGCAAGAGCCTCTTCATATCTGCCCTGAGCCGCCATCTTAAGATAGCCCTGGATAGCAATATGAGCGGGACAAGCTGTCTTACACGGAGCCGTACCGGTTTCGTGAGTATTAATACGGTTTTTATCGCGGTATTCCTCTTCCCACTTTTCGGGACCCCATTTATTGGTATCGGGTAATTTCTGCTTGGGATATGTAACCTCGCTACCATCCTTCTTGCAGAGCTTCTGACCGAGCTTTAACGCGCCTGCCGGACAATGCTCAACGCAGCGTCCGCACGCAACGCAGTTCTCTTTTTTAACGTCAGCAACGTATGCCGAACGGGACATATTCGGGGTGTTGAAAAGCTGTGAAGTTCTCAGAGCGTAACAAACGTTAACGTTACAGTTACAGATAGCAAAAATCTTATCCTCACCGTCAATATTTGTAATCTGATGAACGAAGCCGTTTTCTTCGCCCTGCTTAAAGAGCTCAAGCGCCTGCTCTCTTGTGATATAATGGCCGCCCTTCTTTGTTTCAACAACATAGTCAGCCATATCGCCGACAGCAACGCACCAGCCCTCAGGGTCATCTGCGCAGCCTTCGCCGTAAGTCTTTCTTGAAGCACGGCAGGAGCACGGAGAAGCGGCATATTTACCATCATATTTATCAAGCCAGTAGGAAATCTTTTCAATTCCTATTGCCTCGTTCTCCATCTCAATAGCCTTTTCAACGGGGATAACGTGCATTCCGATTCCGCCGCCTCCCGGAGGAACCATCGGAGTTACCTTCTCAAGAGGAAGGCGCGTCATTCTCTCAAAGAACATACCGAGTTCGGGATGCTTTTCAAGCATTTCGCTGTTCATATTGGAAAACTCTGCCGAGCCGGGAACGAACATCGGAAGCACCCACTGCTTTTCATGCTGCGGATTTTCATAGTTCCATTCAATAAGTCCGTTTTCGCTCATCTGCGCGAGAAGCTCTTCAAGATATTCATCTGTCATACCCATATTGGCAACAAGCTTCTTCATATCGGCAAAGGTACGGGGCGTACGTTTTTTCATACGCATTGCAACCTCAGCCATTTCATCAGTCGGGCAAATTGTAGCAACCGCCCAGTATTCAGGGTCCTGCTTAGTAATCTTGCGTATACCCAGTACAATCGGAATACGGTCGGTAATCATTTTTCCGAGCTTCATAATCGGCTCACGAACGGGAATAGAATCGTCGTAAGTCCACTCGGGAGCATAGCCTAACATTTTGTCTGCCATAAACTCTCTCCTTCTCAATAAATCCTAATCATTCCTTGATTAAGTAGGCTCTGCACGCAAAGCCTCAAATTAACCGTTAATATTTTAACAAATTAAGTACTCATAGTCAACAATAATAAACAAAACTTTATAAATTAATAAACTAATTTATATATTATTAGTTAAATATACAGATAAAAAAACTGATTCTCTATACAAATTAAGAAAACCAGTCTTATTCATCGTTTATTCAAGCCCTCTTTTCAGCCGCGCAAGACCTTCGAGAAGAACTGTTCTCGGGCAGGCAATATTAAGGCGTATGAAGTTTTCTCCTCCGCTTCCGTACTCGGTACCCTCAGATACCACCAAACCCGATTTTTCGCGGATTTTTTTTGCAACGAGCTCTGAGCTTATGCCGAGAGAGCTCACGTCAAGCCACAAGAGATAGGTTGCGTTCTGATTAACGGTTTTAACCGACGGAATATTCTCCTTAATAAACTCGTTTACAAGGAGCTTATTCTGCTGAACGTAACTGCGCATTTCATCGAGCCAGCTTCCGCCCTTACCGAAAGCTGCAACGGCAGCCGTTACGGCAAAGGTATTCGGCTCTGCCACCTCATCGGTATTAAGAGCGCGGTTTACCTTATGGCGCAGGAAGGGGCTGGGAACTGATACCGCGGAGGTATGAAGCCCTGCGATATTAAAGCATTTTGTAGGGGCTATACAGGTTATGCTGTTCATTTTACACTCATCGTTTACGCTTGCAAACGGGACGTATTCGCTGCCGATATCCGTAATATCGCAGTGGATTTCGTCAGACACAACAACAACGTTATACTTTTTACACAGCGCGCCTATTTTTGCAAGCTCTTCCCTTGTCCATATTCTGCCTGTAGGGTTCTGCGGATTACAAAGCAGCATGAGGCTTGTCTGAGGGTCTGAGAGTTTATTCTCCAAATCCTCAAAATCAATTGAGAAATTGCCGTTTTCATAAACGAGCTTATTCTGCAAAGGTCGGCAGCCGTTATTGATAATTGAATTAAAGAAAATATTATAAACCGGAGTCTGGATAAGAACGTTTTCGTTAGGGGTAGTAAGCTTTCTGACAACGCTTGAAATAGTCGGAATAACGCCGGTTGAAAAAATCAGCCAGTCGCGCTGCAGTTCAAAATGATGGCGCTCTTTCCACCAGTTAATATACGCGCTGTACCATTCATCGGGAATAATATTATAGCCGTAAATACGTCCGTTAAGGCGGAGCTGAAGCGCTTCAACAATCTCCGGAGCGGCTTCAAAATCCATATCCGCAACCCACATAGGAAGCTCGTTTTCCTTTAAAATATCCCACTTGAGAGACGCGGTATTACGGCGGTTTACAACCTTATCAAAATTATATTTCATTTTATTCACCTATAATAATTTCAGTATCGGCGGGATTGATTTTAGTTTCATCCATAATAAGCTCGCCGACGCTCTGCACCTTGATTTTTCCGCTTTTCGGGTTCATTATACTGTCTACGCCGGAGGTGATTTCAGCCTCAACCGAAGAAAATTCAAAAGCAAGGGTTGTATTGACGGTTTTGCAGTTAATCATTTTAAGATTTTCAATATAGCACATACCCTGAAGGCTTTCAACGGTACAGTTAACGAGCGTTAAATTCTTTGCGTTCCAGCCGAGGTATTCGCCCGAAATGAAGCTATCGTAAACCGTTACGTTTTCGCTGTTCCAGAAGGCGTCCTTTGAGATTAAGCGAGAATTTTTCACCTCAACGTTTTTAGCGCCGTCAAAGCTGTAATTACCGTCAAGCTCAAGGTTATCAACAGTGATGTTTTCACTGTTCATAAGAAGATAATCGCCCTTCGCCTTAACGTTTTTTATATCAATATTTTTACAGCTCCAGAGCGTTTCTTCAGCATTTGTAAATTCGGTATTTTCAATAGAAATACCGTCGCAACGCCTGAATTCCTTAGGAGCATAAATAATGCAGTCTTTAATTCTGACGTTTTCCGTATACCATATTCCCGCTCTTGCCATTTCAAAAAAGCGCGAATCGGTTACCTCAGCATTCTTGCAGTACCAAAACGGATATTTCCATTTGAACTCACAGTTTTCTGCAGCAACGTTTTCGCTTTCCTTTAACGGAGATTCCCCGTCATCAAAGGTACAGCCAACCGCCTTTAAGTTACTAGACATAAATAAAGCTCTTTCTCCCGTAAGGAGTTTATTCTTTACTTCTTTCATACTGTTTTTCCAATCCGCAATTATTTTTTAGAATTATAACATATAATGGTAATATTTACAATACATAATATTTGTGTTATATTTACAGTGAGGTGATAATAAAATGAAAATCATTCCCACCCCCGAAAAAGCTGTTTATTCAAGCAAGCTTGTTTCAGAAAAAGAAAGGCAATATTTAATAGACACTTCGCTTTTAAAAGAGGAATACACCGTTAAAATTGACGACGAAGGAAAGGTTTTGATATCCTATTATGATGAAGCGGGAAGGTTTTACGCAGAGCAAACGTTAAAGCAGATAAAAAATGAAAAAAACTTATATCCCGTTTGCAAAATTGAGGACAGCCCGCACTTTTCATACAGAGGGTTTATGCTTGACTGCGCAAGGCACATTATACCCATTGACGAAATAAAAAAGATAATTGACGCAATGGCGCTTTTAAAATTCAACCGCTTTCACTGGCACCTTACAGACGACCAGGGCTGGAGGTTTGAAAGCGAAAAGTTCCCCATTCTCAACACCGTTTCAGCGGTAAGAGAGTACAGCGATTTCGGTAAAACCTACGACGGTTCACCCTACGGCAGAGTTTACACGAAAGCAGAGATGAGGGAGATTGTTGAATACTGCAAAGAGCGGTTTATTGAAGTTATTCCTGAATTTGACATACCCGGCCATACGAGCGCATTGCTTGCGGCATTTCCCGAGCTCTCCTGCAGCGGACTCAAGGTTAAGGTTAAAACCCATCAGGGAATTTTTAAGGACGTTATCTGCCCTGCAAAGGAGGACAGCCTTAAAACCATATGCGAAATATTTGATGAGATTTGCGAGGTATTCCCATCTGAATACGTACACATCGGCGGCGATGAGGCTCCGAGCAGACATTGGGAGAGCTGCCCCGATTGTCAGCAGCATATGAAAGAGCTCGGCTTAGAGAACTATAAGGAATACCAAAATTACTTTATGAACGGAGTAATTGAGCATTTAAGCAAAAAAGGAAAGGCCTGCATCGTTTGGAATGACGCCGCGGCGGGCAAAAATCTCAGTAAAGACGCCATCGTTCAGTACTGGAAGGAAAACGACAAAGCAACGTTTGAATTTGCAAACGGCGGCGGGCGGCTGATACTTTCCCCATTTACTTATTACTATACGGATTACGGCTACGATATTACTCCGCTCAACAGAACGTATTCGTTTACCCCTGAAATCAAAGGGGTTAACTCAGACAGTATTTCAGGGCTTGAAGTTCCTATCTGGACAGAATATATAGATAACGACGAAACGCTTGAAACTATGCTTTTCCCGCGGGCAATTGCCGTTGCAGAAACTGCCTGGAGCAAAAACAAAAAAAGTTATGCAGAATTCTGCGACAAGGTGAACAGCTTTACACCGTTTCTTGAAGAACTGGGCATAGAAACAGCTCCGCAGAGTGAATGGACAAAAAGCAGAGCACAGATGCCGATAGGATGGCTCCGTTTTGTAAACAAAAACTACAGCTTGGATTATATAAAAAGCGCGATTAAATAAACAAACGGCATCCAAAGGGGCGACCCAACAGGATGCCGTTTAATACTAACGGGTTAAATATGTATCGTTTTTCGCCTGCTTGCCGACAAGGATATATGAACAAAGAAACATTACAGCTATAAAGGCGAGGAAAACATAATTTGCAATATCGCTTCCGTTACTTGCGATATAATCATATGCGCCGTGGAGAATTACGGGAAAAATAACGGAAAGTTTTCTGAAAACGCTTGCCTTTCCATTTTTATGGTGAAGCTCCGCACGCTTTGCTATACCGTAGAAAACACCCATAAATACACCGAAGCAGGCGTGGCCCGGAATAGCGGTTACCGCTCGTACAATTGCGGTTGAAAAGCCGTAGCTCATTACGTAGCTGATATTCTCCCACAGCGCAAATCCGAGCGAAACGAACACCGCATAAACGACTCCGTCAAAACTGCAGTTAAATTCGGGACTTTTCCACGTTCTTTTCTTTAGCAAAAGGTACTTTGAGCTCTCCTCTGAAAACGCTACGATAATAAAATACAGTATTACGTTATAAGCGGTACTTGAGGGCTCAAGAAATACATTAAGCACTGCCTCTCCTATCCACTCCTCAACAAGCGCAAGCAGCGCGGAGAGAATACCGGCAACAACAAGCTTTCTCATAAGCGCAGGGCTTTCTTTTTCAAGCCTGTCAGATTTATAAACCTTAATCATAAGTATAACAGCGGGGATTACCGCAGCCGCAATAAGAAACAGGTTATAAGATATAATAGGGTTAGCTAAAAAGTAAAACATAATCTTACCTCTTTCATAATAATATGCCTATTATACACTAATATTATTGTTTTGTACATATAAAAGCTCTAAATATTTGACTATAATCCGCTCGTTATGATATACTTATAAAAAAGGAGGTCGGCAAATGGAAAAAATAAATAAGCAGCGCATTACAGAGTATCTTTTTTATCTCTTCTGCGGCGGAATTATACTCTTTATATGCCTTAATACTACAGAGGCAAAAAAACTGCTGAACTATGTGCTGAGTGTTTTAAGCCCGTTCATTTACGGTTTTTGCTTTGCTTTTATTATTAACCTGATTTCAAAGCAGTTTGACAGACTCTTTGTTAAGTTATCTAAGAAACGCGGTAAAGAAGTAAGCCCGGGAAAATACAGGATTTTTTCAATAATCATAGCATTGCTGATATTAATTGCATTTATTGCGCTTACCATAGGGTTGATTATTCCTAACCTGAGGGACACTGTTGTTAAACTTTACAATCAGGCTCCCGAGCTTTGGGAAAAACTCATGGACTTACTTGACAGCCTAAAGGTTAAGCAGCCAAAGCTTGCAAAATACATTACAGCATTAGAAAACAATATTGATGTTTATTACGAAAAATTCTTTACATGGTTTAAATCAAATCTATCTAACCTCGCAGGTACAGCGCTTTCAAAGATAAAAAGTATTTCAAACGTAGTTGTTAACGGCGGAATAGGAATTGTAATCGCGTTTGCAATACTCCTAAACAAGGAGTGGCTGAAAAAGGAATTCTATGCAGTTCTTAACAAGCTTCTTCCGAAAAAGCACTATAAAAGGGCAAAATACGTTTTATCCCTTGCAAACAAAAAGTTTCAGATTTATTTTAAATACAATCTTATTCAGGCACTTATCACCGGAACGGGAACCTTCATTATTATGCTTGTAACTGCAATGCCGTACAAAATATCAATTTCCCTTTTGATTACGGTTACTCAGCTGATACCGATAATCGGCGCCATTATAGGAACAGCGGTAGGCGCGTTACTGATAGCGGCTGACAATCCGATTAAAGCGCTCGTATTTGTAGTTCTTTGCATTGTTATTCAGCAAATTGTTGAAAAACTGATTAATCCTCATCTTATCGGAAAAGAGCTTGATATGCCGGGAGTTATCACCTTCCTTGCAATCATTATAGGCGGCAAGCAATTCGGCTTAGTCGGGCTGATATGTTCAGTACCTATTGTTTCACTGTTCTATGATATATACAAGCTGAAAATCAGACCGAGAATTTACGAAAAACAAAATAAAGAATAAACAAAGCCCCTGAATTTTTCAGGGGTTTAATTATAAAAAAGACGCTTGCTAAGCAAGCGCCTTTTTATTTAGTTTTAATAAGCTTAGAAGAATATCCTTACGCCGTACGGACTGTTCTGATATTGCGTTCCGCTTGTTAAGTCATAGAACGTTCCAAGCTCGGGAGCTTCATTATATTCCTGTTCGGGAATCAGGAATACGTTGCCCGATTCAGCAATATGAAGGTCCATAGTACGCCAGTTATTGAACCTGTGGAAATTCTGATAATAAGCGTTCATCTCTACTGTATTACCGATAACGCTACCGTAAATATCAGTATAAATACCGTCAAAATCAACCTTTCCTTTAGGCGCGTAGAACAACGAGCTTAACTGACCAACCCAAGCCGTATAAGTAATATCTCCGTTATACGAGCCGATTGCGTTCGGAAGTTCCTTGAGGTTCTTCTCATCATACGCAGTCTTGGTATAGATATTATGGAGATATACGTCGCCCTGGTCTGCAATAAGATAGGTCATAAGCATATCAACCGTTGTACTGATGTACAGCGAGTTACCCGCATACATTACTGCAGGATGAGAAACCTGAACTATCTTGAACTTGTTCTTATCAACAGGCTGGTGACAGATGTCACAGGTCAGAGTTTCTTCGCCGCTCTGAATAGCAAGGTGTTCATCCTTATCAACAGTCATAGTGTAATTATAACCCTTATGAGGTCCGTCAATAGCGTGGTTCTTACACTTATACTGATATCCCGGATACATAGCCGTACCCTTACTGTCAAAGCCTGCAACGCTTTCATTGCCCTTGAGAACGTCAAGGCTTAACGATGCGGGGCTTGAAGCAATAGTAATGTTACTACCGAAGAGAACTAAGCTGTCCTCACGGAGAACTACCTTACGCGGATTGAGGAAGGTTCCTATCTCGCTGAGGAATTTCTCAACGCCGCTTGTTGCGCTGTCATCCGCATGGGTAATTGTACCAAGCTGAAGCAGGTCGTTAGTACCCATAAGCGAAGCGTTCTTATTAACCGTAAGGCTACCCCAGGTATAAACGCTACCCGTCTGGAACTTGAAGTTCTCGCCCGTTTCGTAAGCAAACTTACCAATGTAGTAAGTAATATTGTTCCACAGCCTTGAAAGGAATCCGCCGTGGTCCTCAGGCTTATCGGGATAAGGCAGGAATTCATACGTTTCGTTGTTGAACGTTTCGGGAAGTACCCAAAGGTCTGCATTGGAGCGAAGCGTGATATAGTCGGGAGCGTAAACGTAATCGCCGACTACTGCCGCTGTGTATGCAAACTCCTTAATGAATCCGTTTTGCGCAATCATTGAGCCCTGAACAAATACCTCAGCACCGTAGTTATTAGGCTCATCGGTTGAATCAAGACCGTTGTTGGTATCCGGAGTTCTCGCCTGATTTGAAACATCGTCGTTAGCAAGGGCACCGGGGTTGTAATCATATTCCGCACCGTCATAGGTTTCCTTATGATACTTACCGTCATCAACGTTATAAACAACTACGTTCGCCTTGCCGCCGTATTCTATATTCTTGTTATCGCTGTCCTTAAGATTGCTGTACTTATAGGTCTTACCGTCAAGATATACAGGCTCGCCGCTCTTATCCTTATATCCGCCGTTTTCATAAGTAAGAATCAAAGCTTCTTCAAAGTCAGAGCTGGTCTCATAGTAGCTGTTGGAGCCTTCAGGTGCCTGAACACTGTAATTTGTCTTTCTACCTCTTGTATATGCACCTGACGGAATAACACCGAGAGTAATGGAAGCAGATGAATACATATTACCGCCGACTATTACTCTTGACTGGTCCTGCATCTCAATCTTACCGCGCGCGGTGATATTGAAGAGACCGCCGATAGCGTCAATAATGCTGGTTACTGCGCTGGTTGCCGCTTCCATATGACCGCCTACATACCACTCGGAATATACGCCGCCTTCAATGGAGGTAGCCGCGTCCATATTGCCCTTACAGTAAACCTTAGCGTCGTGGCGCAGAGTGATGTAACGGCTTGACGAAAGGTTACCGTTAACCTTAAGGGCCGAGGAAGCATATACCTTTGTATAACCCGTTGAAAGGAAGGTATTTGTAATCCATTTCTTAATCTTATCAAAGAAATTAAGTACGCCCGTTCCGAGGTCCTGACCGCTGGTGAAATCGCCGTCAACAAACATATAAGCCGACTTATCGAACTCATAATTTGCAAGGAACTGCTTTTCACCGTGAGCGTTGATATAAGCTATTTCTTCATCAGTAAGGTACTTATAACGGTTATTTCCGTCCTTTGCAACGTGCTCACCCGAGCCGTCAAAGGTTACGATATCCGAGAAATCGAGACCGCTGAGCGACTTACCGAGCTCTACATATTTACCACAGGTGAAGCTGCCGTATACATAGGACTTGGTCATATCGCGAATCTTTGAGGTTTCGTTAACCTGCATAGCGCCGTTAACAACCATACTTGAACTCGGGCTCATATCGAAGTCCTGATATACATAGAACTTAAGTTTCTTGTTGCCGTTCAGATGATTTTCAACGTTAAGAGCGTTTGTAAGACTCTCGGGAGCGAAATTGCCCCAGTTAACGAATCTTGAAGAGTAAATTGTGCTGAGGATTTTGCCGTTTGAATCGTAGAAGGTCTTATTACCTGCTACAACCATATCAACGTTATCCTTCATATATACCTTGGAATTTGCATAAAGCGAACCGCCGATATACATATTTGTATTAGGATAGATATCCATATCACGGGAGTTATTGAGCGGTACGTTTGTTGTACCCGTAATACCTACCCATGATTTCAGACCGCTGCCGATGGTATTAACAAGGGCGTTACCGCCTACGTAGAAGTAAGCTGAGTTATACTTACTGTCTGTTGAGCCCTTGCCCGATGCATACTTAACTTCGCTGCCGTCCTCGTGGCCGAAGGTAAATGCATATCTGCTGATACCGGGACCTACAGTGTAGTAAACCATACCCATCTCTTCGCCGAGCTTAATCGCTCTCTTTGAGCGTAAATCGCCGCCGCACATAAAGATTGTATCCTTACCGATAGCCATTGCACCACCGCCGAAGTAATCTCCGCCGATAAAGGTATTGGAATTATCGTAGAAATATGCTGCAGTTCTGTAGAACGAGTGGGAGTTCGGGTTTGTAAAGATATTGAATACGTCGCCTACACTCTTAATAGAAAGTCTTGAAGAGTTGGTGTAGACATTCAAATCATCTACAATATACATAGTTCCTGCGCTGAATACAGAGCCTGCTTCACCGCCCTGCTCCGTAGCGCCGACTTCCATCTTGCCGCCGCAGTAAATCGTTGCTTCAGGATAAACATAGTTCCTGAAGTTATTATACAATTCACTGTCGTTGAACTCTTTATACATACCGTTCATAACAGAATAGTTGTTATTTGCACGGTAGTTCTTATTGTTTTCTGTTTCGGAATTGCTTTCGTTATTTGTAATATCGCCCTTGGCAATGACAGTACCTAAGTTATACAGACATCCGCCGTAGGTAAGCTTACCGTCGCAGGAGAAAACGCATTCCCTGCTTCCGTTCTTCCACTTATTATAAAGCTGGTTTGAATTGAGCCTTACGAAGCCGCCGAAATGAGCCTGAGCGCCGATATAGTTGATAAATGCACAGTCGCCGCCCGCGATTTCACCTACTTCGTTGTTAAAGCCTTTAATACTTGCAGAATTATTAAAGTACAAACTGCCGTAGTTCTGAACGTAGCCATAAAGGTCGGTAGTTGAAGTACTCGTTATGCGGTTTCCGTTTGCATTGTAGTAACCAACGAAGAATACAGCGTCGTTAACACCGTCATTTCTGCCGTTTACGATGGACTTTCCTTCCTTGTACTTATCCTTATCGTTCTTTTCGGTTACCTTCTGCTTAGTATTTGTATTGAGGTTATATGCGCCTCTGATAATAAACTTACCATAGTTCATAACGGGTGAAGCAAGGTTGATATTACCAGCTACAACAAGACCTGCATCGCTGTTACTTCTATCGTAATTACCGATTTGAATAGCGCTGTCTTTTGATGTATCGGCATAGGTTGTAACGTTACCGTTTACATAAGTAACGCCCTTAGGAATATACATTGACATTCCAAGGTGACCTACACGCGGTCCCTCTGTTCCGTAGAGGTCCTTACCGCCCTTTTCACCACCGATTAACGGGTTCTTGTTTTCCATAAAGCCCTGAACGGTAAGTCCGCAGTCAAAGTACGCGTCGCCCCACGCCTCATAGTTAGATACAAGAGTTAAGGTTGAGAGCTCTGTTGAACCGCTGTACGGGTCTACGTAAGAGGTTGAGCCCCTCTTCATATAGAAGTAGTCGGGTGAGCTCTGCTGAACGCCGCCTCTCATATCGGTTGTATCAGCGTCTGTTACGTCTACGCCGCCAACGAAGTACATAAGTCCTTCAGTTGTAAAGCGGCAGTCAGCAACCTTGGTTTTACCGAAGTTTACGTACGTTCCGGCTGTATGAATGTAAGCATAGTTTTTAACAACAACGTTCTGAGTTTTTTCTTTTCCGTCAATTATAACCTTACCGCCGTTAATATCAAGGTAATAGATATTAAGAACGCTGTTTGTATCGGGATAGAAGAATTCACCCTCGCAGCTGATACCCGTTGTTGCCGTTATTCCGGATTTTTCGCCGCAGAATACCTTGGACTGGTTACCCGTTATATTGAAGTAACCGTTACCGCTGGTATTAATGCTTCCTGTGCTGCTTGTTGAATAGTTTGCCGTAGTATTAAACAGGCGATAACCGTAAACCTGCGATTTATTACAATCAAGTGCCGTAGCCTTAAGGTCACCCTCGCAGTAAAGCTTTGAATTAGTAGACGAAATCTTAAACGAGCAGGTAATTGACGAATAGCTTGTTGAAGAAATCGCATTTCCTTTTCTCACGAGGATAAGCGAATTATTTGTTTCTGTTATGCTTGAACAGATTATATCGCCATCAACGTAAAGCTTTGAATTGTTAAGGATTATGTCTGCACAGGTTATCTTTCCTGTTACATAGAGCACGGAATTATTAGATAAATTAATATTTCCCGTAAGAGTTAAATCGCCGTCAATCTTAAGCTTAACGTTGTTGAGAGTAAGGCTTGTTGCATTTACGTTACCCGTCTTAACATAGCCCTCAGCCATAGCGTTAGCGTTGATATTACCCGTAAAGGTAATAGTTTTTGCGCTGTTGAAATCGCCGCCCGCAGTATCGTAAGAACCTGCGCTTACGCCGCCGATACCTTCAAGAAGTCCGCCGTTTGTAAGCTTAAGAAGATTGGTTACCGTAATCTTCTGACCTGCGTGAACCACTGCGTCGTCAACAGTAATCTGGCTAACGTTTATGTCTTTTTCAACATAGAGCTTCTGCTTATTGGTAACGTTAAGAAGCGAACAGCTTGTTGCATTAAAGTTACCCGTAATATACGAAGTTCCCGTTCCTGTCAACGTCAGCTGAGAGTTTGTATTAAACGTTAAGTTACCGAAGCAGCTCAGACTGCCGTTTACGATATTTTCGTTATTCTCATAAACAGTGGTTGACTTACCTAAGTAAATTTTGTTGCCCGATGTACTGTTGTTTGCATGAATCTGGCTGCACTTACCGTTAAAGCAGTCCGAAGCACCTTCACCGAGGATACTTACAACGGAATTGGTTCCGTCGTGAATATATAAGTGCTTATTGCTTCCGTTGGTTGTAAGAGCGCCCCTTACGTATACAGCGCAAGTTCCTGTCATATTGAAGAAATCATTACCGCTGTTGTCGTTATTTGTATAAACATTTGATAAGGTATAAAGCTTACCGTTTGTTAACGTAACCGGGCTCTTGGAATTAACTGAGCCGACTGAATAAATCTGACCGCCGGATACAGTAATCGTACTTGCGTCAACTGTATTATTTGCATTGAGCTGAATCAGCTTACCGTTTACAGTGATTGAACCGCTGTTATTAACAGTACACTGATTCTGAACGATAAGCGTACCGCCTGATTCAACAGTTAAGTAGTCGGTTTTAGTAAAGTCAATGTTACCCTTAACTATAAGCACGCCGCCGTTTTTAACGTTAACGTGGAAATTACGCGTACCTGAAGCACCAAAGCCGTCCTGAACGGTTTGAAGGTTACCGTTAATCTGCATTTTACCGTAAACGTTGATTTCGTCCTTCTGGTCGTTACACTGTACGTTACCGTTTACATACAGCTCGCCGCCGCTGTTAACGTTAATCTTATCGTTCTCAGCATCAAAGTACATTCTTCCGTTAACGTGAGCATAGCCGCTTACGTTAAACTCAGTTCCTGAATGCTTAGTATAGAACTCGCCGTTAACATACATCTTAGCGCCGCTGTTAACAATAAATTTACTGTTGCTGCCGCCGTCTGAATTAAGGTTTCCGCCTACTTTAACCGTAGAACCGGAAAGACATTCAAACTTCATACCGTTATCCATCTTAATGGTTCCGGTAATATTGGCAGTTGCATTCTGGCTTACGTAAACATTATATCTTGTATTAACGCCTATGCCCAGTGCACCGGCTTTATACGGAACTGTAATATTTCTGTAAGTTCCGTTAAGATAAACGTCATTACTGTAGCCCTTACCGCCGACATCGCTGCCGCCGCTTGTTGAAATGCTCGGTAATGAAGGCATAGCGGGTGAAGTATAAGTATCAGTACTGTTTGTTACGCCGTTTACAACAACTGCATTGTTAAATGCTGTACGGATTGCTCCTGTTCTGGCAACAGTTGCTCCGCTGCTTGTTGTACCGTATCCGAGGAAAACGTCAAGTGCTGCAGGCTTTGTAACAGTTACCTTGGGAGTAACTACGCCTGCCGTTGTTGTAATATTCGGCTTTGTTACTGCATTAATTGTATCTTCAACGTCTTCCTTATAATTGGAATACTTAAAGTTTTCGTCGTCCTTAATTGCAGCTTTCTTTGTTGCTACCGCGTTGAAATCGTTTTTAGCAGTTGAATTATAGTATTCAGCTACTGCGGCTGCGCCGTCCGCCTTGGTTTCTTCTCTTTCATCTAATTTTTCCGTATATAAGGTTTCGGGGGATTTAAGCGCTTCGCCGTCATATAAATTATAACCTTTATATGAATACCTTGAAATGCTTACGCTGTAGCTTATGCCGTCGTGAGTAGTTCTGTTATAAGTAATAGGAGTATCGCTGAGGTTCTGAACTCTGCTTGAACTGTCATCTTTGAACTCTCTGAACAGCTGAGTGTTATTCTTTCTGAGATTAATAACGTTTGCATCCGCAGCCTTATAGGTATCATCGTAATAATTAAGGTTATCCTTATAACTCTTAAGAGTATCCGTTCTCTCTTTTGCTGCATACCTGATAGTAGGCTGGCCTGCGCTTGACTGATTGATTTTTTCCTTAATCTTGGTTGCGTTTCTTATAGACTTATTAATCTGTCTTGTGAAATACGGCTTAAGATTAGGAGTATCAATATATTCGCTGTTTTCAATAAAGGTTCTTGCAATAGCGAAATTAGCGCCTGCTTTTGTTCTGTCTAATACAGTTTTATTAAACGTATAAGCGTCTGTGAAGAAGAACAGCTGAGAAAGCTTATCTCTTGAATTTCCGTTGAAATCCTGATAATCACGGTTGATATTGTTGCCCATAATCTGAGCCGTTGCCGTAACAGTCTGTTCGCCTTCGCTATCATACTTAATAAAGTTTACCTTCTGCTCAAATTCCTGACGGTTATCATATTCGTCGCCGGAATTATTAACGTTACGCATTGAATAATACGGTCTCTTACTTGCTTCGTCGGTATACATAATATCGTTGCCGGTAATGCCAACGCCGAGGTTGTATTCGCCTTCAACGCCTTCCGTTGTACCGAAGAGCATTCTGTCCATACCCTGCTGCTCGATAGTATCAAGAGCCTGATTAGCCATAGCAGCGTTAACGCTGTATACCATATTGGACTGACCGCTGATATTAAACGTTTTTGTTGATGGGTCGTAAGTAATCTTTCCGTCTTTAACCTGGTCTTTGATTATCTGCTTTTGTTCGTTAGTTGTGATTTTATCGGTAAGATATAATTCAGCAGCCTCTTCATATTTCTGCTGAAGGTTTCCGTTTGTCAATGTGTTCAAATCAATCAGGTCTAAAATTCTGAGGGTGAGCTGAGTCTGCTCAATAAACTGCTGATTCTGAACATAATAATAGGTGTCAAGGGGACCATCTTTACCCAGTATGTTTATACCGCTGGGGGTCTTAAAGGTAATCTCCTTTACAGCGTCAAAAGTAACCTGACCGTAGTCCTCAAAAGTTGGAGTGACGTCCTCAATAGGAGTCATATTGTAGAACTTGGCAAGGTCGTATGCGCTTACGGAATTTGTGAAGTCAGTATCCTGAATACGGCTTGCGTGAATTGCCTGAATCTGGCTGACAATATTAGAGTTGGAGTGAACGTCGCCGCTGGTTGTAATATTAGAGGTATAGAGCTTTGCTTTCCACGAGTTTGCATCATCCCAATCAAAGCCAGCTTTCCACGTAAACGGGTTCCACCACGTTCCGATATCAATGTAAAACGCCTGGACAGGCTTTACAACCCAAGTGTTAAAGCCGTTCATTAGATTCTGCGTAAGAGCAACAGCGGAGTTAGCAACACCGCCCGTTTTACCGTTAAGCTGAATAGCAGGATTTGCCGGAGTGCCTTCAGTAGAAGCCGCAAATATAGTATAGTTGAGTGCACGAGGCATAGCAACGTAGTTAACGTCCGCCTTAGCGTACGCTACCTTAGCTAACTTCAGCGAATCAATACCGAGAACCGCGCCGACAAAGGTATTATCCTCAACCTCAACGGAAAGCTTATAATATCCCGCATGGATATAGTCATCGCTGTCAACGGTGTCCATCTTGGTTTCGCCTTTAGCTTCTACTTTACAGTGAACCTTTTCTTTGTCTGCAAAACCGTTCTTTGCAAGATACTCATAAGCAACTTCCTCATAGTCTGTATCCATTGCTCCGAGATGTCCCGCAACTGCTGTTGCCGCTGCGTCCGCTGCGTTCTGAAGCTGGGCACCGCGATAATAATGGAACCCTACGTCAAGACTTAACGCAAGGAAACCGACAATCACAGTTAACAGGATTGCCGCCATTACCATATAGGCACCGTTCTCCTTCTTCAGTTTTTTAAATAATTTCACAAAGCATACCCCCTCAGGAAATATGTTAAATGTTATAATGTATATTAAATACTTTATAATTTATATAATGAAGTCTAACTTATTCTTCAGTTTCTTCAGCAGCGGCTTTTTTTAGTTCCTCTGCCTTTTTTGCGTTTTCAGCCTTTCTTTCCTCTGCAGCATTCTTGGCGTCCTCTGCTTTTGAATGAGCAAGAGAGAATTCATTTTGCAAACGGAATATCAAGTCCTCCGCCTTGTCAATGGCTGATTCATATATCTGAGTAATCTCGTAATAACCCTCGTCGCTTCCTCCGCCGATTTCGAGCTGGGAAGTGAGTTCGGTAATCTTATTTCTGTTTTTATCAACCTTTTTAGTAAGGTGAGCGATATCTCTTTGCATATCCTTCTTTTCGTCTTCAAGCTTTTTATTCTCGTCTGAAAGAAGGCGATTACGGGTTGTTAGTTTCTTTATTTTTTCTTCAAGCTCTTTTATTTCCTCATTGTTTGCCGTTTTGTTGGCAGCAACAGCAGCTGCAGCAGCCGCTGCGTTTGCCTTTGTATTTTCGGCAGTCATCTTCTGCATCTCACTGCGCAGAGTTGCGTTAGCCTGAAGTGCGTCATCAAGCTCATTATGAGCCTGCTCAAGCTCATATTTGAGCATATCGTTATCGGTTTTCATCTCGCTAATTCTTGAATTGATGATTTCAATAGCATTTTTGTTGGACTTAATTAAGTTGTTTATATAATCATCAACCTGCTTTGTATCGTATCCGCGAAGCGCTTTATCAAAAGAAAAGGTTTTAGCCGCCTCACCAAGTATATCTTCTCTGCTAATCATTTCGCTCATAAATTCATTTCTCCTAACTAATTTTTTCGGCAGGTATAAATTCAAGAATATCGCCAATTGATATATTCAGCTCATCCGCATAGCCTGCGTTGAGTTCAAGTATACAGTAAGCGCCTTCTACACGCTTACGGACTTTATTCGGTTTAACCGCCTTGTCAATAAACAAGACCTCGCCGCTTTCGGATATAGCGACTGTATCAATATCAAACCTCATTCCGAAAGTATGGATTTCATTACACGGGGTAAGAAGCAAGCCATGGTCTTTCGGAATGCTCTTTCTGTACATCAGACCCATAAAGCGTCTGTAAAAATTACTTGCGTCCTCTATATAGTCACAAATAATACTGTTGTCTTTTTTTAGTTTCAGTATATTCACTAAAATACACCTTTCATCTGGTCTAATACCTGGAACATTACAGGCGCAAGGATAATAAGAATAATTGCAGGGAGTATCAGAAGAACGGTAGGAATAGTCATTTTGGTAGGTACCTTTGAGGCTACCTCCTTGATTTCCTCACTCTTATTCATTCTGAGCTGCTCTGCCTGAGCCTGAAGAACGTTTGTAATCGGGATACCGAGCTGTCCCGCCTGAATAACAGCGGAAACAAAGGTTTTAAGCTCTTTAACGTCGGAGGAATCCGAAAGGTTTTTAAGAGCGTCGTTTCTGTTCTTACCAAGCTGAATCTGCCTGAACACAGTCATAAGCTCGTCAATAAGCGGGCCTTCCATTCTCTCGGCAATTTTTACGAGAGACGCGTCAAAGCTGAGACCCGACTCCATACATACGCTCATAAGGTCAATTGTATCAGCAAGCTGCGACCTTATTTCGCCCTGATGGCTTCTTACACGGGAACTTAAGAACAGAGTTGGACCTATAACGCCGATAACCATACCCGCTGCAGCAATGAAAAGCATATATACATTGTTGGTTGCAAGGTAAAGTATAAGCGCAACACCGAGCGATATAACCGTTAAAACTGCTGTAAACGCAAGCTTGAAAAACTTATAGTTTGAAACAGACATATGTATACCGGCTTTTCTGAGCTGAAGCCCAAGAGCCTCGTTCTGCTGCTTTTGTTTTTCATTTTTTGTTGCGTTTTCGCTGTATTTATTTGCGTTGGTAATGTTATCCACTACGGGCTTAACAACACGCTCATAAAATGAGGTATCAACGTTTTTATATGCTGATTTTACTGTTTCCTTACCGATGCTCTTTTTACGCTTAAAGCTTGCATCCTCTTCTCTTCCCTTTTTGCCGAAAATCAAAACGATAATTATAAGCGCAAGAAGAGAATATGTAATAACTAAAAACGGTATCATAAACTCCCCTCCTACATCTTAACGGTTGTGATTTTCTTAATAGCAACGAACGCGAGTACCTCAAGCACTGCTACACCTACAAGAACAAGGCGTCCTCTGTTTTCCGTAAACAGAACCATCATCATTTCACGCTGCATTGCTGTCATAATAAGAAGCATAATGAGCGGCATTGCACCTACTATAAAACCTGACATCTTACCCGAAGCGGTTGAGGTTTTAAGCTGCCTTTTTAGTTTCATCTTTTCTTTGATTGTATCGGAAATGTTTTCAAGAATATGGGAGAGGTTACCACCTGTCTGCCTCTGTACAAGAACTGCGGAAACCATAAGCTCAACGTACTTACTCTTAATTCTGTCAGCCATATTTTCAAGGCATTCTTCCATTGAATAACCCATATTGAGCTCCCTGATTGCATTTTCAAATTCAGTTGAAATAGGAGCGTCCATGTCCTTTGCAATTGTTTCCATTGCCTGAGTAAAGCTGAGACCTGAGCGCAGACAGCTACAGCAGAGCATAAGCGCGTCGCTGAGCTGCTCTTCAAACTTCTTGACTCTGCTCTTTTGCTTGCTCTTTACATACATAATAGGAAGCAAAATACCTGCAACAACAAGCACCATTGAAATAATCATATTGCCCGTAAGCATAGCCAGAAGACCGCCCGGAATAAATGCAAGAAGAATCCAGATAAGAGTGAATTCCTCAGGACGCATTTTTATATCCGCCGACTGAAGCTCAAGAAAAAGAACGTCGCCAAACTTATCGGCAAGATTACTTTTCTGCTTTTTTCTTTCACGCTTTCTTCTGGTTTTTTTACTTTCATTCTTAATGAGAGCAACTGTTTCAAAATCGCCTTCCTTTTTATTAAGCTCATCAAGACGCTTTTCAGCGGCAATCCTGTCAGCAAGTAAGGTTGAAACAACTATATAAGCAATAATAAATACCAAAAGCGCAAATGACGCTGTAATTAGTATGATATTAAGTGTGGAACCAGTCATTGTTTACTGCAACTCCGTTCTCTCTGATTTTATCAACACATTTGGGGATTATACCCGTTGCTTTAAATACGCCCTTAAATTTTCCTGATGCGTCCATCTCACCCTCTGTATCGTAAGTAAAGATATCCTGCATACGGATTACATCGCCTTCCATACCAACAATTTCTGATACGGAAACAATTTTTCTTGAGCCGTCTCTTAAACGCGCCTGTTGAACGATAAGGTTAATAGCTGAAGCAACCTGATCTCTGATTGCCTTTGAGGGAAGTTCAGAGCCGGACATCATAACCATCGTTTCAATACGGGAAATTGAGTCCCTCGGCGAGTTAGCATGGATAGTAGTAAGCGAACCGTCATGACCCGTGTTCATAGCCTGAAGCATGTCAAGCGTTTCTTCGCTACGAACCTCACCGACAATAATTCTGTCAGGTCTCATACGAAGGGCGTTTACAACCAAGTCCTTAATGCTGACTCTACCCTTACCCTCAACGTTTGCGGGCCTGCTTTCAAGAGTAATAACATGCTCCTGTCTGAGCTGTACCTCAGCAGAGTCCTCAATAGTAATAATGCGTTCGTCAGAAGGAATGTAAGACGACAGAATGTTAAGAAGCGTTGTTTTACCTGAGCCTGTACCGCCTGAAACTATGATATTCAGCTTACCCATTACAGCAGCTTCAAGGAAATTCAGAATCTGATTTGAGGTTGAGCCCCATGCAATAAGATTAGCCGCCGTTATAGGCGTTTTGGAGAATTTACGGATTGTAAGCACGGGACCTACAAGCGAAACAGGAGGAATAATTACGTTAACACGGGAACCGTCCGGGAGTCTGGCGTCAACCATCGGGCTTGCTTCGTCAACGTGTCGTCCTACTTTAGTAACAATTCTGTCAATTACCTGACGAAGATGATTTTCGTCTTTAAACTGGAAATCCGTAAGTTTGATTTTACCCTTTGACTCGACGAAAATCTGATAAGGTCCGTTAACCATAATCTCAGTGTAAAGGTCACTGTCAACAAGAGGCTGAATAGGACCGTAACCCATAATGTCATCATAGAGCTCATCGGCTATCAGACCTCTTTCAATACGAGGAATTTCATACTCGGGTTTGCTTACGAACTCTTTAATAAGATTACGCATACCCTCATCCGTAACGTTCCCCGCATTGTTTTTCATTAACTGCTCAACAATGGCGTTGTGGATTTTTGATTTGGTTTCTGCAAACTTATCCTCAATTATAGGTACTTCGTTTTTTTTGTTATTCTGTTCAACGCTGACGCTTTCAGCATTTTCATCATTGTTTATATTGTATCTGTCAAGTAATCCCATTATTTATTTTTCCTCTTTGACTTTTTGGTATCGTTTTTAAGAGTTCCCTCTCTCTCAAGAATCATCTTGTCAACAAATCCCGCCAGATCCTTTGCAATAGGTGAACGGGGCTTATACATAATAACGGGCTGACCGTTATTAAGAGATGAGTTTACTGATTTAAAGTCACTTGAAATAACTGCATAAGCCGGTATTCCGAGGAGGTTTTCAAAATCTTCGATTTTAACTGTATTCTTCTTAACATTTTTATTTATGATAAGGTGAGCTTTATCCTTCTGGTTAAGCTGCTGAATAACGTTCATACATATTTTTGCTCTCTTAAGGGAGAGAATATTAACGTCGTTTACCATAAAGATAGTATCGCTGTTTTCAAGAGCGGTAATAACAGGGTCAACGAGTGCACAGCCGCAATCCATAAGAATATACTCAAAATAGTTTCTTGCAATGTCAATAACTGACTTAACAGCCGCACTTGTAACGTACTCTGCAAGCTCGGGTGAGTTTGGAGAAGATAAAAGCTGAACACCCGATGGATGAGTAGAACAGGTAGCGAGAAGGCTGTCAAGAGATATGCCGTTCTGGTCCCTTGAAAGGTCAACTATAGATTCATTGGGTTCAACATCAAGCGCCATATCCGCATCGCCAAACTGAAGGTCAAGGTCAATAAGCAGAACCTTTTTACCGCGGGAGGCTAAAGAAACGGCTGAGTTTGTACATAAAGTAGTTTTACCTACGCCGCCTTTACCGCTGAAAAACGCATAAACTCTTGAGCGGGTTTTTCTTTCCCCTGTCGGAGAGGCATTGTACTTTCTCTCTTTAGCGGTGAGTTTTTCTATACTCTGGCAAAATTCCTCAGGGCTTACGCTTATATCCATAACACGTCTTATGCCTGCCTCAGCAGCCATATTAACGTTATCAACGGTTACGCTGTCCGTAAGGATGATGGGAACCGCGCCGATTGAAGCGAGCTTCATATCCTCAATGAAATCAATAAGCGCCGTGTCAATATCCTCGCTGTTAACAACAAAAATTACAACATCGGGAACAAAACCCTGAATTCTTGTTTTAGCAGCCGGCTCAATCTCTGAGTAACCAATGATTTCAAACCTATCGTTTAAAAGTTTGTTTTTTACAGCAACCTTGTATTCGGTGTCATTTGTACAAACAACAACATTAATCTTATCCATACTTTTCTTCTCCTAAACTGTGTTTTGCCATTAATCAGCTGCGCTTGTTGATTCTGCCGCACTTGTTGACTCTGTTTGCTGCGCAGCCTTAAGCGCTGCATCTGTTTTTGCATCACGCTTTGAGTTAAGAACGAGCTTGAAGGTCTGAGTGTTTTCAATCTCATAAAGCCTGAGAGCTTCCTTTTCGGTTACCTCAACAGTAATTGTGCTGTATTCGGTAATTTTTGCATCCTTGCTGCTCTGGTTGCTGCTTGCATTCGAAACTCTGATTACGTTAAGGTCTCTGTATGCAACGTTCGTTGTAACGTTACCGTTATCGTCGGTTGAATATGTAATAATGTCTACCGTATCGCCTGCGCTGATATATCCGTCAACGCCGTTTGTACTGCTCGCTGTGAACGAGAAAGCAACCTTGCCCGATTCAAGCTTATAGGAAAGTCCGACCTCATCGTCCTCTGAGCTTACAAACTTGAACTCATTAAGCTGTTCGCCTGCATGAATATCAACTGATGTAACCATGCCGACAAGTTTTTCCTTGTCTGTTATCGGAGAAGGAGTTGCGTCTTCCTTGATAACGTCCTCCTTCTTATGGAAATAGCCTGCATCGTCTGCAACCATATCCTCGGTAATCATCGTGTTGGCAGGAATATCCTGGTCCGCAAAAACAACAGCTACCGTATCAGCATCTTTGATTGTGGTCTTCTTGTTAATCTGGCTTGCGAACATATACGTTGCAAAACCTGCAAGCAAAGCAAATACAACAGCAATAAGATAAACTTTCTTCATAATTTTTACCCTCACATTTAATTCAAGATTTTAAGATTTTAAAATATATTTAAAAGTTCTAAATTAATAGAACTTTAATTTTCCAAACTAAATAAAGCCGATGATTTAATCATCAGGTGGTTCTGAATCGGACCTTCTCTCAACCTGGTATACAGAAGACGATTTAAGGTTAAGATATCCGTGGTCGCTGAACACGCCGAGAACAGGGGTCAAAACTTTCATTCTTCCCTGAACGGTAACTGTAACGTTGCCGTTAGCTCGCCTCAACGTTCCGGAGAGCTTCTTCGGGTCGTTCAAATCCGCTGCATAGTAATCAACCATATTACCGGCATATTCTTCATCAACGCTGTAAGACACCTTAACGTTCTGTATTGAAACACTGCTCGGTTTTGCTGCTATTGTAGCCTTTACAATATCAACCTCTTCGTCCCTGTAATAGTCCTCAGTATCTACAAAATTAGGATCAAAAGTTTTTGCTACGGGAACCGTTTTGTTGTCTACATAGTTGGTTTCAATATACTCAACGCATGCAATTCTTGCACCGTTTCTGGCACAGTTTTCTATGCTGATATAGTTATAAAACAACCAACCGAAATCCATAATTCCCATAAGGATGAGCATAAACAGCGGCAAGATAAATACAAACTCCACAAGCGCCTGGCCGCTTTCATCCTTCTTCTTAAATATCCACTTTTTTCTCAAGAGCTTTCCACCCCATTTGTTATAAAAGTGACAGAAAATGGGGCAGTTGCCTGCCCCACCTTCTTAAAAATCATATATTAGCTTATACGTCAGCTGTAAGTGTGTTCTGAACTGTGTTCATCTTAGATCTTACTGCTCTACCTACGAGTACAACTGCAAGAATAACTACTACAGCGATAAGACCAATGATAAGAGCGTACTCTACCATGCCCTGTCCGTTTTCATCTCTGAAAAATGTCATGAACTTTTTCCTCCTTCTTTAAAGATTTTATTTATTTTTTATTTTAATATAAGGTTGCCCTTATAATAAACTATATAAACCTTTCTATGTTTACATCAATAAATTCAAAGAACGATACGCACATCGTAATGACAGTACCTATTGATAAGAAAGGACCCATAGGGATTTGCGTTTTCAATCCGCCTTTTTTACTTATCTTCAGATATGCAAAAAACAGAGCTACGAAAACCGCCATTAAAAGCATTGACTGGAAATACCCCATAGCATAAACCGTAAGACCGATTACCGCACTGTATTTGATATCTCCTGCTCCCATCGGGATTTTAAGAACGCTCGGTATGTAGCATACTAATGCTCCGAAAAACAGACCAATAAACGATTTTGGAATCTGAATAGTTGTTTTAGTTGATACGCACACATAAACTATGTAAACCAAATTAATTGCTATCATTACCAAAAGCAAAGGATTCGGTATTTTCCGCACAAGCGCATCAACAAACGATATGCTGAATATCGGAACAAGGAGAAGAAGATTCCTGATAAGTAATTCAGGAGTTTCCGCCGTAAAAACTATTCCTGCCGAAGCGGCAATCCCCAAGATAAATGCAGCTACCTTCAGCGGGGCTTTGCTAAGCGGTGCTACCTGACCCGGATCCTCCGTTCTGGACAGTGCAAGTTTTTTTGACAGCGGGATAGTGATTAAGCCAACAACAATTCCGTAGGTTATAAATATAATAATCTTTTCTAGAACTGACAATGACTCCATTTCTTCACCCGAGCGCAGGACTATTTTCCTGACTGTATATTTTTTCTAATTGAATTATATCAAAAATTTACAAATTGTTCAAGTTTTTTTTTGAAAACCAGATTATTTTGTGCAGTACTCACAAATCAAAATACTGTTTTTTGTATGATATACACAAGCAAAAGGACTATTTACACGAAAAACGTCTTATTTTATAAACGTTTTCATCATATAGAGTCAGGTTTTTTTCAATATCTTTTAATATATTTTCTTCTTTTTTAACATTATAGTATTTAATCTTCCTGTTATCGTTTGAAGCATCAAAATACATACCCTTGCCCTTCTCATTATGAGCTATAGCATAAAGGTGAATAACACGGTTGTTCTTTGTAATTTCGTAAAAGTCAATATCGTCGACGCTGTCATAATAAAGTGCAAACTCAGCCATTCCGCCGTCGTAGCCCGTTCCCGATTTAAACTGCTTTGAAAGAGACTCATTATATACATCAAGCGGGGCAGCTCCATCAGCTTTAACGGCATAGGTTACCGAATACTCCTTTACTGAAGAAATGTCCTGAGCGCGCATAAGTCCGCTTTCCGCCGTGGCGTTTATTCCCTGTTCAGCGAGAGCCTGCATCCATCCGAGCCAGCCATATTCTGCGGTATAGCGCTCAACACTGAGAACGAATCCGTTATCCTTTAAATGAGCTGAAACCGCTCTTGCAAACGGTGCAAACGCTTTCTGATAAGAATCCTCTCTGTCCTTTCTGTAGCCGATATAATTGAGACCTTTGGTTTCTTTATCTGCTGCGTCAAGAAGACTTCTGAAAGAGGTAACCGCGTCAAATTGTTTACCGAGCTCCATTTCATAAACGTCCGCACAGATAAACTCAACGTTTGTAAGCCCGAGCCTTTCGGCGAGTTGCTTTGCATTTTCAATAGCGCTCTCATTAATATCTATGCCTGTAAAATGACTTTGGGGACAGTTTTTTGCCATAAAGCAGGTTACTATTCCGCAGTCACAGCATAAATCAAGAACTTCACCGCTTAGCCTGTCTGCGCAGTCAATTATCATATTGCCTATATGGCGGAATACGCCGCCGTCGAAGGCTGCCGAAATATATATTGAACCGTCAAGATTTCTGTTTTTCAGCTCATAAAACTCAGCGTTACTTACGGGAAGCCCCTGAGCTCTATCATTCAGCTGCTTAGCAACCTCCTCCGCATACTTCTTATCCGTTCTCATAATAAGACCGGCAAGAAGGCTCGTTGCGTCCTTAACATATTTAAGGCCTACTTCATTCATATAGCTGTCAACTTGTTCGTATGTCTGCATATTTTTACCTCGTTAATTAATTTTTTTAATAAGAGTTACGGCATGGGCGGAAATACCCTCTTCCCTGCCGGTAAAGCCTAAGTTTTCCTCTGTTGTTGCCTTTACGCTTACGCGGGATAAATCTATCCTGCACGCACGGGCAATATTTTCCCGCATCTGAGGGATGAAAGGCTTTATTTTAGGCTGCTGAGCAATAACCGTTGAATCAATATTATCAATTACAAAGCCCGCTCTGTAAAGCATATCCGCAACCGCCTTAAGCAGCTTGAGAGAATCGGCGTCCTTCCACTTTTCATCGGTATCGGGAAAGTGTGTTCCGATATCGCCCATTGCAGCGGCTCCGAGAAGCGCGTCGCATATAGCGTGAAGAAGAACGTCCGCGTCGCTATGGCCCAAAAGTCCAAGCTTATGCTCTATTTCAACACCGCCGATAATGAGCTTTCTACCCTCAACAAGCCTGTGTACATCATACCCGTGACCAATACGCATAACTATACCTCATTTCCTTTATTAATAATACTTTCGGCGACCGCTATATCTTCAGGCGTAGTTATTTTTATATTTGAATAACTGCCTGCAACCATTTTTACGCAGCCGCCTGAATATTCAATAAGCCTGCAATCATCGGTAAAATCCATACCGTCCGCTTCCACTTTTTCAAGCGCTTTTTTAAACGTCTGATAATCAAATATCTGAGGCGTCTGAACGGCGTAAAGCGTTGACCTTTCCGGCGTATCAACTATTATGTTATCTTTATTTACTACTTTTATTGTATCTTTAACAGGAACTCCGACCGCTGCCGCACCGCAGTTCTTTGCAGCTTCAATTGCAGCCTCAATATCGCTCTGCTTTACCAACGGCCTTGCTCCGTCGTGAATAATAACCAAATCAGCGTTATCAATAGATTTAACAGCGTTTTTAACGCTCTGCTGACGCGTGTTTCCGCCGATAACAAAGCTTACGCTATCCCCGAAAATACGGCGGTATTCGGGCAGGTCGCATTCACGGCATACAACCGTTACGGCGGTTATTTCTTTAACTCCCCTGAAGGCTTCAACACTTCTTTCAATTACTGTTTTGCCCGATATTTCGAGCAAAAGTTTGCTTTTGTTGCTCTTCATTCTTGTTGAATTACCTGCACCGAGAATTATAGCCACATTATTCAATTTCCGTCACCTCGCTGAGTTCTTCATCGTTCGGAGTAACATATTCGGTACTGTAATGCTCATAAATAACCATCCCCGGCTTTGCCCCATTTGGCTTATGGACGTTTTTTACTATAGTATAATCCACCGCAACATTGGATGAAGCGGAAGCTTTTGAGTTACTCGCTGCAAGTAAAGCCGCTTGTCGAATCAATTTGTCTGTAAAGGGTTTTTCCTTTTCAGCCACTGCGATAACGTGACAGCCCGCCGCATCCTTAACATGAAACCACATATCGTAGTTTTTTGCTGTTTTCAGCGTCAATTCGTCATTCTGAAGGTTATTTCTGCCAACGTAGATAGTAAATCCGTCAGAGGACATATACTTTTTAGGCGGAAGCTTTTTGGCTTTTTCTTTTCTTCCGGTGCTTTTTTTTACAAGCCCTGAGGCGCCGAGTTCGCTTTTTATAGCCGATATTTCGCCGTCCGTTTCTGCTCTTGAGAGTTCGTCGCGTACGGTTTCTATATACCGGACTTCCTCCTCCGCCTGCTTAATAAATTCAAGAAGCTTCGTTTCCGCAGTCTGCTTTTTTCTGTATTCCTTATAGTATTTCTGAGCATTCTGGGAAGGGGTTAAGGTGGGGTCAGCAGGAATTCTTATTATTTTGTTTTCATCATAATAGTTTTCAACGTCATAAAACATTGCGCCTTTTTGAAGAGCGTACATATTTGCGCTCAGCAAATCTCCGTAAAGGCGGAATTTTTCCTTATCCTTACAGCTTTCAAGCTCTTTTTTACGGTTTACGGACTTTCTTATTGCCCTTTCCTGAAGAATTGTAAGTAGTTTAAAGAGGTCGTTACTCCTTTGCTTTATTCTTTCAAGCCGTACCTGCTCATAGAAAAAATAGTCAATAAGCTCGCTGCAGGTTTCAAAGCTCTTTAATTCCGCTAAGCCGCCGAACTGTTCGGGGATAAAGAATGTAAAGTCTTTGGGCTTGTCAATTATTACGGCAGTGGGCACAGGTTTTTCAATATGTTTTCTCAAATCATAAAGCCCCATACCGTTTTCAAGCTCACGGGCTACTATCGGTGAAATGCCCTGAAGCACCTCCGAATACGCCTTTGCTTTTTTCATATCCTTAGAGTTTACGGCTTTATCAATGGCTTTCACGCTATCGGTAAGAATATTCATTTTTTTCTGCTGCGGGGGTAAAGTATACTCAAGCCCCGGCAAAATTTCTCTGACGCTGGATTTGTTTTCGTCAATTCTTTTGACACATTCAATTATAATACCGTTTTCGTCAACAAGGATAATATTGCTGTGGCGCCCCATTATTTCAATAATTATTGAATATTTTACAGGGTCTCCAAGCTCATTTTTTGCGTCAAAAACAAGCTCAAGTATTCTTTCAAATCCATCCTGCTTTATTTCCGAAAGTCTTGCGCCCGAAAGTTTTTTTCTCAAAAGCATTGTAAGCATAGGAGGATTTTTAGGGTTCTGCACGCTTTGGTTAGTCAGGTGTATTCTTGCGCTGTCCGCCCTTGCTGAAAGGAGAAGCTTCTGAACGCCGTCATACGTTCTGAAGGTAAAGAGCAGCTCGTCCTTTGAAGGCTGATAAATCTTATCAACCCTTGCTCCGTCAAGCGCTTCAAAAATTTCATTTTTTAAAAGTGATAAAAATATTCCGTCAAGTGCCATTACTTTACACCTTATACCGTTTTAATCGGGTTATCTCTCGGGGCGACAATGAACTCAACATCGCTGAAAATTCCTTCAAGCCTATCCTTAAGCATTAAGAATGCCTGATTTTCGGTTTCAAAATGGCCTGCGGAAATTACAGCCATATCATTTTCAGCCGCTTCAAGCATTGCATGGTACTTCATATCCCCCGTTACAAAGCAATCCGCTTCCGCGAGTGCCTCGCACATATACTCCTCGCAGGCGCCTCCGCCGAGCGCGACGGATTTAATTGTTTTTTCCGTATCCGTATACCTTATACCCGCGCAGTCAAGAGTATTGCTGATATGCTCAGCAAAATCGTCAATACTCATTTCGCTGTCAAGCTCGCCGCAGACTATAAGCCCGTCGCCGATATGGCGGGTATTACTGAGTCCGAGAAGCTTTGCAAGATTATCGTTAATACCGCCGGCGGCTTTGTCAAAATTAGTATGGGCGCAAAGAGCGCTTATACCTGCGTTTGCAAGAATATAAACCGCGCTGTCCGCCTTAACATCACTGATACCGCCGAAAATAATCGGGTGGTGAGTTAAAACGAGGTCCGCGCCTATATCCTTGGCAAAGCGGCATACGTCCTTCGTTGCATCAAGCGCCATAACGCACTTTTTTACTTCTTTTCTGAAATCACCTACAAGATGTCCTGAATTATCCCAGTCATCCTGCGTATCATACGGTGCAATTGAATTAATGAAATCATATATATTTTTAACCGTTGTCATTATTTATCCTCGTTTCTATTTCCTGAATAACGGCGCTGTAATCAGCCCCGCTTTTCTGTTTGTTTTTAAGATAGTTCAAAAGATGCACAAAGTATTCTTTATCAGAATAATCGTTTATTCTCCCGAGAAAGCAATCCGTTTGGGTATATTCTCTGAACGTGCCGCTGTACTCTGCGTCAAAAACGCTGTAGTGGTGGCGGGAGTCGCTGACAATTATATCGTTAATTATTTCAAAGCCGTTATCATAAAGCCATTTACGGGCAAGCTCCGGATGAGTCATGGGATTAAGAATAATGTGCTTTTCTTTAACGTAGTCACAAGCTCCGAGAATAGTTGCTATAAGCTCTCCGCCCATACCCGCAATCAGTATATCGTCAATCTCGTTTTTATCAATTTTCTGAAGTCCGTTTGAGAGAACGCATTTTATTTTATCATTAAGACCGCTGAAATTAACAAGGCTTTTGCAGGAATTCAGAGGTCCTTCGTTTACGTCGCTTGCAACTGCGCTTTTTATTTTTCCCGTTTCGCAAAGATAAACGGGAACATAGCCGTGGTCGCACCCTATATCTGCAAGCCGTGCGCCATCTTTAACAAGATTTGCGCAAGCCTGAAGGCGATTTGTTAACTTTTGCATACTATCAGTCCCAAAAATTGTATATAATCCAATAAGTATTATACATTATAATAATATTGTTTGCAAGTTAAACTACTGTGTGCTATAATATGCACGGTGATAAAATGGAAAAGAACGAAAACTACAAAAATAAAGAGAATACAGAAATAATTAACGACGACCCCGCCCTCCGCTTTGACGCATTTATGGGTGGAGTTAAGGACGGCGGACTGCGCTCGGTAAGTTCTATAAGCATACTCGTTAATTACATCGTTGCAAACCTTAACGGAAAGGTTACTGCCGAAATAATAATCAAGGCAATGGACGAGGGTATGCTCGCTAACCACTTTGAAATAAGCAACGCAATTTCAAAACTTATTGACAGCGGAACTATTACCGAGGCCGAAGACGGGGCTCTCAGCATTAACGACGGAGGCAAAGCGAGCATTGAGCTTATTGAAAAAGACTTGCCCTACACCGTACGCGAGAGGAGCATAAAGCTCGTTCAGAAAATCATTGCTAAGGAAACCTACCGCCGTGAGAATGAGGTTACTATTGAAAAATACAAGGACGCTTACAGGGTTAATATGAAAATTGCCGACGAAAACCTTGAATACCTCAGTTTCAGTATGTTTGCTCCGAGCATTGAACAGGCTGAAACGATTAAAGAGCGCTTTCTTACAGACCCCGTTAAGTTTTACGATACGGTTATTAACGCAATATTTGCAAACGAGGAGTAACTTATGAAAATATCAATAGGCTCAGATAAATCAGGCTATACCCTGAGAAAAAGCATTGAAGGCTATCTCAGCGAAAAAGGTGTTGAACTTACTGTTTACGGTCCGCAGGACGCAGAGACAGCAGTTCCGTTCTATGAGGTTGCGCCGAAGGTTGCAAATGATATACAAAACGGTAAAGCAGATTTTGGTATTCTTATCTGCGGAACCGGAATGGGTATGGCTCAGGTTTCGGGAAAATTCAAGGGCGTTCGCGCGGCGTGCTGCGAAAACGTTTACAGCGCAAAGATGTGCAGAGTTATTAACGACAGCAACGTGCTGTGTATGGGCGGCTGGATGATAGCGGAAACGCTTGGAATTGCAATGACCGAAGCATTTTTAAGCGCTGAATTTACGGTAGGCGTTGAGGAATGGCGCAAGGCATGGCTTAAAAACGCGAAAAATGAATTTATTAAGCTTGAAGATAAGATTTACGAATAAACAAAAAATAAACCGCAGTAAACTGCGGTTTTAATTTTTATTCATATATCTTGTCGCCGGCTTCAATAGACATAATCTGGTCTACTCTCGTCTGGTGGCGACCGCCCTCAAACTCTGTTTCAAGAAAAACGTCTACAAGTTCAATCGCAAGTCCTGCGCCCACTACTCTTGCGCCCATACATAGCGCGTTTGCGTCGTTGTGAAGGCGGGTATATTTAGCTGAAAAATAATCGCTGCAGCACGCGGCTCTTATTCCCTTTACCTTATTGGCAGCCATTGAAATACCGATACCCGTTCCGCAAACGAGGATTGCTTTTTCAGCTTCACCCGAAACGACCATATCGCACGCCTTCTGCGCTGACTTTGCGTAATCATAGCGCTCAGGAGAATAACAGCCTGCGTCAAAATACTTAACGCCCTTTTCGTCTAAATGGGTTTTTATTTCTTCCTTAAGAGGATAACCTGCGTGGTCAGATGCAATAACAATCATATTATTCTCCTTCATTCTTTTTCTTCAATTTTAATTCTCTTTCCGCCTGAGATTGCCTGAGATAAACGGGCATCAGCTTTTCAGGCGGAATTTTTTTATTCTTTTCAGCGGCTTTCGCAAGAGAAACCGCATTTTGATAAACTAATTCTTCATCGGCTATACGGCAGTTATCAAGCCCTATATTATCAGCGCATAGCCTTGCTCCGTCGCCGGCTATAATAACGTTTTCATATTGCCTGAGTTCTTTTTGTAAATCTTCAAGTGAAATTGCTCTGTCAGACGTAAGGCGCTCAATTTTGCCGTTTTCAACTTTAAAAAGCGCGTTATAAAACTGCATTCGCCTTGCATCCATAACAGCGCAAATCACAGCGTTTTCATTTACAAAATTATAAGCAATAGCCTCTAAGGTTGAAACAGGAATACAGGGCGTGCTGAACTTAAAGGCAAGCCCTTTTGCAGTTGCAACTCCTATTCTTACCCCCGTAAAAGAACCCGGTCCCGCCGTTATAGCAATAGCTTCAAGCTCGCTGTACGCAACGTCACCCATTACTCTTTTAATCATAGGGAGAAGCGTTTCGCTATGGGTTAGTCCTTTGTTTACAAATTCACTTCTTATAACATTATCTCCGTCAGTCAAAGCGGCAGAAGCCGTAACCGCTGAGGAATCAATTGATAAAATCACTTATGCCTCCGCCTCGGCTTTAGTCATAACAGTAAAGCGCCTGTCATTCTCGCCGAGCTTTTCAATTTTTATAATAACAGCGTCATCGGGCAGAGCGGCGAATATATTTTCGCTCCATTCAAGAAGAACGTAGGCGTTATCGTCAAGACTGTCATAATAACCGCAGGTATACAGGTCATCCCAGGTTTCAATTCTGTACATATCAAAGTGGTACACCTTGGCGGTTTCGCCCTGATAAACATTACAGATTGCAAAGGTTGGAGAGCTGACCTCTGCGTTTATACCAAGCCCTTCAACAAAGCCCGTTGTAAAAGCGGTTTTACCCGCGCCCAAATCTCCGATAAAGCCGATAACGCAGTTTTTTTTGAGTTCCAAAGCGAGCTTTTTTGCAAGCGCTACAGTTTCGATGAAGCTATTAGTAACGTATTTTGTCATCAGAAAAGACCTACTGTTCTGCCCTCTTCATCAATATCGATATTAAATGCTGAGGGTGATTTTGACAGTCCCGGCATTGTCATAATGCTGCCTGAAAGGCAAACGAGGAAGCCTGCGCCGTTTGAAAGGCTTGCCGAGCTAATTGTAATGCGGAAGTTCTTAGGTCTGCCGAGAAGCTTCGGATTATCCGAAAGGCTGTACTGAGTTTTGGCGATACATACGGGCATTTTATCGGCGCCGAGCTTAACGAAGCCGTCAATAGCAGCCTTCGCCTCTTTTGTATAATCAACGCCGTCAGCGCCGTAAATTTCACGCGCGATGGTTTCAATTTTATCATAAACGGACATATCGTCAGGATACAGATGGTGGAAATTATTTTCCTTTTCACAAGCTTCAACAACCTTTTCGGCAAGCTCCGTTCCGCCTGCTCCGCCCTCTGCAAAGCATTTTGTTACGGCGAAATCCGCACCCTTTTCCTTACAGAAATTCTCTACAAAATCAATTTCAGCCTGAGTATCTGCATAAAAGTGATTAATAGCAACAACAACGGGAACTCCGTACTTTTTGAGGTTATCAATATGAGCACCGAGGTTAACGCTTCCCTTTTCAAGCGCTGCGAGGTTTTCCTCCTTAAGCTCGTCCTTCGGAACGCCGCCGTTATATTTCATTGAGCGTACTGTTGCAACAAGAACGATACAGCTTGGCTTAAGCTTTGCAAAGCGGCACTTGATATCGAGGAACTTCTCAGCGCCGAGGTCAGAGCCGAAGCCTGCCTCCGTAATAGTATAATCAGCAAGCTTAAGCGCAGTTTTCGTAGCGCGTATTGAGTTACATCCGTGGGCAATATTTGCAAACGGACCGCCGTGCATAATTACGGGGGTATTCTCAAGAGTCTGGATAAGGTTTGGTTTAAGCGCGTCCTTAAGAAGAACTGTCATTGAGCCGTTTGCCTTGATGTCGCGGCAGTATACGGGCTGTCCGTCATATGTGTAGGCAACAAGAATATTACCGAGCCTGCGCTTGAGGTCAAACACGTCCTCGCTCAGACAGAGAATAGCCATAACCTCGCTGGCAACAGTGATTATAAAATGGTCCTCACGCGGTACGCCGTTCACCTTTCCGCCGAGAGAGCAAACAATATTTCTGAGCGCTCTGTCGTTCATATCAAGGCAGCGCTTAATAAGCACCTGACGCGGGTCAATATTCAGCTCGTTTCCCTGCTGAATTGAGTTATCAAGCATAGCGCACATAAGGTTATTGGCAGATGTAATAGCGTGCATATCGCCCGTAAAATGAAGGTTGATATCCTCCATTGGAACGACCTGAGAATAGCCGCCTCCCGCTGCTCCGCCTTTAATTCCGAAAACGGGACCGAGAGAGGGCTCTCTGAGGGCAACTACAGCCTTTTTGCCGATTTTTGCCATAGCCTCGCCGAGACCTATGGATACAGTTGTTTTACCCTCGCCCGCAGGGGTTGGGTTAACGGCGGTAACGAGGATAAGTTTACCGTCCTTATTATTCTTAACTCTGTCTACCGCTCTGTCGGTTATCTTTGCCTTATAATGACCTATAGGCATAATCTCGTCTTCAATTATTCCGAGTTCGGCAGCGATATCCCTTATATTTTTCATCTTTGCCTGCTGAGCTATTTCTATATCCGTAAGCATAATTTTTCCTCCTATAAAACAGCTTAGAATTATTATATCATACTATAAAAAATATTCCAACAATAAAATTAAATAATATTGTTGAAAATTGGGGCAAGAACTATTATAATATTTGTATCTATTAACGAAAGGAGGCAGTATGGACAATTTAACAGAGAACAGAAAAGGTTTTCTGAATATGCTTAAAGGCACTGATTTCTTTGCTCTTTTACTGGCTATGACCGCCTCCGCTTATGGACTTTCGCTCGTTTACAGCGCAACTCACAAGACGCTGACTGAGGGTAAATTTATCTCAAGCGACGTAAGGTCAATGTTTGTTTCCGTTATTTTAGGACTTGCTATAGCAATTATTGTTTCAAACATTGACTATGAGATTATTTCCAAGCTTTGGCCGCTGTTTGCTGCGGGGTGCGTAGGGCTTATGATTTTCACCTTCTTCTTTGGAAAGGCGCCTGAATCAAGGCCCGACGCAAGGTCCTGGCTCGACCTGAAGGTTTTTTACTTTCAGCCCTCCGAGCTTTTGAAGGTTGGCTTTATTATATCGTTTTCATATCATCTTGATATGGTAAAGGAAAAAATAAACGAGTTAAAAACAATTATTTTACTGCTTATTCATATTGCAATACCCGTTGGGCTCGTACTTCTAACGGGCGACGCGGGCTCAGCACTGATTTTCCTTATTATGTTCGTTGGTATGCTCTTTTTTGCAAGAGTGCACTGGGGATATTTTGTTGCCGGAAACTGCGCGATAATCGTTGGCTTTACGGTTGCATGGAGAACGGGAATAATAAACGGACTTCAGCGGCAGAGAATTGTTGCGCTGTTTTACCCCGAACAGTTTGAAGCGGTAATGTACCAGCAGGAGCACGGAAAAATTGCGCTCGGTTCCGGCGGTCTTTTCGGTCAGGGCTTTCTCAAGGGAGAAATGACGCAGGCCGTTACGGGAGGCGTTCCCGAAAATCAGAACGATATGGTACTGACCGTTGCGGGCGAGGAACTCGGATTTATCGGAGCAATTGCTGTAATTCTTCTGCTCGGACTTCTTGTAATAAAAATTCTGAGAACGGCAATAAGCGCAAGGGATAACGTTGGTTATCTTATGTGCAGCGGAATTGCGGTTATGCTTTTTGCTCAGGTAATTGTTAATATAGGAATGGAGCTTTCGCTGCTTCCCTGTATCGGCATTACGCTTCCCCTGTTTTCGGCAGGCGGTTCAAGTTCGCTTTGTATTTACATAGCGCTCGGGCTGGAGCTTTCAATTTACCGTTTTTCTCAGGCACCGAAGGAAACACTTTTCTATACAGGATAAAAATGACTGACATTCATTCGAATATCAGTCATTTTTTAATATTGCATATTTAGCTATTACTCTGTTTAGCTTATTGATAAGCGCTTCTCCGAAAATAAAAAGGAACACCGCTGTTGAAATACCGAAGGTAAGCGAAAAAGGTATGCCTGCAGCATAAACGGAAAGTATGCCGCTCAGGGTTATATGGCGTCCGTACATAACGAGGATAGTTGAAATATCGACAACGGCGCCGTAAAGCGCAAAGGACAGAACAAATCCGACTATTGCAAGGGCTATTCTGTTTGGCTTTATCCTTTTGAACAGCAGTCCGCTGATAAGTCCGACAAGACCGAGCGCCGCCATCTGAAACGGAGTCCACGTTCCCTGACCGAAAATAAAATTAGATACAAATGCTGACAGCGCACCGACTGCAAAGCCTCTTTCAGCGCCTAGGCAGACGGCGGAAATTACAACAACGGCGGCTATCGGCTTAACCTGCGGAATAAGATAAAAGACCGCGCGCGACACAACCGCAAGCGCAACCATTGAGGCAACGAGAGTTATTTCCCTTGTTGAGCTTTTTGTTTTTTCATAATTATAGAAAAGCGGAAGCATTGAAAAAACGAGCATTACTGCAGCGGGAACATAAAAGCTGACGTTGACAAAAAACAGCCGCCATACTACTACGAATCCGAGAAGCGCCAATGCAAACAGAATATAAAATACCGCTTTATTGCTTCTTTTTCTCTCATTCATCGCAAACGTCCTCCGAGCAGACAGCCCGTCCGCGACTCAAACGCGAAAGCGAAGTTGTATAAAATGAGAGCGACGAGAAAAAACGCCTTTTTTCATCGGTTACGGCAATTCTTCCCTCGGACATAAATGAAACGTAATCCGTCCACTCACCCACAAAATCTATATCGTGGCTGACCAAAAGCACCGTTTTTCCGTCAGCACAAAGGCGTTTCAACAGTTTGCCGAGCTTTGTTTTAAGCACTGCGTCAAGTCCCTTTGTAGGCTCATCAAGAATAATGATATCAGCATTTCTTTGGAGCACCTTAGCGAGCGCAAGACGCTGCGCCTGACCGCCGGATAAATCGTAAGGATGGCGCTCTTTTATATCAGAGATTTCAAGATAATCCGTTATCTCGCCGAAGGTTACCTCATCGCCGCACCTGTCTGCAGTGAACAAATCCTTAACGTTTTGAGTCAGCATTGAAAGTTTTTCTGAATTAACCTTGCCGCGATAGGGCTTATAAACGCGGGAAAGCACCTTTAACAGCGTAGTTTTTCCGCAACCGTTCGAACCTATAACGGCGTTGATTTTTTCCCTGTAAACGTCAAGAGATAAATCGTTTAGGACAAAGTTATTTTTATTATAGGCAAAGTAAAGTCTCTTTGCATTTAAGGCAGTTTCCGGAATTTCGCCGCTTTCACTGATTTTATTATAATTCAGCTCTTTTCCTCTGTACCTGAACTGAACGGGAACGGCGGCAAGCATAGGGTTACGTTCCTTTTCAAGAAAGGAAAGCGTTTCCTCGGGAGAGCCTGCAAAGGTAAGACTTCCTTTTTCAAGAAGAAGTATTTTATCCGCATAGCCATACAATAAATCTACGCTGTGCTCGGACATAATAACGGTAATTCCGAGCTCGCTGTGGAGCTTTTTAACCATATTGGCAAAGCGCTCAGCCGATACGGGGTCAAGATAGGCGCAGGGCTCATCAAGAACGAGGATATCGGGCTTCATCATCATAACCGAGGCGAGAGAAACGAGCTGCTTTTCACCGCCCGAAAGTTCGTCGGTTGCGCTGTTCAGTTTATCTTCAAGGTTAAAATATGCCGCAGTTTCCGCAATCAGAAGCTCAATCTCGCCGCTGCTTTTACCGAGGTTTTCAACACCGAACGCAAGCTCACCGCGAACTCTGTCGCACACGATGCTCTCATCCGTATTCTGCCTCAGATAACCCACGGAGCCGTTAATTTCAATCTCTCCGCTAAGCTCACCCGCAGGCGCAATCTCTTTTTTTATAAGCGAAAGCAGGGTTGATTTACCCGCTGCCGAAGCGCCCGAAACAAGACAGAAGTCACCTTTGGATATACCGAAGCTGACTGAATCAAGAGCCTTATATTCACTTTTGGGATAGGCAAAGCTTACGCTCCCGAACGATACAGCATCCATCGTACATTCTCCGTTAAATCATTAATTGAAGGTATCAGCGCGAAAACGAAAAAGCAGACCGCAGCGGGAACGCTAAGGCGTGCGATATATATTTTCGGCTCAAAAACAAAGCTGAGGTTACCGATAATTTTCTGAAACAGAACAAAGCCGAACAGTAAAAGACTTATTGTCAGCGCTGCAATATCCTCGCTTTTATACTTATATCTTCCCTTTCGGATTACCGAGGGGTTATACGCTCTCGCGTTCATTGAATCAGCGGTTATTATACTACCCTCAAGCGCATATGAGGTAAGGGCTGACAAATCACCGAGCGCGGCGCTGAGTTTATTCTTTACCCCTTCGGGTGATTTACCCGCGTTGAGCGCAAGGCGCGCTTCCCTTATTTCCTTCTGCTTTTTCAGAAAGCGCGGAATAAAGCCGAGTATCATAGAAAAAAGCAGAGCGGTTTTAGGCATAAAGCGAAAAAGATAAATAATCTTTTCACTGTCAAGGCACTGCCCCATAATCGAAAACCACAGGAGCGCCGAGGCTAAAACGACGCCCTGATTAAAACCATAGAACAGGGCTTCGGCTGTAAATACAGTATCTTTCAACGTAAACAGCACGTCTTCTCCGTAGTGGGCAAAAAGGAAATTAAATACGGCAACAAACAGTACCACAAAAACGGAAAAGCCCGCCCGCTTTAAAGCACTTCTGCCGAAAACGAAAAACGAGAAGGCAACGGCGCCGAAAAGCGAAAAGGCTGAAATAAACGGGTTATTAAATGAGAGAACTGCCGCAAGGGACATAACAAAATACAAAAACAACACCGTGGGGTGCAGCTTTGAAAAGCTTCTCATCAGTATTCAATTCCCTTTCTTGCTTTAACGCCCTTATCGTAAGGGTGTTTGATTTTATCCATAAAGGTAAGATAATCGGCAAGCTCAAAAAGCTCTTTGATTTCTTTATGACCTGTAATGATTATCTCTTTATCCGTATTTTTTAATAAATCAATAGCCTCTGCAACACTTACAAAATTCGGAATTACATCAAGAAATTCATCAAGAATAATAAAATCGCAGGGCGAATTTTTTGCTGCGTCAAGCGCGGCGTCAGTCCATTCTTTATAAGAAGCGTCGGGATTAAACGCAACGCTTTCGGGAGCTTCAAAAATATCAAACGGCAAAACCGTGAGCTCGCTTGACTTATTGTCTTTTAAAAACTGCGCAAAAAACACGCTTTTTCCCGCTCCCTTTGCACGCATTCCCGCGCCGATTGCGGAGGAGGTTTTTCCTTTTCCGTAGCCGTAATAAATATGTATCATCTTATCTTTACATCCTCTTTCGTTTTGTAGGCATAGCCGTAATTATCAAGAATATGCATTTTATTAAGCGCAACCGTTGCGCCCCTTGCAACGCATAAATCAGGGTGAAGTACAACTCTTACGTCAAGCCCGAGCTCCTTTGCGAGCAGCGTATCAAGCCCGTACAGCTCCGCGCTGCCTCCCGTAAGAAGCACCTCGCCTGAGGTAATATCGCTTACAAGCTGAGGAGTTGTACGCTCAAACATATCCTTAGCGGTTTTGGTTATTACGGAAAGCGGCTCCGCAAGGCAGGCGCAGATTTCATCTGAGCTTACCTCAATAATTTCGGGGAGTCCGGTTTCAATTCCTCTGCCCTTTGCCGCCATTGTTACGGTTTCACTTCTCGGTACTGCACAGCCGATAGACTTTTTAATATCCTCAGCTGTTCGCACTCCTATAAGAACCTGATATTTTTCTTTAAAATATCTTACTATCGCTTCATTAAAAGCGTCTCCCGCAACGGCAACGGTCTCCGTCTGGGACATTGCGCCCTGAGTTACAACAGCCATATCCGTTGTTCCGCCGCCAACGTCAATAACGAAAACGCCGCTCGGATGAATAGGGTCTATCCCGGCGCCGAAAGCGGCGCAAAGCGGTTCTTCAACGAGGCATACGGAACGTGCGCCCGCAGAGATAAGCGCTGAGATAAGCGTACGCTTTTCAACGTCCGTTGCAAGCGCAGGCACAGCCGCAACAACGCGCGGCTTGAATATACTCTTTTTAATAACACGGTTAATAAAATACTGAACCATCTGCTGAGTGAGCGAATAGTTACTGATAACGCCGTCCTTAATCGGCTGAACAACGCTTACGCCCTTTGGCTCTCTGCCCTCAAGAAAGTATGCGCGCCTGCCCGCATAAAGGATTTTTTCGGTTTCCGTATCAAATGCAACGTAGCTCGGTTCATTGAGCAGAACGCCCTTACCCGGAACGCTTATGGCAATTTTACTTGTACCTAAATCAATACCTAAATCATATCCAAACATAGTTGTTTCTCGCTTTATATTTACTAAGGCTTATTATATTATATATCGCCCGAGTTTTCAATAAAATATTTAAGAGCGCTGTATCGCCGCGACTTTTTATCGTTTTCAACCATAACGCGAATATCGTTTTCACTGCCGATAAGGATAAGCAGCGTTTTTGCCCTTGTAAGCGCAGTGTAAAACAAATTGCGGTAGCGAAGCTGCTTCGGAACTGCAAGCAAAGGCATAATAACCGCTCCAAACTCGCTGCCCTGACTTTTATGGACTGTCATAGCGTAGGCAAGCTCAAGCTCCTTAACGCTTTCGATATTATAAAACGCTATTTTATCGTCAAACAAAACGGTAATCCTGTTATGTGAAACGTCAATACTTTCTAAAACGCCTATATCGCCGTTGAAAACGCCCTGACCTGTCTCATTAGGTCTTTCCCACGGAACGTCATAGTTGTTCTTATTTTGCATTACTCTGTCGCCTTCGCGAAGAATATAGCCCTTATATTTCAGCTCTCGCTTTTCCTTTGAGGAGGGATTCATATGCGCCTGAAGAACGGCGTTTATATTCTGCGTTCCCGATTCGCCGATACGGCTGGGGCAAAGCACCTGAATGTCCGAAGGATTAATTCCGTACGAATTGGGAATACGTGAAGTAACAAGCGAAAGCACCTTATCCGCCGCACGGTACGGATTACTCTCTTTCAGGAGGAAAAAATCCGATTCGGGCGAATTATCAATAACGGGCATTTCGCCGCCTACAACTCTGTGGGCGTTTGTAATAATACGGCTTTTCATTGCCTGACGGAAGATTTTATCAAGCTTGATAACGCTGATAACTCCGCTGTCTATCAAATCACGCAGAACGTTGCCCGCGCCGACGGGAGGAAGCTGGTCCTTGTCGCCAACCATAATAAGCCTGCAATGAAGCGGCATTGCTTCAAGCAGAGCGGCGAAAAGAGTTACGTCCACCATTGAAAGCTCGTCAACTATAATTGCGTCGCAATCAAGGGGATTTTTAATATTGTGAACGAACGAGGTTGCCGTATCCGAATCGCTTATATATTCAACTCCGAGAAGGCGGTGAATGGTTTTAGCCTCATAGCCTGTAAGCTCTTCCATTCGCTGAGCTGCACGCCCTGTAGGAGCAGCGAGCGCAACATTCATGGCACGGGAACGCATAAGAGAGAGTATTCCCTTAACGGTTGTAGTTTTACCCGTACCGGGACCGCCCGTAAGGATTAAAAGCCCCTTTGTTACGGCGATTTCAATAGCCTCCCGCTGTTTTTCGTCAAACTCTATTCCGTTAATATCTTCAAATGACTTGATTTCAGAGCCGAAAACCAGATTCTCCTTGGGCGGAAATTTTGTCATCAGCGCAATCCTGTCTGCAATGGAGCTTTCAGCCTGATAGATTTCGGGTAGGAAAAGAAACTCCTTTCCGTTTACGGTTTTCTGAACGAGAAGGCGTTCTTCAATCGCTTCATCAAGCATTAAATCCACGTAGTCGTCCTCGCAGCCGAGAAGGTTTTTTGCAGGGATAAATATTTTATCCCGAGGAATACAGGTATGTCCGTTAGTGAGATTATGGCGGACTATATGTACAACTCCCGCAACGGCGCGGCAATCGTAGGACGGCGCTTCATCAAGGCGGGAGGCAATTTCATCCGCCTTGTCAAAGGTAATTCCTCTTACAAGACCGATAAGCCTGTACGGATTTGAGCGAACCATATCAAGCGTTTCGCCTTTAAAAATACCGTACGCCTTAATAGCCTCATTTTGCGACATACCGAGCCCCGTAAGCTCAATAAGCGTTTCCCTTGCCGCAAACTGGGTTTTGAATTCCTGACTGATTTTTCTTGCCTTCGCCTTTGTAATTCCCTTAATCTGAGCAAGGCGCTCAGGCTCGTTTTCTATAACGTAAAAGGTCTCGGAGCCGAAAAGCTCAACTATTTTTGCTGCCGTTGCCTCACGTACTCCGCGGATAATACCCGAGGAGAGATAGCGAAGAATACCGCCCGCGTCAGCAGGGAGAGTTTCGTTGACGCTTTCCGCTTTAAACTGCCGTCCGAAAGACGGGTGAAAGCCCCACGTTCCCTCGCACTCTATCTGGGTTCCGACTGTAAGCTGACCAACTGCACCGACAACGGTTACGCCCTCTTCGCCCGTATTGATTTCGGCAACGCAAAAGCCGGTATCCTCATTATAGAAGGATACCTCCTCAACAGTGCCTTTTAACTTTTCAGGTACTCTGTCATTTTCCATAGTAATTATATTACGGGAGGGCGCTTTGCCCTCCCCGTCGTTTTCCTTATTTCAGTTTTACAGTACGGACTTTATTACCTCGTAAAACTCCTCCATTTTTGTTCCGCGGGAGGCTTTAATCAGTACTGCGTCGCCCTTTGAGATTTTTCCGTCTTTAACAAGAACTTTTATCCTTTCGGCATACGCTTCCCTTTCATCCTTTGCAAAAACCTCGCTTTCGGGCATTCCCTCTTTGAAAGAATCGAAGTCATCACCTATAAACATTGAGAGCGCAACGCCGTTTTTAACGCACATTTCTCCGAGGGCTTTATGCTCTTTTGCACTGAATTCGCCGAGTTCAAGCATTTCGCCGAGGAGGGCGACCTTTTTACCGCCCTTTGTATAATCCCCGAGCGCTTCAAGCGCAACGCGCGAGGAATCCGGGCTTGCATTATAGTAATCCTTAACGAGAGTAATACCGTTTATCACCTCAGCCTCGCAGCGCATACCGACGCTCTTATAGCCCATAAGCGCCTTAAACGCTTCATCGGGAGTTATGCCGAAATAAATCCCGCAACGCATTGCTTCAAGTGAGTTCAAAACGTTGTAATTACCGATAACGGGAATTGCTCCGCGGGTTTTTTCTCCATTCCACACAGCGGTATAGTTTGTATTTCCGCCGATGACCTCAATATCTTCCGCCATTAAATCTGCATCATTTTTTATTCCTACAAAGGTCTTTTTAAATTCTCCCGTTTCGGCTTTTCTCAGGTACTCGTCGTCGCCGTTAAGGATTAGAAGTCCTTCGGGATTCAGCCCTTCCAGAATTTCAAGCTTTGCCTTTAGAATATTCTCCTGAGAGCCGAGATTTCCTATATGGGCTTTACCGATATTTGTTATATGCGCAACGTCGGGCTTTGCAATATTTGTAAGACGGCTGATTTCGCCGAGATGGTTCATTCCCATTTCAAGAACGGCAATATCGTATTCGTCATCCATCTGAAGAATAGTATTAGGGAGCCCTATTTCGTTATTATAATTCTTCTCAGTTGAATAAACTCTGTACTTTGAAGAAAGAACTGCCTTAATCATATCCCTTGTCGTTGTTTTGCCGTTGCTTCCCGTTACCGCCACAACCTTTATATTGAGCAGAGTTCTGTAATACGCTGCAAGACGGTGAAACGCGAGCAGGGTATTATCAACAAGAAGCACGGGGATATTTGCCTCAACAGGCTTTGAACAGATTGCGGCAACCGCGCCGTTCTTCTCTGCAACGCTTACATAGTCGTTACCGTCAAACTTCTCGCCTACGAGGGCAATGAATAAATCGCCTTTTTTTATAGTTCTTGTATCGCTTGAAACGCCGGTTACGGTAATATTGCCGTCAAAACTGCAGGACGCCTTTGTGCACTCGATTATTTCTTTTAATGATAATGCTTTCATACTGATTTCCTTATAAGTTTTCTATATAGTCAATAATAATATCGCAGATTCTATCCTTGCTCATCTTTGAGGTTGAGAAGCACATAGTATAGTTATCCGCTCTGCCCCATTTTCCGTCAAAGAAATAGTTATAATACGAAGCGCGCTCCCTATCCTTACGTTCAATAAACTTGCGCGCCTGTTTTTCGCTCATATTCTCGCGTTCAAGAAAGCGAGCTATTCTGTCCTCAATATCAGCGGCAATAAATACGCTTATAACGGTTTCCTCTTTATTATCCTCAAGGATTTTATCAGCGCGCCTTCCGACTATTACACAAGGTCCGCGGTCTGCTGCAGACTGAATAACCTTTCTCTGCGCCTCAATTACCTTACCGCTGTTAACGGCGCTGTCAATGGCATATGGGTCCATAACGACGGAGAAAAGAAAGCTTCTTGTTGGCTTTTCGTCAAACAAATCAAATATTCCGTCCTCAATCCCAAGCTCCTTTGCTTCAGTGCGGAGCGCCTCGGAATCATAAAAGCCTATGCCGAGCCTGTCAGCAAGCATATGACCGATTTCTCTTCCGCCGCTTGCAAACTGCCTCCCTATAGCAATAATATAATGGTCTTTCATTTTATTCCTCCTATTTTAAATCATGGACGGTCATACCATCCATATCGTCGTTTTCAATATACTTAAGCATTTCGTCCAAATCCGTAAAATACTTATAGAGCGCGCGGCATGTATCCTTCAAAAACTTTTCTTCAATTGTAAACTCTATCAGCGAATCAAGTTTATCATAGTAACCGCCTATATTGTAAAACGCTATGGGTTTTCTGTGTCTTCCAAGCTGCTTTAAGGTAAGTATTTCAAAAAACTCCTCATATGTACCAATGCCGCCGGGAGTTATTATAAACGCGTCAGCAAGCTCCTCCATTACAGCCTTTCGCTCGCGCATTGTTTCGGTATATGTCATCTCATCGCAATTCCAGTTTACAAAATCGCTTAAATCCTCTTTAAAGAATTTCGGGATAACTCCGTGAATTTTTCCGCCGCCTCTTTTAAAGCCTCTTGCAGCTGCGCCCATAGAACCCGTTTTGCCTGAGCCGAAAACAAGATTATGCCCTTTTTTTGCAAGGAACTCTCCCATTTCCTCAACTGCGGTAATGTATTTTTCATCGATTGTATTACTTGCTGCGCCGAAAACGCAAATATTCATATAATCACCCCATTAACGTAACAACATCTTATTTTTGATTATAACATAAAAATAATATATTGCAAATATAATTATATTCATTTATAATAATATTAATTAATTTCAGGAGATATTTACTATGAGCATTTATGAAGCTATAAAAGCGCTTGCGCTTTATGCGGAAAAAGAAGGATTTATTGAAAAAACAGATATTATTTTCACCGTTAACAGACTTTGCGAAGCGCTCGGGATGGACACCTTTGAGGACTGCGAGGTTAAAGAGGACTGCGAGCTTGAGAATATACTCAAAGCAATTCTTGATTACGCGGTTGAAAACGGAATCTGTGAGGACGGGGTTGTTTACAGAGATTTGCTCGATACAAAACTTATGGGAATTATTACTCCGCGCCCGTCAGAGGTTATTAAAAAATTCAATGAGGAATACGAAAAATCGCCGAAGGCGGCAACGGATTATTACTACCGCCTTTCAAGGAAGAGCGATTATATCCGCGAATACAGAATAAAGAACGATATTAAATGGATTACAAAAACCGAATACGGCGACATTGATATTACAATTAACCTTTCAAAGCCTGAAAAGGACCCCAAGGCAATCGCCGCCGCTCTAACGATGAAGCAGAGCTCTTATCCTAAATGCCTGCTTTGCAAGGAAAACGAGGGCTATATGGGAAGAGTTAACCACCCTGCCCGCCAGAACCACAGAATTATCCCCACACAGCTTGCGGGAGAGCCGTTCTTTATTCAGTACTCCCCTTACGTTTACTATAACGAGCACTGTATTGTATTCAACAGCGAGCATATTCCGATGGCGATTAACAGGGGCGCTTTTGACAAGCTTCTCTGCTTTGTTGAAAAATTCCCACATTACTTTGTAGGTTCAAACGCCGACCTCCCGATTGTTGGCGGCTCAATCCTTACCCACGAGCATTTTCAGGGCGGAAATTACGATTTCGCTATGGCTAAGGCTCCCGTTGAAACGGAGATTAAGTTCAGCGGATTTGAGGATATTGCTGCGGGAATAGTTAAATGGCCGATGAGTGTTATCAGAATTTCCGGCACGGAGAGAGAAAGGCTTGTTGAACTTGCGGATAAAATCCTTAAGGCGTGGAGAAGCTACACTGATGAGGAGGCGTTTATCTATGCCGAAACCGACGGTGAACCGCACAACACCATTACTCCGATTGCTCGTATGAGAAACGGCAAATTCGAGCTCGACCTTGTTCTGCGAAACAACATTACAACGGAGGAATGCCCGCTCGGCTTCTATCATCCTCATCCCGAATACCATCATATAAAGAAAGAGAACATTGGGCTCATTGAGGTTATGGGACTCGCTGTTCTTCCCTCAAGACTTAAGGAGGAAATTGCCGTTTTGGCTGAGGCTATCGTAAACGGCGCTGATATTACAGCCGACGAGCGCATTGCTAAGCACGCTGAATGGGCTGAAATGATTAAGAATAAATACAGCGACATTACTGCCGCCAACTGCGAGGACATACTTAAAAAGGAAATCGGCATTGTATTTACTGCAATACTTGAGCAGTGCGGAGTTTACGAGAGAACCGACGAGGGCAAGGCTCAGTTTATTAAATTTACAGAAAGCGTTAAATAAATGTTTAATCTCCATATGCACACCTGGCGCTGCCACCACGCAAGCGGCGAGGACGAGGAATACATTTTAAAAGCTATTAAAAACGGCTATAAAACCGTTGGTTTTTCAGACCACGCACCCTATGTTTTTCCTGCTGACCACTTCAGTTCGTTCCGTATGGAATGCGAACTGACGGAGGACTACGTTTCCTCTGTCAGATATCTACAGGAAAAATATAAGGGAATTATAGATATCAAACTTGGCTTTGAGGTTGAATGGTATCCGAAATTCATTAAAGAGGAACTGCAGTATCTGAAAAGCTTTGGCTACGATTATATCATTTTGGGACAGCACTATACGGACAGCGAGGTGGAACCCGAAGCGCGGTATACAGGTTCAAAAACCAACGATATATTAACCTTTAAAAAGTACGTCAACCAGGTAATTGAGGGCGCCCAAAGCGGAGAATTTGCCTATATCGCACATCCCGATTTAATTAACTTTACGGGAAACAGAACCGTTTACCGCGAGGGTATGGAATATATGGTAAAAATGCTGAAGGAAACTGACGTTCCGCTTGAATTCAACTTTCTCGGCTACACGGACAGGCGCAATTACCCGAACGACGACTTCTGGAAAATCGTCAACGAAACAGGCAACCGCGTCGTTATAGGGCTCGACGCACACAGCCCTGACGTTTACAGCGATAAGGAACGCTTAAACCAAATGAAAGAAAAAATCGCCTCCTTCGGCATAACTCCGATTAGCAACGTTAATGAAATACTTAAATAATGAAAACTGTCTCTTATGAGTCAGTTCTTCGGAGGGACATAATATGATGAAAACAGAAACTCTTAACTTAACTAACGAATGGGATAAAACCTTTCCCAAAAGCGACAAAGTCAGCCACAGCAAGGTTACTTTTATTAACCGCTACGGAATTACGCTCGCTGCAGATATGTATATTCCTGAAAACGCTGACGGAAAGCTGCCTGCAATAGCGGTTTGCGGTCCGTTCGGAGCTGTTAAGGAGCAGTGCTCCGGGCTTTACGCTCAAACTATGGCAGAGCGCGGCTTTTTAACTATCGCCTTTGACCCGTCGTTTACGGGAGAAAGCGGCGGAGCGCCGAGATATATGGCTTCGCCCGATATTAACACGGAGGATTTTATGGCAGCGGTTGATTTTCTCTCGCTTAACGACAGGGTTGACGCTGAAAGAATAGGAATTATCGGAATATGCGGCTGGGGCGGAATGGCTGTCAACGCCGCTGCACTTGATACGAGAATTAAGGCAACCGTTGCTTCAACTATGTACGATATGACCCGCGTTAACGCCAAGGGATATTTTGACAGCGCAGACAGCGAGGAACAGCGCTACGAAGCGAAGAAAGCTATGTGCGCACAGCGTATTGAGGATTATAAAAACGGCGAATACAAGCTTGGCGGCGGAGTTGTTGACCCGCTTCCCGACGACGCTCCGTTCTTTGTAAAGGACTATTACGATTATTACAAAACCGAAAGGGGCTACCATCCGCGTTCGCTTAATTCAAACGGCGGCTGGAACGTTATCGGCTGCGAATCTTTTATTAATCAACCTATTCTTCAGTACAGCAACGAAATACGCTCGGCAGTTATGATTATGCACGGCGATAAGGCTCATTCTTTCTATTTTGGAAAGGACGCGTACGACAATATGGTAAACGGTAATAAGTACGCTGATAACAAGGAGCTTCTCGTTATTGAGGGCGCTGTTCACACCGACCTTTACGACGGCGGGGATAAAAACGTTATTCCCTTCGATAAGCTCGCTGAATTCTTTAATAAGTATTTATAAAGCACTATGAAAAAGCTCATTATTATACCGCTTCTGCTTTTAACCGTACTCCTCTACGGTTGCTCGGAAAGGCAGGTTAACAGTAGCACCGCCACAGAGCCCGAAAGCACAGAGCAGACAACTTTAACAAGCGAAAAGAACAGCGAAAACGATAAGGAAACACAAGAGATGCTTAAAATTGATGTAAACGGACATACGCTTTTAGCTGATTTTGAAAACAACTCCTCCGCTGAGGCGTTAAAAGAAAAGCTGAAAAACGGCAGTATTGAAATTGAGATGAGCGATTACGGCAGCTTTGAAAAGGTCGGCGATTTGCCTTTCTCTCTCCCGAGGAATGATGAGAATATTACTACCGAGGCAGGAGACGTAATTCTCTATCAGGGAAACAAGCTAACTATTTATTACGATACCAACTCCTGGAGCTTTACAAGAATTGCAAAAATCAGAAATGTAAATACCGACCTCAAGAAAATACTCGGCTCGGGCGATATAAGCGTTCGGCTATCCTTGGAAGCAGAATAAAAAAGCACCCTGGGGCACCCTAAGTAAATAGGGTATCCTGCAGGGTGTTTTTTATATTTCAAAAAACCATTTTGTATTTTCTAAGAAGAGGTATGTTCTTTTGCCCTCAATATAGCAGGTATAGCGTATTCCCGCGCCGCCTGATTTAAGCGACGCGGCGGGGCGTATATCGGTAATACGGTCAATTTCAAGCTCCGTTTCATTATAAATCATTGAGAGCGGAGTTATATTCCCCTCCTCATCAAACATCGCCTTGACCGAAGCGAAATGCTTATCGGGATTATTATACTCCGGTTCGTTAAACGAAATCATTTTTACCTCCTTATGATACCTTATAACCTATCGGGTGGATAATATGCTCATCGTGGGGATTAAAGCCCGAAAGGTCGCGCCGCTCAAGCTGGCAGGCGCGCTGAATACAGTAATTTCCGAAGCGTCTTTTGAGCGCATCAACAGTAGTTTCGATTTTTTCCTCTTTTTCCCGCCTTTCAACGCTGCCCGTTAAATCGAATTGCTCGCAGAACTGCATATCGAAGTCGCTTACGGAAACGCCGAGCGAACGGATATGATTCTTCCAGTCATAATTAGCTCTGAAAAGCTCCATTGCGGTTTTTAAAATTTCCGTACTGACGTTGGTACAGGCAGGGAGCGCTCTCTGACGGGTAAAGGAAACGAGTTCGGTATCGCGGACGCTTATAGTTACCGTTCTGCCCTTTAATCCCTGCTCTCTCAGACGTGTTGAAACACTTTCGCAAAGCACGCGAAAAACGGTTTTAACGTCCATATCGTCTACCAAATCGCGCGGAGTAGTAGTTGAATTGCCAACGCTTTTAACGTCCTCAATCTCATCCTTATGGCGAACGCGGGAGGAATCAAGCCCGTTGGCAAACAGCCAGAGCGTTTCCCCGTTTTTGCCTAAAATCCGCTTTAAAAATTCAATATCGGAATTTGCAATATCGCCGATAGTATTAATGCCGTAATAATTCAGCCTGCGCGACGTTGAACGCCCGACAAAAAGCAAGTCGCCGCAGGGTAAGTTCCACGCAATATCCTTAAAATTCTCCTTACTTATAACGGTGATTGCGTCCGGTTTTTTGTAATCCGAGCCGAGTTTTGCAAAAATTTTATTAAAGCTGACTCCTATGCTTACGGTAATTCCGAGCTCGGTTTTAATACGGCTGCGGATTTCCTCGGCGATTTCAAGCCCGCTTTTTTCCATACCCGTTACGTCAAGCCAGCATTCATCAAGCCCGAAGGGCTCAATCAAATCCGTATAATCCTCAAACACCCTTCGGCAAAGCTTTGAAAAGCGAAGATACAACGGATAATTCGGCGGAACGATAATTAAATCGGGGCATTTTTGCCGCGCTTTCCACAGCGGCTCGCCAACCGTTAAGCCGTATTTTGAGGCAATTTCGTTTTTTGTTAATATTATTCCATGGCGGCTTTCCGTGCTTCCGCCGACAGCTACGGGCTTGTTACGTATCTCAGGGCGGTAAAGACATTCCACCGAGGCATAAAATTTATTACAGTCAACATGAAGAACCGTTCTGTCCATAATCAACACCTTTTAGAACATTTGTTTGATTTAATTATAAAACAAAAATCTTCCGAAGTCAATCGGAAGATATTGGGTGTACAATAATTTGGATATACAAAATAACGGCTGGCGGTAATCGTCAGCCGTTAATACTAATCATTTAGTTTTGCAAGCTCGTCGCGGAAGGATTCAGCGGAATCAAATTCCTTGTAAACCGAAGCAAAGCGAACGTAAGCAACCTCGTCAATATCTTTAAGCTTTTCCATAATGAGCTCACCGATTCTTGCGGAGGTAACCTCTCTGTCAACAGAAGCCTGAAGCGAAGCCTCAATCTCGCTGATTTTTGTTTCAAGCTCGGCAACCGTTACGTGACGCTTTTCGCACGCGCGAAGCATTCCCTTTAAAATCTTATTGCGGTCAAATACCTCGCGTGACTTATCCTTTTTAATAACAATAATCGGAACGTCCTCAATAATCTCATATGTGGTAAATCTCTTACCGCACTGAAGGCATTCCCTTCTTCTGCGGATTCTCTCATTCTCGTCTGTTGGACGGGAGTCAATAACCTTACTGTCTGTGAAACCACAAAACGGACATTTCATAACAAATTTCCTCCTCTGTTATTGAATACATTTCACATTGTAACACAACATATAGTAAAAGTCAAGTGTTTTCACTTTACAACAAGATATTGAAACTATTATTGCTTTTTAAGTCCTGTTTGCTTGTTATTGTATATAAACATCCAGACAGCCATTAAAATTATCAAAATATAGCCCACAACCGACCACAAATCAGGCACCTGATGCCCGAGGAAGAGATATCCCTCAATAGCGGTAAACAATATATTGGAATAATCATAGACAGATATTTCCCTGCTTGGAGCAAAGGTGTATGCCGCAGTAATTCCAAACTGCCCGCCAGCAGCGCAAATTCCCACAAGGAGCAGATATATAAGCTGCTTTGAGGTCATAGGGTGATAGTTAAAAAAGAGGTACGGAGCTGTCAGCGCAACCGAAAAGGCTGAAAAGAAAAATACGGTAAAGCGCCCGTTTTCACCCTTATTACCCATATGGCGAACACAGGTATACGCAGCGCCTGCGCACAGACCGCCAAAAAATCCCGCAAGCGAAGGGAGAAGTTCGGCATTATTGAACGAGGGTTTTATTACCAGCATCGCGCCCGCAAGCGCACCTATTATTGCAAGCACCTGCTTTGACTTCACCGCCTCTTTAAGAAAAATTGCGGAAAAAACAAGCGTAAAAAACGGAGAGAGCTTATTGAGCATTGCGGCGTCGGCGGTATGCGCCATATGCGTTGTTGCATAAAAATTGCCGAAAACTCCCGCAAGCCCCGCTACAGAGCGCAAAAGATGAAACGGAGCCGTCCCCTTTGCAGGTTTGAACGGTTCCCCGTTTTTTATTAGCGCTGCCGAAGCAATAATAACCGCTACAAGATTACGAAAAAAAACCTTCTGCGGAGTCGGAAGGTCGCCCGATAAATTTATAAACGAGCTCATTCCCGAAAAGCAGAGGGCAGAAAAAAGTATACAGATTATTCCTTTTTTCTTATCTGATATATTCTTCATTATCAAAAAACTTTTTGCTCAGAGCAAGCTCCTGCTTAACGTCCAAGCCCTTTGAATAAATTTCTATAACGTAGTCGCCTTTATAATCCGCTTCACTTAGCGTTCTGAAAAGACGTGCAAAATCAAAGTTTCCCTTTCCCGGCGGTAGACAATCCGCCTCGGGCAGATTGTTATCGGATAAATGAACGTGTACAATCTCGTTTTTCATCTCATCAAGGAACTCAAAGGGGTCATACCCCGCTCTGATAGATTGCTTAACGTCAAACACCATATGGAAATCGCTGCCGAGTGCTTCCCGCATTCTCTTCATAAATGCGATATGCTGGCTTTTAAAGAGGTGAACGTTCTCCTGACAGACCGTAACGCCCTCCTCTTTTCCTATATCAACAAGATAGCGAAAGCGTTCAAAATACAGCTCGTCGGGAAGCGGAATTTTTCTTACATCGCGAGCGCCGTGGATAACTAAAAACTTAGCTCCGAGCAACGCCGCTGCATGGCAATGCTCACGGTAAAGCCCTATAAAATCATCAAAGCGCCTTTGATATTCGCCGAAAATACACATATTTTCAAGAGCCGAGGAAAACGGGTGAACAGATAACACCTGAACCCCGTTTTCATCAGCATTTTTTCTTAGCATATTCACAAAATCCGATTTTAATTCCGAACTTGTATTGAAAAAAATCTCCGCCTTATTAAAACCTAATGCTATTACCTCGCTCAGCGCTTTTTCGGTTTCAAGAGGATAAAAGCACGAGGTTGAAGCGCCTATATTCATAGCGACAAATCCTTTAACTTATTTTGTTTCAAGCAGCTTTTCAGCGCAGGCAATGCAAACGCTTACGCATAAAATCTGAGCCGCAATATCAAGCTCCTCAACGGGAGGAAGCGACGGAGCAATACGGATATTGCTGTCGTTCGGATCGTTAAAATACGGATACGTTGCGCCTACCGTTGTAAGCGTAACTCCCGCTTCTTTACAGAGCTCGCCCGTTCTTTTTGCACAACCGTTCATAACGTCAAGGCTGATGAAGTAGCCGCCTTTCGGATTAATCCATGAGGCAATACCGCGGGTTTTAAGTTCGTTTTCAAGATGCTTGATAACCATTTCAAACTTCGGTCTCATAATAGCCGCGTGCTTTTTCATATGCGCCTTGATTCCCTCAACGTCGCCGAAGAACTTAACGTGGCGGTACTGATTCATTTTATCATAGCTGATAGTCTGGCAGTTGAGTCTTCTCTTTATATCGGCAATATTATTATCGCTTGCCGCAAGGGCGGAAATCCCCGCGCCCGGGAAGGTCATCTTGGAGGTTGAGCAAACCTCAATTACCATATCCTCGTTGCCGTAATCACCGAGAACGTCAAAGATGTTGAGAAGGGTATCGCCCTCATCATAAAGTTCGTGAACGCAGTATGCATTGTCCCAGATTATTCTGAAATCCTCTGCGGCAGGCTTAAGCGCAGCAATACGCCTTACAACCTCGTCGCTGTAGGTAATACCCTGCGGGTTTGAATACTTGGGAACGCAGAACATACCCTTTACCTTTTCATCCTTTATAAGTTCCTCAATTTTATCCATATCCGGACCGTCGCTCTTCATCGGAACGTTAATCATCTTGATATTGAAATATTCAAGAATGGTAAAATGCCTGTCGTAACCCGGTACGGGACAAAGGAATTTAATATCGGGAATATCGTTCCACGGAGTGCTGCCGCAAACGCCGTGGGAATAAGCCTGAGCAAGATAGTCAAACATAATTGAAAGGCTTGCGTTCGGGCCTAAGAGTATGTTCTTTGGTTCAACGTCAAGAAGGTCCGCAAAAAGCTTTTTACAGCTCGGAATACCGTCAAGAATACCGTAGTTTCTGAGGTCAATTCCGTCTTCAATATAATTATTATATTTAAGCAGGTCCATTGATAAATCGAGCTGATCCTTGCCGGGCTTACCCCTTGACATATCAAGGTTAAGCCCCATATCTTTGAAATCATTGTACCTTTTCAGGAGGGCTTCTCTTTCTGCAATAAGCTCCTCTTTAGTCATTTCCGCATATTTTTTCATTTTTTTCCTCCGTAGAAATATCAGAATGTAGATATAATATCATAATTACACCTGATTGTCAAAATAAAAGCCTTAAAACTCTTGATTTTAAGCAGTAATTAAATATATAATATATTATGATAGGAGGCGGATTATGGACTACAGAATTGAACACGACTCTATGGGCGAGGTTAAGGTACCCGCCGATAAATACTGGGGCGCACAGACGCAGCGCTCTCACGAGAATTTTTTAATAGGCAAGGACATTGAAACTATGCCCGAGGAGGTAATCACCGCCTTCGGAATACTTAAAAAGGCTGCTGCAGAGGCTAACCGCAGCCTCGTGCCCGAAAGAATGACCGATGAAAAATACAGGGTTATATCCGCTGTATGCGATGAGGTTATAAGCGGAAAACTCAAAGAGCACTTTCCCCTCGTTGTATGGCAGACGGGCTCGGGAACGCAGTCAAATATGAACGCAAACGAGGTTATAGCAAACCGCGGGAATGAAATTGCCGGAAAGACGCTCCTACATCCTAACGACGATATAAATATGAGCCAGAGCTCAAACGACACCTTCCCCACGGCTATAAGCATAGCCTCGGTTACGATACTTGAGGACAGGCTTATTCCCGCTATAAAGGCACTTATATCCACCTTCGAAAGACTTGAAGAGGAAAACGAAGGGGTTGTTAAATGCGGACGCACTCACCTTCAGGACGCAACGCCTATCACCTTTACTCAGGAAATAAGCGGCTGGCGCACGAGCCTTGAAAAGGACGTTTGCCAGATTGAAAACGCACTCTGCGGGCTTAAGGAACTGGCGCTCGGCGGCACGGCTGTCGGAACGGGGCTCAACGCACCCGAGGGCTTTGATAAAAAGGTTGCAAAGGCTGTATCTGAAATTACGGGCAAGCAGTTTATTACCGCAGAAAACAAATTCCACGCCCTGACCTCTAAGGACGAAATCGTTTTTGCGCACGGCGCAGTTAAAGCGCTTGCGGCTGATATGATGAAAATTGCAAACGATATACGCTGGCTCGCAAGCGGTCCGAGGCTCGGTCTCGGTGAAATAAAAATTCCCGAAAATGAACCCGGTTCATCAATCATGCCGGGTAAGGTTAACCCCACGCAGTGCGAGGCAGTTACTATGGTTGCCGTTCAGGTTATGGGTAACGACGCGGCAATAGGCTTTGCCGCAAGCCAGGGCAATTTTGAGCTTAACGTATTTATGCCCGTAATAATTTACAATTTTATTCAGTCTGTAAGACTGCTGAGCGACGCGATTATCTCCTTTGATAAAAACTGCGCTTCGGGAATAACAGCCAACAGAGAAAAAATGCAGGCTAACCTTAATAATTCCCTTATGCTCGTAACCGCACTCAACCCGTACATAGGTTACGAAAACGCGGCAAAAACCGCTAAGAAGGCTTATGCTGAAAACATAACGCTAAAAGAGGCGTGCGTTGAACTCGGATTTCTCAGCAAAGAGGAATTTGACAGGGTATTTCATCCGGAGGATATGGTTTAAAAATGGATAATTCAGAAAGAAAAAGCCATTTAGACGGTCTGAGCGATGTTGAAATACTTGATAAAATAATTCGCTATTCAAAGCGAAGTCACTACGGAGAAAAGGACAGCGAGCTTGCCGCCAGGCTGATTGCAAACTACGGCACATTAAGGGATGTATTGAAAACAGACGTCAGATCCCTTCTGTGCGTTAAAGGTCTTGACGAAAGGACGGCTGTATTTATATCTCTGTTTTACCAGGCAGCACAGAGAATCGGCGAAGAGAAAATTGAAAAAATTCATAAAATCACGGATACCCAAACGGCTAAGGACTATTTCAGGGCGCTGCTGAAGGTAAAAAGGAATGAATGCTTTGCAGTTGTTGCGCTTAATGACAAAAGAAAGGTTCTTGACTGGCGCATCATATCGGAAGGTTACGTTAATCAATCTGTAGTTGACATAAGAGGGTTGATGCTTTTTCTTATTGACCATAATGCCACAGGGGCAATAATTGCGCATAATCATCCAAGCGCGTCCCCTGAGCCGTCGTATGAAGATATTATGATTACGAGAAAACTGATACAATTACTGAGAACAATAGATATTGAGCTTATAGACCATATTATCGTTGGCAAAAGCTCGGATTATTCAATAATGACGGAATCTGAAAACCCGTTGTTGAATATATGAACAAGTCGTGTTATAATATACTAAATTCATTTGTGAGGTAAATGATATGAAACTTAAAACAGCTGCAAAATTCGCTGCAACAGCAACTCTTTTCGGAGCTGCAGTATACGGCGGTATCAAAGCAGGAGAAAAAATTGAATGGTTTAAAAACTACAGCAAATTAGTTCCGTATAAGGTTCAATCCGTTAAAGATTCAAGCCTTACCGACGAGGACGATTATGTTCTTACAGCTCACCGCGGCTTCAGAGCAGTTGCTCCCGAGAACACCCTTCCCGCATATGAGGAAGCAGGCAAAGCAGGTTACTGGGGTGCAGAATGTGATATATACAGAACGCGCGACGGAGTATGGATTCTTCACCACGACCCTGTTACAACGAGAATGATGGATAAATCGAGAGTTGTTGAGCTTTCAACGTACGATGAGCTCCTCAAACTCAATTATACCAACGGGCACAACATAGCTAAATATCCCGAGCTTAAGGTATGCACTCTTGAAGATTTCTTCAAAACCTGCGCTAAATACGGAATGACCTGCACTGTTGAGCTCAAGTACAACCGCAACCGTCAGTACTATCAGGAGATAATCGACCTTCAGAAGAAATACGGCGTTGAGGCAAATTATATTGCCTTCGCTTTTGAGGATCTTGTTACTTTCCGTGAAATCACTGACGCTAAGCTCTTTCTTCTTGTCGATGAAATTACCGACGAGGATATCGCAAAGGCAAAAACAGTTGAAAACTGCGGCATAAGCTACGATTGCAACAACGAAAACAATACGGCTAACGACTGCGCTATGATTAAAAAGGTACACGAGGCAGGGCTTGAAACTGCAACCTGGACCTGCGACAGCCTTGAGCTTATGGAAAAGGTTGTAAGAGCAGGAACAAAATATATAACAACAAACTGCATTACTTATTAAGTAATACAAAACTAAGGGCGGGGTTTTCCCCGCCCTTTAAATATATTCATATATAACAAAAAGCACTGCCGAAGCAGTGCTTTTAAATTAGTTCAAATTATTCCTCGATACCGATAACAACGCCTGAACCTACAGTTCTGCCGCCCTCACGGATAGCAAAACGAAGACCGTTTTCGATAGCGATAGGAGTAATAAGCTCAACGTTCATATCAACGTTATCGCCGGGCATACACATTTCTGTTCCCTCAGGAAGAGAAATAACGCCTGTTACGTCAGTTGTTCTGAAATAGA
>DFGL01000020.1:0-333 GCA_002371215.1 Ruminococcaceae bacterium UBA3751 | reverse complement strand
TGAAGAAAGGAGTATGACGGCCACCCTCGTCCTTAGAAAGAACGTATACCTGGCCTGTGAACTTGGTGTGAGGCTTGATTGAACCCGGCTGAGCGAGAACCTGGCCTCTTCTGATTTCAGTTCTCTGTACGCCACGAAGGAGACAACCGATGTTATCGCCGGCCTCAGCGTAGTCAAGAATCTTTCTGAACATCTCGATACCTGTACATACAGTAGTTCTGGTTTCGTCTTCAAGACCTACCATCTCTACCTGGTCGTTAGTATTGAGCTTACCTCTTTCTACTCTACCGGTAGCAACTGTACCACGGCCTGTGATTGTGAATACGTCCTCAA
>DFGL01000027.1 GCA_002371215.1 Ruminococcaceae bacterium UBA3751 | reverse complement strand
CCGATATTGCATATCTTAATTATGAAGCGATGAAAAATGCCCCTGAAAAGCAGGATTTCACCCTCAGCGACGTTCTCTCTGCTGACAGGGCGGCAAGAGACTATGTTTTGGAGACGGTTAAGTGATATCACACATCTGGAATACGGTTTATCCCGTTTTAATTGCAATCCTCTTTTTTGAGGTAATTATAATAATTCACGAAGGCGGTCATTTTGCAGCTGCCCGACTTATGGGAATAAAAGTAAATGAATTCTCGATAGGTATGGGACCCAAGCTGTTTCAGTTTACAAGGGGCGATACAACCTATTCTTTAAGGCTCGTTCTTTTCGGCGGTTATTGCGCTATGGAAGGCGAGAGTGAGGAAAGCGACGATGAAGCCTCGTTTTCAAAGAAAAAGGTGAGCCAACGTTTCTTCGTCGTCGTAGCGGGAGCTATGATGAACCTCATTCTCGGCGTTCTGATTTCGGGAATTCTCGTCTGTTCCCAGAATCTTGTCGGTACAACGACTATCGCAAAGTTTGAAAACGGAGCAAAAAGCGTCTCCGTTCTTCAGGCAGGGGATACAATCAAATCCATCGACGGTATGAGAATTTACAGCCCAACCGACGTTAACTCGGGCTTTTCCCGCTCAAGGGATAATGAAATTGAAATGGTAATTATCCGCGACGGAAAGGAGCAGAAGCTTGACGTTACCTTTGATATGGAGGAACTCGAAGGAAGGCAGTATATCCATATTGATTTCTGGCTTTTAGGTGTAAATAAAACCGTAGGCAACGTTCTTAAAAGTACGGTTATGGAGGCTATCTCATACGCAAGAATTGTTTTTCTCTCCGTCCATGATTTACTGCTCGGGCGTTATAATATTTCTGATTTAAGCGGTCCCGTCGGCGCAGTCGGTATTATTTCCAGCGCCGTCAAGGTAAGTCCGGTTTCAATGCTTAGAATAATGGCGCTGCTTACTATAAACGTAGGCTTGTTCAATCTCTTCCCGATTCCCGCGCTCGACGGCTGGAGGCTGTTTCTGCTGTTGTTTGAAGGTCTGTTCAGGCGCAAAATGCCCGATAAATGGGAATGGGCAATCAACGGCGCAGGTCTTGTTATTCTCCTCGGATTTATGAGCATCATAACCTTCTCCGATATTTCAAAACTTTTTAAATAGCTATTTGAATTAAGAATTATGAATTAAGAATTAAAAATTTGGTAGGAATTATGGACAATGTTATTGAAACTAAAAGCTTTGAATTCGCAAAAAGAATTGTAAAGTTGAGTAATTATCTGATTAAAACCAAAAATGAATTTGTTTTGTCACGCCAGATAATGAAATCCGGAACAAGTATCGGAGCTAATATAGCAGAGGCTCAAAATGCCCAAAGTCATAAAGATTTTATAGGGAAGCTTTCAATTGCTATTAAAGAAACTAATGAAACAAGATATTGGCTCAGGCTATTGTTTGAAACCGGTTACATTGATAATAATGAGTTTACATCAATGTACAGTGATTGTGAGGAAATCTACAGACTATTATCAAGTATTATCCTTACGATGAAAGAAAAAGATAATTAAATCCGTTTTAAATTTTATTCTTAACTCTTAATTATTAATTCTTAATTTACGAAAGGGCTGAATATGAGACATACCAAAAAAATCAAACTCGGAAATACTTTTATCGGCGGCGATTCTCCCATACTCGTTCAGAGTATGCTGAATATCCCCGCTTCGGATATAGAGGGAAGTGTAAAACAGGCTGTCGCTCTTGAAAAAGCGGGCTGCCAGGTTATTCGTTTTGCCGTTCCCGATGAAAATGCGCTCAGCCTTGTTGAGCCTATAAAAAATGCAGTCAGCGTTCCGCTCGTTGCGGATATTCATTTTGATTATAAGCTCGCTCTCGGCGCAGCAGAAAGGGGAATTGATAAAATCAGAATCAACCCCGGTAATATCGGCAGCGAGGACAGAGTCAAGGCGGTTGCCGATATATGCAATCAGAAGGGAATTCCGATAAGAATAGGCGTTAATTCAGGCTCGCTCGAAAAGCATATACTTGAAAAATACGGCTCGCCAACTCCCGAGGCAATGGTTGAAAGCGCTATGTACCACGCTTCTCTGCTTGAAAAATTTGATTTTGATAATATCGTAATTTCAATTAAATCCTCAAATGTAAATACAATGATTGAATGTTATGAGCTTGCAGATAAGCGCTGCGATTATCCGCTTCATCTCGGAGTGACGGAAGCGGGAACAAAGCGAATGGGAATTATTAAATCCTCCGTAGGCATCGGTTCTCTTTTAACAAGGGGAATAGGCGATACTATCCGCGTCAGCCTTACCGATGAGCCCGTTGAGGAGGTATACGCAGCCTTTGATATTTTAAAGGCAATCGGGCTTAAAACTGACTGCCCGTATCTTATTTCCTGCCCCACCTGCGGCAGAACAAAAATTGACCTTGTAGGGCTTGCAAAGCAGGTAGAAGAACGCCTCCGCGGCTGTAAAAAGCCTATCAAAGTAGCGGTTATGGGTTGTATAGTTAACGGTCCCGGAGAAGCAAGAGAAGCCGATATCGGTATCGCGGGCGGAGACGGCTGCGGTCTGATATTCAAAAAGGGCGAAATTCTTCGTAAGGTTGACGAAAAGGATTTGCTTGATGAATTAATGAAAGAGGTAGACAAGCTTTAATGACTCAGTTTTATGAATTATTAGGTGAATACATAAATAACTCCGACTCTGCCATTATAGGCTCAGCGGGTATAAATAAATTAAAAATCTGGAAAGAAAAAAGAGCGCTTGAGCTTGAATTAAAGAGCGAGGTGCTTATAGATTACGGCGTTATTAAAAGAGTTAAAGACGCGTTGGCAAAGGCGCTTGAACTGAGTAAATGTAAAATCAGCGTTAAGTATCCTAAGGACGCCTTCAGCCTTGACGATATAGAAAAAATCCTCTCTCCGATTAAGGATGAAAATGCGATTATCAACGGCTTTTTTGACGGCGTTGAGGCAGAAATTGAGGATGACGTTCTTACCGTTTGCCTGAAAAAAGGCGGAAAAGCAATCCTTGAGGAGCGAGAGATAGATAAGGAGATTTCCGCGCTGATTTACGGTGAATTCGGAATTGATTTTGACGTTTCGTTTTTAGAGGTTGAATCCTTCAGCGTTGCCGAGGCAATGGCTGAGGCGGTTGAAAGAATGAACGAAAAGGAGCAGAAAAAAGAGGAGGAGCGTAAAAAACTTCTTGAGGAAAAGCAGCTCAACGTCGTTCATACTCCGCTCGGAAATACTCCGCTTTTTGCCGATACGAGAAAGGTTATTTTCGGAAGGAACATACGCGAGCTTCCCAAGCCTATAGTTGAGGTTGAGCCCGACGACGGCTTCATCACGGTATGGGGCGACGTATATAAAAGCGAGTCAAAGGATACAAAGCGCGGCGACAGTAAGTCGTTTACCTTTGATATTACCGATTATTCCTCGTCCATATCCTGCCGTATGTTCGACAGGGGCGCTCTGCTTGACCCTATTATCAGCAAGGTAACGGAGGGTACAACCGTTATAGTAAACGGCGCATATCAGTTTGACCAGTATTCTAACCAGTTCGTTCTGCGCCCGAAAAATATTGAAACCGTTATGAAGGCGGAAAAGCAGGATAACGCAGAGGAAAAGCGCGTTGAGCTTCACCTTCATACGTCTATCTCGGAAATGGACGGAATTACCGCTCCCAAAAAGCTCGTTGAACGTGCGGCAAAGTGGGGGCACAGAGCGCTCGCCGTAACTGACCACGGCGTCGTTCAGGCGCTTCCCGAAGCGTATGCAGCGGCAAAGTCCAAGGGAATAAAGCTCGTTCTCGGTATGGAGGGCTATCTTGTTGACGACAGCGTGTATCCCGATTTTATGAATATGAAGAATAAGGAGATGAAGCGCTACCACGTTATTCTCCTTGTTAAAGAGGATACCTCTCTTGACAGCTCAATTCCAAAAGAGGAGCGTAAGTACGGGCGTAAAAATCTGTACGAAATGATTTCATATTCAAACGTAAAAACCTTTAAAACAAGACCGCTTATTCCAAAATCAATGCTCAGAAAAAAGCGCGACGGTCTGCTTATCGGCTCAGCCTGCGAACAGGGCGAGCTCGTTCAGGCAATACTTAATAAAAAGAGCGAAAGCGAGCTTGACGAAATCGCTTCGTTCTATGACTATATCGAGGTAATGCCTATCGGTAATAACCGTTTTATGATTATGTCCGAAAGGGAAATCCACGAGGATATAAACAGCGAGGAGGATTTAATCAACCTCAATAAAAAGCTTGTTGAAATTGCGGACAGGCTTGGCAAACCCGTCGTTGCAACAGGCGACGTTCATTTCCTTGATGAAAAGGACGCAAAGTTCAGAGCTATTATTCAGGCTTCAATGGGCTTTAAGGATTGCGACGACCAGGCGCCGCTCTATTTCAAAACTACCGAGGAAATGCTCTCTGATTTTGAATGGGCGGGTGAAAGAGCCAGGGAATTCGTAATTGATAACCCGAATAAAATTGTAGATATGATTCAGGACGATATTCCGCCGATTCCGCCGGGAACCTTCCAGCCGCATATTGACGGCGCTAACGAGGAGCTGACGGAAAAATGCTGGAGCATGGCTAAGGATTTGTACGGCGACCCCGTTCCCGAAATCGTTGCCTCAAGGCTTCAGCGTGAGCTTGACAGTATTATCGGCCACGGCTACGGCGTGCTTTACGTTATCGCTAAAAGGCTTGTAGAGGAGAGCGAGAAAAACGGTTACCTCGTAGGTTCAAGAGGCTCCGTAGGCTCATCGCTTGCAGCCCATTTCGGCGGTATATCCGAGGTTAATCCTCTCCCGCCGCACTACTACTGTAAAAAGTGTAAGCACAGCGAGTTCTTCACTCACGGCGAATACGGCTCAGGCTTTGACCTTCCCGCTAAAAACTGCCCCGAATGCGGAGCGCCTATGAAGCGCGACGGCCACGAAATCCCGTTTGAAACCTTCCTCGGCTTCAAGGGCGATAAGGAACCGGATATTGACCTTAACTTCTCGGGCGAGGTGCAGAGTAAAATCCATCATTTCACAGAGGAGCTTTTCGGTAAGGAATACGTCTTTAAAGCGGGTACAATGGCAACCGTTGCCGATAAAACCGCTTACGGATTTGCCAGAAAATACCTTGAAGAGCGAAATCTTTTAAACGTAACCCCTAAAGCGGAGCTTGACCGACTTACTATCGGCTGTACGGGAATAAAGCGTACAACGGGGCAGCACCCCGGCGGTATGGTTGTTGTTCCCTCGGAGTATACGGTTGAGGATTTCACACCTATTCAGTATCCCTCTAACGATGAGAAAAAGGGTACGTATACGACTCATTTTGACTTTAAACGCTCGCTTCACGATACCCTTCTTAAGCTGGACGAGCTCGGCCACGATAATCCGACTCTTTATAAATATCTTGAGGATTTGACAGGCGTTCCGGTAATGGACGTTGATTTGTCAGACCCGAAGCTCTATCAGCTTGTAACGTCAACCGAACCTATCGGCGTAAGCCCCGAGGATATTGATTGCCCGACGGGTACGCTTGCTATACCGGAAATGGGTACGCCGTTCGTTATTCAGATGCTTATTGACGCTCAGCCCAAAACCTTTGCGGATTTGCTCCAGATTTCAGGGCTTTCCCACGGTACGGACGTTTGGCTCGGTAACGCGCAGGATTTAATCAATAAAAAAATATGCACTATTTCCGACGTAATCGGCTGCCGTGACGATATTATGACTCACCTTATCCACGTTGCTCAGGACTATGAGTCAAGAACGGGTGAAGAATCGCCGCTTTCAAACAGCGATTGCTTTAAGATTATGGAGTATACCCGTAAGGGTAAAGCGCCCAAAGAGCTTCCGCCGTACGAAAAGGCGATGAAAACCATCGGCGTTGAGCAGTGGTATATTGATTCCTGCTATAAGATTAAATATATGTTCCCGAAGGCTCATGCGGCTGCATACGTTATCGCGGCGCTGAGAATTGCGTGGTACAAAATATACTATCCTCTGCAGTTTTACGCTGCATACTTTACCGTTCGCGGAGGTGCTATTGACGCTGTTTCCGCCGTTCAGGGCAAGGTGGCTGTTAAAAAGAAGATGGAGGAGTTCAATAATAAAAAGAAGAATAACATTGAGGTTACCGCAAAAGAGGAAAACACCTACGTTGTTAATCAGATTGTTATTGAAATGCTTGCAAGGGGATATGAATTCCTGCCTGTTGATTTATATAAATCCGACTGGCGCGTTTACAAAATTGAGGATGGCAAAATAAGGCTTCCGTTCTCCGCAATTGACGGTATCGGTGAAAATGCTGCGCAGTCTATTGCGGACGCAGTCAAGCGTAACCCCGACGGCTTTATCGCGTCAGATGATTTGGCGGGAGAGCCGGGCGTAGGCAAGTCCGTTGTTGACGCGCTGCGTAATGCAGGAGCGCTCGGCGATTTGCCGGAAACCAAGCAGATTTCATTTTTTTAGTAGTATATATAAATATAATTAACTGTTGACAGATACACTTTAATGTGGTAGCATATTAGCACACTAAAGTGAAAAGGGCGGAAAATTATGAAAAGATATTCTAAAATAACACCCGAAGGCTCACGCGATTTCCTATTTGAAGAGTGTGATGACAGGCGAATAGTTGAGCATACTCTGTCCGATTTGTTCAAGGACAGCGGCTACCGCAAGGTGCTCACTCCCGCAATTGAATTTTTTGACGTTTTTCAGAGCGATATAACGGGAATTCAGGCGGAGGAGATGTTTAAACTCAGCGACTCAGCGGGCAGAACTACGGTTTTAAGACCCGATAACACAATGCCTATCGCCCGAATGGTTGCAACTAGGCTCTCCGACAGCGATTTTCCCGTAAGGCTCTATTATAATCAGAGCGTTTTCGTTCGCAATAAGGATTTAAAGGGCAGAATTAATGAAATTGCGCAGAGCGGCGTTGAGCTTATCGGCGACGGCTCAACCGATGCAGATATTGAAGTAATTACTCTTGCTATAGAAAGCCTTAAGCGCTGCAAGCTCAATTCCTTCAAGCTTGAAATCGGCACTGCCGCATTCTTTAATACTATACTTAATAAGCTTGATTTGGACGATACGGGAAGAGCTGACATCTGCAATCTCATTGAGGGCAAAAACTATGCCGCTCTCGGCGATTTGCTCAACAAAATGGGCAAGAGCAGGGAAACGGAGGTGCTTAAAAAGCTTCCGCGGCTTTTCGGCGGAGCTGAGGTTATAGATGAGGCGAAGGCGCTTTATAACGATAAAGAGGCTGTCAGTGCACTTGACTATCTGAAGTCGCTTTACGATGAGCTTTGCTCCCGCGGGCTTAAGGATTATATAATGCTTGACCTCGGGCTCGTTAACCGTTCAAATTATTATACGGGCGTTATCTTCCACGGCTATGCCGAGGGCTCGGGCTTAACAATTCTCTCGGGCGGACGCTACGATAATCTGCTCGGCGAATTCGGAATGAAAGCTCCCGCTATCGGCTTTGGCGTTGAGGTCAGCGCCGTTTGTGAAGCAATGAGGGAAACGATTAACGTTGAGCGCCCTATAAGAATTGCTCTTACTAAAGGCAGGCTTGAAAAAAGCAGCGTTAAGCTGTTTAAAACAATGGGGCTTGACACAACGGAGCTTGAAAACAAAGGCAGGCGACTTATCCTCCCTGTTGATAAATATGAGGCAGTGCTCTCAAAGGCGCCGGACGTAATAACCTACGTTGAGCACGGTGTTTGCGATATAGGAATAGTCGGTAAGGATACGATAGTTGAAAACGGTTCCTCGTTTTATGAGGTAATTGACCTTGGAATAGGTAAATGCCGCTTCGCCCTTGCCTGCCCTGAAGGTACGGATTTTTATTCGGGCTATAAACGCAAGGTAGTGGCGTCCAAATACCCGAAGGTTGCCAGGGAGTTCTTTGAGAGCAAGGGTATGGATGTTGAAATTATAAAGATAGAGGGAAGCGTTGAGCTTGCTCCGCTTCTCGGGCTTGCGGACGGTATTGTAGATATTGTTGAAACGGGCTCAACTCTGAAGGAAAACGGGCTCAGGGTTGTTGAAGAAATCCTTCCGATTTCCGCAAGGGTAATTGTAAATATGGCGTCAATGAAGCTTAGAAAAGCAGAAATTGAAGCATTTTTAAATGATATAGAGCTTGCAAGTCAGGTATAGGAGAAAGAAAAATGAAAATCACTAAGGCTAACGGAAAGGTTGAATACGCGCTTATTGAAAACCTGAAAAAACGCGCGGGTGAAACCGATGAAAAAATAGTTGACATAGTCAGAAATATAATAAACGGCGTTAAGGAAAACGGCGACGAGGCAGTGCTTGAATATACGGTGCGCTTTGACGGCGGGCTTCCCAAGAAGTTTGTTGTAGAAAAGGAAGAGCTTCTTGAATATCTTGATAACGCGGATGAAGCTTTTAAGACGGCTATTACCAACGCTAAAAATAATATTTATGATTTCCATCTCCGTCAGGCTCAGCAAAGCTGGATGACAACTCAGGAAAACGGCGTTATTATGGGACAGCGCGTAAGAGGTTTAAAAAGGGTGGGAATCTATGTTCCGGGCGGTACCGCCGCTTATCCTTCCTCTGTTCTTATGAATGCTGTTCCCGCTAAAATTGCGGGCGTAGAGGAAATTATTATGGTAACCCCTCCCGGTAAGAACGGAAAGCCTGACCCGAATATTATGGCTGCCGCCGCTGTTGCAGGGGTTGATAAGGTGTTTATGGTAGGCGGAGCGCAGGCTGTTGCCGCACTTGCCTACGGCACTGAAAAAATTCCTAAGGTTGATAAAATCGTAGGACCGGGCAATATCTTTGTTGCAACTGCTAAAAGGCTTCTCTACGGCATAGTTGATATTGATATGGTTGCGGGACCGAGCGAAATACTTATCGTTGCCGATAAAACTGCGGACCCGTCGTTCCTCGCTGCCGACCTTATGAGTCAGGCTGAGCACGACGTACTCGCCTCGGCAATTCTTCTGACAACCTCTACCGACCTTGCGCGCTCAACCCTCCACGAGATTGAAAAGCAGATAAAACACCTTGAAAGGCAGACTATTATTGAGCAGTCGCTTGAAAATTACGGTGAAATCATTGTTTGTGAAACGCTGGAGCAGGCGATTAGTTTCGCCAACGAGCTCGCTCCGGAGCATCTCGAACTCTGTATTTCAGAGCCGCTTAAATATATCGGCAAGATTGATAACGCGGGCTCAGTATTCCTCGGTAACTGGTCTCCCGAGCCGCTTGGCGATTATTACGCAGGTCCTAACCACGTTCTTCCTACCTCGGGTACGGCGCGTTTCTTCTCGCCTCTGTCGGTTGACAGCTTTATTAAAAAATCGTCGTTTATTTACTATACCTGCGCTGAACTGAGAAAGGCGAAGGACGATATTATAACTCTCGCTGAGTCCGAAGGACTTACAGCGCACGCCAACTCAATTAAAGTAAGATTTGATTAAGAGGAAAATTATGAGAACTTCCACTGTTGAAAGAAATACAAAGGAAACGCAGATTAAAATTGAACTTTGCCTTGACGGCGGAGAGGTTGAAATCTCAACAGGCATAGGCTTTTTTGACCATATGCTTACCGCTTTCGGAGTACACGGCGGTTTCGGCTTAAAGGTAAACGTTACGGGCGACCTTGAGGTTGATACTCACCATACCGCTGAGGATACGGGAATTGCTCTCGGTAAGGCGTTTAATAAAGCGCTCGGAGATATGAGCGGAATTGAGCGCTACGGCTTCTTTAAAATCCCTATGGATGAAACTCTTGCCGAAGCGGCGCTTGATATTTCAAACCGTCCGTTTTTGGTGTTCAACGCTGACTTTCCCCAGGAAAAGTGCGGAGATTATGAAACCTGCGTTACTGAGGAATTCTGGCGCGCTTTCGCTATGAATTCAGGCATAACGCTTCACATTAACGTTCCGTACGGAAAAAATGCGCACCACGAAATTGAGGCGATTTTCAAGGCTGTAGCCCACGCGCTGAAAATTGCGGTTGCAAAAAATACAGACGGCTCAGTCCTTTCAACAAAGGGAGTGTTATAATGCTTATTTTCCCCGCTATTGATATTATTGACGGTAAGCCCGTAAGGCTCTTTAAGGGGGATTTTTCAACCGCGGAGCAGGTTGCCGAAAATGCGCTTGAAACCGCAAAGAGCTTCGTTTTAGCAGGTGCTGAGTGGATTCATATGGTAGACCTTGACGGCTCGCTGAAAAAGGAGCCCGTTAACGCGAAAACCTTTATTGAGGTAGCCGAAAAAACGCCTCTTAAGGTTGAACTCGGCGGCGGTATCCGTACAATGAAGGATATCTGCTTTTACGCTGAAAACGGAATAAAAAGAATAATTCTCGGCTCTGTTGCGCTCAAAAATCCCGAGCTTGTCAAGGAGGCTGTTAAGGAATTCGGCTCGCTTATCGCGGTAGGCATTGACGCCAAGGACGGCTTTGCCGCAACAGAGGGCTGGACTCAGGGCACAAAAACCCATTATATTGACCTTGCGCGCCAAATAGAGCAAATGGGCGTTGAAACTATTATCTATACAGATATTTCAAAGGACGGAACGCTCAGCGGGCCTAACGTTGAACAGCTTACAGCCCTTAATGAAGCCGTATCCTGCAATATCACCGCGTCAGGCGGAGTAAGTAATATTAACGATATTATCCGGCTCAGGGATAACGGGCTTTACGGAGCAATCTGCGGAAAGTCAATTTATAAGGGAACTCTCAGCCTTAAGGAAGCTATTGAGGTGTGTAAATAATGGATTTGGATAAGTATTTTAAAAAGAGCGAATTAATTCCCGCGATAGTACAGGAGGAGTCAACGGGCGAGGTGCTTATGCTCGCATATATGAACAGAGAATCGCTGAAGAAAACTCTTGAAACGGGCTACACGTGGTTCTGGTCGCGCTCAAGGCAGGAGCTCTGGAACAAGGGAGCAACCTCCGGAAATGTTCAGAAAATTGTGGATATTAAGGGCGATTGTGACGACGATACGCTTTTAATCAAGGTGATTCAGACAGGCGCTGCCTGCCATACGGGCAATCATTCCTGTTTTTTTAACAATATAGAATTTAACAGAGGATAGGCTATGGATTATATCAGAAACGATTACGAAACTATACTTAAAAGAAAAGCCGCCAAGGAGGAGGGCTCTTATACCTGCTATCTATTCGAGCAGGGAATTGATAAAATTCTGAAAAAAGTGGGCGAGGAGAGTACCGAAATGGTAATCGCCGCAAAGAACAACGATAAGGACGAGCTTACGGGAGAAATATGCGACCTTATTTACCACACTCTCGTTATGATGGTAGACAGAGGCGTTACCATTGAGGATGTTGAAGCCGTTCTTCATAAAAGAGCTGAAAAATCAGGCAATTTGAAAGAATTTCACAAGGTAGATAAAAACTCATAATGGCGCATAAAAAATGGATAGTGCGCGACGCTGACAGAGAAAAAGCGTCCGCAATCAGTGAAAAATTTGATATTGACCCGTTTGTTGCCTTTTTACTTGTTTCAAGGGGAATTGACGATGACGTTGCGGTTTCGGGCTTTCTTTCAAAAAGCTTTGAAACCGTATCGCCGTTTAATTTTGTCGATATGGAGGAAGCCTCCTTTGTTATCGGCGACGCTGTAGACGCGGGAGAAAAAATCTGCATTTACGGTGATTATGATTGCGACGGCGTAACCTCAACGGCGCTTCTTCTCTCTTTTCTTCAAAGTGAGGGCGCAGATGTTTTTTACTATATACCGGACAGAATTAATGAGGGCTACGGTATGAACACCGCTGCCATTGATAAAATTAAGGAGCAGGGCGCGCAGCTTATTATTACCGTTGATAACGGTATAAGCTCCGTTGAGGAGGCAGAGTATATTTATTCCCTCGGAATGCGCCTTGTAATTACGGACCACCACCAGCTTGGAGAAACGCTTCCGCGCGCCGAGGCGATAGTAAATCCACACAGGGAGGAAAACGACCTGGAATTCTGCGATTACTGCGGAGTAGGCGTTGTGTTCAAGCTCGTTCAGGCTATGTACGAGGGCGACGTAAGGGAGATAATTGAGGAGTATATTGACCTCGTCGCTATCGGTACTCTTGCCGACGTCGTTCCGCTCGTCCACGAAAACCGTTCCTTCGTCAGAGAGGGAATTAAAAAGATAAATAACTATCCCCGTCCCGCGCTTGAAGCGTTCGTTAACGCCAACGGGATTAAGGAATATACCTCGGGCGAAATCGTGTATCAGCTCTGCCCAAAGATTAACGCAATGGGCAGAATGAGCAGTGCCGACAAGGCTGTAGAGTTTCTTATCAGCGATGACAGCGAGGACTGCGACTATAAATACGAACAGCTCTGTCTTGAAAATTCACGCCGTCAGGAAACAGAAAAGCAGATTCTTGATGACGTTATCAAAACGCTTGAAGAAAATCCGCTTCTCTCTTCCGAAAGGGTAATCGTCGTTTCGGGAAAGGGTTATCACCACGGAGTTACGGGTATCGTTGCGAGTCATATTATGGACAGGTACTCAAAGCCCGCGTTCGTTATCTCCGTTGATGAGGACGGAATTGCCCGCGGTTCTGCCCGCTCGGTTGACGGTTTTAATATTTATGAGGCTATATCAGCCTGCAGCGATGATTTAATCCGCTTCGGCGGTCATCCTCTTGCAGCGGGAATAACGCTTAATGAGGAGAATATCGGGGCATTCCGTAAGCATATAAACGATTTTGCTCTCAGTGAATATCCCGTTATGCCGGTACCTGAGCTTGAAATTGATTTAAGAATATCTCCGAATTACCTCACTCTTGAGCTTGCGGAGAATTTGAGCGTGCTTGAGCCGTACGGTGAGGCAAATAAACAGGCGGTTTTCGGCGTTTATAAAATGAAACTTCTGAGCGTAACTCCGCTGAAAGAGGGCAAGCACGTACGCCTTGAACTTGAAAAGAAGGGGCGAAAGATTCGGGTTGTGAAATTCGGCAGCCCGTATGATGAATTCCCCTATAAGCCCGGCGATATTCTCAGTCTTGCCGTAACCATTTCAAAAAATCTTTTTAATGACAGAACGTACCTTTCGGTTCGCGCCGTTGATATTCGCCTTGCGGATACTGACGACGATAAGTATTTCAGGGAAAAAAACGAATACGAGCTTTATAAAAAAACTAAAAAGCCCGTGCCCTCAATCTATCCTGACAGGGAAGCCTGCGCTGTGATATATAAGTACCTGAAAAAGAATAACGGCTATGCATATTCGCTTGATGATTTATACTTCCGTCTGCAGAGCTTTGTAACCTACGGAGCTCTGATGATAGCTCTAAGGGCATTCGTTCAGGCGGGACTTATTGAATATAATAAAACCATAACCGTACCCGAAATTAAGGGCAAGGTTAACCTTGAAGATACTAAAGTAATGAAAATGCTAAGGGAGAGATTAAAGCTTGGCTGAAGAAATTAAGTATGAGGAATATAACGACCGTTTTGACGAATTTTTTGAAGAGGTAAAAAGAAACGGCACGTATGATTCGGATTTAATATTAAAAGCATATCAGCTTGCACGTGACGCGCACAAGGACCAGCGCCGCCGCTCGGGCGAGCCTTATATTATGCACCCTGTTGCCGTTGCAAAAATACTTTTTGAAATAGGAATGGATAACGACTGTATCGTTTCCGCTCTGCTTCACGACGTTGTTGAGGATACGGGGTACGACCTTGATTATATCAGAAATGAATTCGGCGACGACGTTGCGCTGCTTGTAGACGGCGTTACAAAGCTCGGTCAGATTCCGCTTTCAACCCGCGAGGAAATTCAGGCGGAGAATATCCGTAAGATGTTCATTGCAATGAATCAGGACGTAAGGGTAATTATCATTAAGCTTGCCGACAGGCTTCATAATATGCGTACCCTCCAGCATATGCCGCCCTATAAGCAGAGGCAGAAATCCCACGAAACGCTTGAAATTTACGCTCCTATTGCGCACCGCTTAGGTATCCGTGCGTTTAAAGAGGAGCTTGAGGATCTGGCAATCCGCTATCTTGACCCCGTTGCCTATAAGGATATAGAAAATTCGCTGTTATTAAAACAGGATGAGGGCAAGGACTTCTTAAAGGAAATTACAAACGAGCTGACTGCAAAGCTCAAACCGCTGATGAAAAACTGCCAGATAACCTCAAGGGTAAAATCCGTTCACGGTATATTCAGAAAAATATATATCAAGGGCAAAAACTTTGAGGAAATTTATGATATTTATGCCGTAAGAATTATCGTTGACAGCCTTATTGACTGTTATAACGCTCTCGGTATAGTGCACGATATGTATACTCCGCTCCCGGGCAGATTTAAGGATTATATTTCTACCCCGAAGCCCAATATGTATCAGTCCCTGCATACAACCGTTTTAAGCAGTCAGGGAATTCCGTTTGAAATTCAGATAAGAACCTGGGATATGCACCGTACCGCTGAATACGGTATCGCGGCGCACTGGAAGTATAAGCTCGGTAAGAACGGCAAAAACAGTAAGGACAGTATTGACAAATCGCTTCAGTGGATTAACCGTATGATTGAAAACGAAAATTCGGATGATGCCGCTGAGTTCGTTTCAAATATCAAAGGCGACCTGTCAATGGACGAGGTCTATGTCTTTACTCCTAAGGGTGAGGTTAAATCCCTCCCGCGCGGCTCAACCGTTATTGACTTTGCCTATGCTATTCACTCTGCTGTAGGCAACAGAATGGTCGGCGCAAAGGTTGACGGAAGAATCGTGCCGCTCGACACTCAGGTGAGAACGGGACAGATTATTGAAGTGCTTACCTCGAATCAGCCGGGTAAAGGCCCGTCGCGTGACTGGCTCAATATTGTAAAAACGAGCGAGGCACGCTCAAAAATCCGCTCGTGGTTCAAAAAGGAACGCCGCGAGGAAAATATTGTTGAGGGAAGAAACGAGCTTGAAAGAGAGCTCAAGCGTAACTTTATCCGTTTTGAGGATAACGAAAAATACGAGTCATTCCTTATGAAAATCGCTGAGCGTCAGAGATTTTCCAACGTGGACGATTTATATGCGGCTATCGGCTACGGCGGTGTTAAAACTACCCGCATTATGCCCGGACTCAAGGATGAGTATAACCGTAACTGGCGCCCGAATAAGGACGAAACGCCCGTAACTCAGACCGAACCCTCAAACGAAGCGAGTAACGACAGTAAGAGGGCTTCGGGCGGCGTAATTGTTGAGGGAATAGATAACTGTCTTATCAATATGGCAAAATGCTGTAACCCTCTCCCAGGTGAAGAAATAGTAGGTTTCATTACAAGGGGTCACGGTATGACTATCCACAGGTGCGACTGTAAAAACGTACCCGAGGATATTGACCAGAGCCCCGAGCCCGAACGCTGGGTTCCTGCGCGCTGGAATAAAAACGTACAGGTTGAGGCACGCTCAACGCTTAAGCTGTACAGTATAAACCGTGACGGCGTATTAATTGATGTTTCAACCGCAATGCTCAACGCCCACGTTAAAATGCAGGCTCTCAACGCCAAAGCTATTAACGACGGCAACTGCCTTATCAGCCTGACCTTTGTTGTTAACGGCAAGGAGCATCTTGAAAGCATTATTAAAATGCTCAGAAAAATTGACGGCGTTTATCTTATTGAAAGGGCAGATTCATAATGAAAGCAGTAATTCAGAGAGTAAAATATGCAAATTGCAGAATAGAAGGCGAAATTACGGGTAAGTGTGCAAACGGCTTTATGATACTTCTCGGCGTGCTTGAGGGCGACACTAAGGAGGATGCCGAAAAGCTTGTGAAAAAAATACCCGTTCTCCGTATTTTTGAGGATGAAAACGGCAAGATGAACCGCTCCTGCCTTGACGTTGACGGGGAGATGCTCGTTATTTCCCAGTTTACCCTTGCAGCGGACTGTAAGCACGGAAGGCGCCCCTCGTTTACCGCGGCAGCGCCGCCGTCTGAGGCAATTCCGCTTTATGAATATTTCGTAGAACTTCTGAGGGAATCGGGTGTGAAAAGCGTAGAAACGGGCGAATTCGGTGCGGATATGCAAATTGAGCTTGTAAACGACGGTCCCGTAACCATTATTCTTGACAGTAAGGAGCTTTAGTAATGAAGGTGAAACGCGGAGTTTTTCCGCCTCTCAGTAATAACTGTTATCTTATTATTGATGAAAAAACCAACGCCTCGGCGCTTGTTGACTGCTCGGTGTGGAACGAAAAAATGGAGGAGCTTATCGGCGATACCGAACTAAAATATATTCTTCTTACCCACGGTCATTATGACCATATAGGCGGTGTTAAAGAGGTGCAAAAGCGTTACGGCGCCAAGGCTGTTATATCAGATGAGGATAAGGAAATGCTCAGCAATCCCGTTTATTCCCTCGCAGCAATAACCCGCAGTACCCAGGACTGTACAACGCCTGATTTAATAGTTAAGGACGGCGACGAGCTTGTGCTCGGAAATATAAAAATCAAGGTGCTTTCAACCCCGGGTCATACCAAAGGCGGAGTCTGCTATATAGCTGATAATGCGCTTTTCAGCGGCGACACGCTGTTTTGTATGTCCTGCGGGAGAACTGACTTTCCCGGAGGCTCGGGCAGGGAGATGATTGCCTCGCTGAGAAAACTCAGGGAGCTTAAGGGCGATTATAACGTATACCCGGGCCACGAGGACGTTACTACGCTTGATTTTGAAAGAAAGAATAACCACTATATGAATATGTAATTATGGTATTAAGAAATATAAATCACAGCCTCGGCTACCATACCCGAAAAATCGCAACGATGTTTTTTCCGCTTGAAAAAATAGCCGAAGAAGGGAAGGACAGCCGCGAGGTTATAACTGAGTTAAAAGAAAACAGAATTTCCGTTAAGGTAAGGCTCGGCGATAATGAGCGCTCAGCGGAAAGGGAATTGCGTGAAAATGAGGATGTGGCTCAGGCTATGTCCCTTTTGCTTTACGGAGTTTTGTCCGAAATAACTGGCTTTAAGCCGCCCTGGGGCATACTGTACGGCGTCCGCCCCGCAAGGCTTATGCACGCAAAAACGGAGCTTCTCGGCGAGGAGGGCGCAAAGGATTTTTTCAGAAGCAGCCTTGTAACAGAAAATAAAATTGACCTTGCAGTTGAGGTTATGAAAAGCGAAAACAGGATAATTTCACTTTCAAACGATAATTCCTTTTCGCTGTATATTTCAATTCCGTTTTGTCCCTCGCGCTGTTCCTATTGTTCCTTCGTTTCCCATAGTATTGAAAATGCTGGGGAATTAATAGAGCCGTACCTTGAGCTCCTTATAAAAGAGCTTGAAGCTACCGCCGAGGTTGCAAAAACGCTCGGCTTACGGCTGGAAACGGCGTACGTCGGCGGAGGCACGCCTACCGTTCTGTCCGCAGCGCAGCTTGATAAGCTTCTCTCTGCGGTGGAAAGGTATTTTGATTTATCAACGCTGAGGGAGCTTACTGTTGAAGCGGGGCGCCCCGATACCGTAACTGCTGAAAAGCTCGCCGTTTTGTATTCGCATAACGTAGGAAGAATCAGTATAAACCCTCAGACCTTTAATGATGAGGTGCTGAAAAATATAGGCCGTCGCCATACAACCGCTCAAACGCTTCGGGCTTTTGAAACGGCTCGTCAAGCGGGCTTTGACAATATAAATATGGATTTGATTGCAGGGCTGAGCGGTGAAAGTACTGACTCCTTCAAAAACAGCGTTGACTGCGCCGTAAATCTCGGCGCCGAATCCGTAACGGTACATAACCTCGCCCTGAAAAGCGGAGCCTATCTTGTAACGGAAAACGAGGGCTACAGTCTTTCGGGCAGGACAACTGCATTTGATATGATTGAATACTCCTATAAAAAGCTGAAAGGCGACGGCTATTCGCCGTACTATATGTACCGCCAGAGCAAATCCCTCGGTAACCTTGAAAACACGGGCTGGAGCAAAGAGGGAAGGGAGTGCCTTTATAACGTTTTTATGATGGATGAAACCCACAGCGTGCTCTCTGCGGGCGCAGGCGCCGTAACTAAGCTCAAGGATATGAAAAGCGGACATATTGAAAGAATTTATAACTTTAAGTACCCTTATGAATACATTAACGGCTTTGATGAAATTATTTCACGCAAAGAGGGAATATATTCCTTTTTCGGCGAATAAAATAATGTACAAAGTCATTGCCGAACTATTGCAAAAGTAAATAAGATATATTATAATAATGGCAGAGAGGTGTTATTATTATGAAAAACATTAACGACGTTTTTTCGGGCGCAAAAAACGGAAGCTTTGAAGAGGTCCTTGCCAAAACAAGGATATATGCTGAAAAGGCAACCAAAAAGAGCGCCGAAAGGCTTGAAATTTCAAGAAAAAAGATAGAACTTCTTGATAGTAAAACCAAGCTTTCGAAGGCTTACGAAAAATTCGGAAGGCTTGAATACAGTAAGCTTCAGGGTGAGGAGATTTCCGAGGATGATTATAAATCCGCTCTCGCACAGATTGAACTTCAGAGAACGAGGTCCGATATGCTTGATAAGGAAATAGAGGAGTTAAGGCGTCTGTTCAGCGAATCCGCTCCTCCGAGAGAGGAGTCTGAAAAGCCCGCTCCCGAGGTTGAGGTTGTAAAGCCTGACGAGGAATAATAAAACAGTTAAAGCAATGCTTTGCATTGCTTTTTTATTTTGGGTGATTATTTGGAAACAAAGAATAAATATATATCGTCAGCCTTTTTGCTTGTGCTTTCTTCGGTAATAGTTAAGGTAATCGGAGCGGTGTATAAAATTCCGCTCACCGCCTTTGTCGGCGCAGTGGGACGCGGATATTTCGCTGCGGCGTACAACGTTTATCTCCCTGTCCACGCGCTGCTGATGGGCGCTTTTCCTACAGCCGTGTCGCGCCTTGTGAGTAAGTACTCTGCGCTGGGAAATAAAAGAATGCTCTCATCTATAAAAAACGGCTCAATGACGGTATTTTTTATTTCGGGCGTTATCGGTATGGCGGTAATAATTGCCGCCGCTAAGCCCTATTCCGTTTATATTGCCTCATCGCCTAAAAGCGTTTATACGGTCTACGTACTTGCTCCGTCAATTCTGTTTTCCTGCCTTGCCGCTTGTTATCGGGGGTATTTTGAGGGCTGTATGAATATGACTCCAACCGCCGTTTCCCAAACTGCCGAGGCACTTTTTAAAATGGTTTTCGGATTGCTTTTTGCCCGTATGTCAATGGCGTATATGTATAACTGCTATACGGAAAGCGGCAGTATTTTCGGCGTGAAGCTGAACAGTGAAGCTCAGGCGCTGTCGTTTATTTATCCCTTTTCGTCAGCCGCCGCAATGTTTGGCGTTACGCTCGGCGCCGCCATAAGTTATATATATGTCTTTATTTATTATTTATTTAATAGAGATAAATCTCTCCCGAAGGCGTCAGGCAGGGAGGGGAGAAGGGAGCTGCTTTCATTTTCCTTTCCCATTATGGTAAGCTGTTCTGTTCAGAGCGTTTTTCAGTTTCTTGATACCGCCTCCGTTCAGTATTCCCTCGGAAAACTCAATCCCGTTATAATTGAAAGGATTTATCCGGATATAAGCACCCTTGCGGGCAGCGATTACGTTACCTATGTTTTCGGGCTGTTTTCAACCGCTCTTGACTTTAAAAATCTTATTCCCGGAGTTACAATGGCGCTCGGCGTCTGCGCCGTTCCCGCAATCTGCAGGGAATATGAGAGAAAAAACGGCGAAAAACTCTCGCTTCTAATGAATTCGGTATATAAATATACTGCGCTTTTATCCTGCTTCGGAGGATGCTTTATCGCCCTTGCCGCAGAGGATATATTAAGCCTTTTTTATTCCTCCTCGCCCGATATAATAATCGGCTGCAGAGATATCGTTTTCTGGTTTGGCGTAACCGTACCGGCTTATTCTCTTGCTTCAACGGCGGTTTTCTGCGTTCAGGCACTCGGAAAGCCAGAGCGCTCCGTTTTTCCCTATATAATTTCGGGGCTTATCCGCGTTTTCCTGAACGTAGTTCTTATCCGCTTTACAAATATGTATCTTCTCGGAGCGGTTGCAGCGGGCGCGGCAGGTTATTCAGTTTTGTTTATTCAGAACGCGGTCATTTCAAAGCGCATCGCAAAGGTGAATTTTGAATTTAAAAACGTTATAATAAAGCCGGTTTTTGTAAGCGCGGCGTCATTTTTTATCTCAAAAAAAGCCATAATATTAATGCAGTTTACAAATTCTTTATTTTTCAACTTATTGATTAAAATGACGGTTTTTGGCGGAATATACTGTATATTGTGCATTTTTGTAAAATTGATAAATTTTAAACAAATATTTTGTGCCTTAAAAATTAAAAAAATGGCTTAAATGCTTGACTTTTTGGGTAAAAATATAGTATTATTTCTAATGAAGCGAGGGTGAAAAACGCTTTAAATAACTTATACGAAAGTGTTTTGTTATGGCGGCAGAATTTGAATTTAAAGACAGATATAATTTTGAGGATTTAATTTCAATTATCACTCTCCTGCGCGCTCCGGGCGGATGTCCGTGGGACAGGGAGCAAACTCATTTTTCAATAAAAAAGAATTTTATTGAGGAAACCTATGAGGTCATTGAGGCTATCAATAAAGAAAGCCCCGATATGCTCCGCGAGGAACTCGGCGACGTACTGCTCCAGATTGCTCTTCATTGTGAAATGGAAAGTGAAAAGGATAATTTTGATTTCAGCGACGTTGTTGACGAGCTTGTTAAAAAGCTTGTAATACGTCATCCCCACGTTTTCGGCGACGTTAAAGCGGAAAATGAGGCTGAAGCGCTCAGCTCCTGGGATAAGGCTAAGGCTGAAACCAAAAAGCAGAAAACGCAGACTGAGTCAATGCTCAGCGTTCCGAGAGAGCTTCCCGCATTGATGAGGGCGCAGAAAATTCAGCATAAAGCGGCAAAAATCGGCTTTGACTGGGAAAGTGCAGACGGAGCGATTGAAAAGCTTTATGAGGAAATAAATGAGTTAAAAACGGCAATGTCGCAGGGAACTAAGGCTGAAATTGAGGATGAATTCGGTGACGTTCTCTTCTCTTGCGTAAATATTTCCCGTTTTCTCTCTGTAGACAGCGAGGAGGCTTTAACCGCCTCAACGGATAAGTTTTTGGAGAGGTTTGAAATCGTGGAAAGATTAGCTCTTGAAAAGGGAATTGATATGAAATCAGCCTCCCTTGAAACGCTGGACGAACTCTGGGATAGTGCCAAGAAAATAAAAGCGAATAATCGCTAAAAAAATGGAGGAAAAATTATGAACAAAACTGAACTCGTAGCAGCTGTAGCTGCAAAGGCAGAACTTTCAAAGAAGGACGCAGAGGCTGCAGTAGCAGCAGTAGTTGCTTCTATCACTGACGCTCTTGCTGACGGCGACAAGGTTTCACTTGTTGGTTTCGGTACTTTCGAGGTTAGAGAGCGCGCAGCTCGCACAGGCCAGAACCCCCGCACAGGCGAAAAGATTAAGATTAAGGCAGCTAAGGCTCCCGCATTTAAGGCTGGTAAGGCTCTTAAGGACGCTGTAAACAAATAATCAAATCTTTTAAAAAGGGCTGTCCGTAGACAGCCCTTATTTTTAGGTGATTTTATGAGACTTGATAAGTATTTAAAAATAAGCCGTATAATCAAGCGCCGTACCGTAGCCAACGAGGCTTGCGACGCGGGCAGGATAGAGGTTAACGGAAAAATCGCCCGCGCTTCCTACGGAGTAAAAATCGGTGATAAGATAACCGTAAATCTCGGTCAGAGCTCAAGAACGTTTGAGGTGCTTGAAATAAACGAGCACGCCCTTAAAGAGGACGCAAAAAATATGTATAAAGAAATTTAAAAGGACGGTAAAAACCGTCCTTTTATTATTGTTTTATTATATTTTGTAATTCGTTTGTTGTAATTTTTGGAATGTCCTTGAGAGAATCTATCTCTTTTTTATCGTAAGTATATGAGATAGCCTGAATTAAGCCTATGCAAATCATAAACAGTATTATCTGCTTGGGTGAATTGAATATGTAATCCGAAAGTCCGAAAATCAAAAGCGAAATAAATGATGCAAAAGCTGTCAGTTTAAGCGAAAGCACCTTAAAATCAACGGGTTTAACCTCAAGCAGCTTGCCCAAAGCATAAACTATAATGAACAGTAAAAATACGACGCCTATAACACCGAGCTCAGCCCACATCTCAATAACGAAGTTATGCGCATGCGGCTTTTTGAGGTTATAATTATTGATAAGAATATTGCCCGTCTGCTCGCAGCCAAAGCCCATTCCTATAATGAAAACGCTGATATGGTGGGTAATGTGGTCAATAAGGTCGCCCCAGATTTCAAGGTGGCGCGCTGAGGATAGCAGCGCCTCTTCGGGAGAAACGGGGAGGAAGGTGACGTTTGGATAAATATTGATTTTACCGTAACGAACAAGCAGTGCGAATATCGTGCTTCCTCCTGTCGGAATGAAAAGCGCAAGCATCTGCAGCGCGCGGCGCCTTATAAACAGAACGAAAATTACCGCCCACGCTCCGAGCATAACGTAGCAGCCCGCTCTCGTCTGAGTTGAAGCCATACCGAAGCTTATAAACGTGAGCGCCGTAAATCTTCTTATTTTTTCCTTTTTAGTTTCGGAATTAAACAGAAGGTAAATACCGAGCGGAAACGCAACGAGCATAAAGCTTGCAAGCAGGTTCGGGTTTGAGAAAAATCCGCTCGCCCTGTTTGCCCACATAAACGTACCTATTTTAAACGGCATAGCAGTGTAAACCGCGGTGTCAATATAGCGGTAAAACGGGGTGGGGAGAACCGTCCACGCGGGCGTGTATTTATTCGCGTTTAAAACAAAGGTAGTAAGCTGAATACCGCCGACTATACCGTTAACCGCAGCCGAGGCAACTATAACGGATATAACCTTGTCAATGCGCTCCTTTGTTCTTGCAAGGTTATAAATCATAACCTGAACGAGGATTACAGCCCACCAAAGCCCTGCGCTGCCGAGCGTATCAAGCTTAGTCGGGGACCATAGCGTGCTTACCAGCATTAAACACATAAACGCCATTTCGAGCTTACCGATGTTTCCTACCTTTGCAAGGCGTCCCTCCTTTTTCCATTGCCTTTTGAATACTATAAACGCCGCAAAAAGAATGAAAGGGCTGACGTATTCGGGCAAAAGAAAAAAAGTAAACAGCGTAAAAAGAAGTCCGTACCATGCGGGGTTCTTTTTTATTTTAGTTTTAAAGTCAATTTTTTCTACAGTGTTTTCCATTGAAATGCCATCCGATATTTTAACAAAATTTAGCTTTTCTGCTAAAATAAATATACTATAAATTAATATATTTTTCAAGTAGATAATTTTATAGTTGAAATCTTTTAAAATATATAGTATAATACTAAACTGTTATATAATAATTTTACTTAAGGAGTGCGCAATTATGAGCGATAAACTTAACGAGAATGCTGAGTTTGATGAGAACAAAAATGCTCTCGGCGAAAACTCGGAAACTTTAGACCCGCCTCAGCCAAAGCTTGAGGAAAATGATAACTGGGAGTTTGACGGCGTGGCTCATACGCTTGACGATACGCTTATTGAAAACGATGAGTTTGAAATTCTTATTCCTAAAAAGGAGAGCGTAAGTGAAACGCGTGAGCGCCCCGTTGCTGTTAAGCCTGCGGAGGAAAAGAAGGCTCCTGCTCCTAAAACCGATAACAAAAACAGCACAAAGTTTTTGCTTATGGCTATTTTTATCGTTATCGTTGCGGGAATACTTACTTTCTTCGGTATCCGTTATTATACGCTTCCGAATACCGAGGAGGTTCTTAACCCCGGTAATGTTGCGGCAACAATCGGCGATACGGATATTACAATAGGAATGTATAATTACTATTATAATAACATCGTTAATTACTATAAGCAGCAGGCAAGCTACGGCTACGTAGAGCTTGATACAACCCAGTCCTTCAAAAATCAGAAAACGACTGATGCTGACGGCAAGGAAATCACCTGGGAAAAGCGTTTTCAGAATGAAACGATTGACCAGCTCAAGAGACTCGTTGCGTACTATGAATCCGCTGAAAAAGACGGTATAGAGCTTACCGATGAGCAGAATAAGATGATAAAAGAGGATATTGAAACCATCAAAACCTCTGCCGAAAAGGACGGAACTCCCGTTGAGGATTATATCAAGGTTAATTTCGGCGATTACTGCGGTCTCAATACCGTTAAGAAAATGGAAAAAATGTCCTACGTTGCTCAGACCTATCTCCGCAAGGCAACTATTGAAATGGTTCCCGATGACGAGAGAGTACAGAAGTATTATGATGAGCATAAGGAAGATTACCAGCAGGTAGAGATGTGTTATCTCGTAATGCAGTACGATGAGAATAATAAGGCGGACCAGATTAAGAAAGCTAAAAAGTATGCTTCCGAAATCAAGAACGAAAAGCAGCTTAAAAAGCTTATTCCCGTTGTTTGTAAGGATTTGATTGACGCGTACGTTGAGCAGGGAACCTACGGCGACGCTGACGCAGTTGCAGAACAGATTTCCTCCTCCTCAACTATGACTGTTACCAAGAGCAATCCCAATCAGCTTCCGCAGGCTATTATTGATTTCCTCTTTGATGAAAACAATAAGAAGGGCGCATGCAGAACGGTTGCTGACGATGATTATAAAGCGGTATTTATCGTTCTTAAGAACAGCGACATCGGCGTTCACGATGAGCAGGTTTACAGCGTAAGACATATTCTTATAATGCCTGAGAGCGACCAGGCTGACGATGACGACAATACCGAAACCGCTGAGCCTACCAAAGAGCAGTGGAATGCTGCAATGGAAAAAGCAAACAAGATTCTCACCGAATATAACAGCGGTAAGAGAAGCGAATATGAATTTGCAAAGCTTGCAGAAAAGTATTCCGGCGATACCGCTTCGCTTTCAACGGGCGGCAGCAACTACGGCGGACTTTATGCAAACACGCCGCTCGGTCAGATGGTTAAAGAGTTTGAAGGCTGGGCAACTGATAAAAACAGAGCTTACGGCGATGTTGAGATAATCAAATCTCAGTTCGGCTATCATATTATGTATTTCATCAGCAACGGTCCCGCTTATCTCTCTGAATGTAAGATGGCTGTTCAGGTTGAAATGGAAGATGAGTTTGTTGACAGCATTAAGGTTAAAACTCATAAGGGCGCGATGAAGAAAACAACCGTAGCTAAGCCCGATACTGCAAACGACGGTAACGCGGCAAATTCTGCAGCGGAGGCAGCAATTCAGCAGCAGGCCGCTGAGGCTACAACGGCTGCCGCTTCCGAGGAGACTACCGCTTCTGATGCAGAGAGCGCAACAGATTTACAAGAGGACGCAACAGAGATAGTTCTTGACTAAAATAATACTTGTAATATCTTGCTGAATAGTGTAAAATATTACAGCATTTTTAAATAACCTGTAAAGGAATGATATATTATGGCTAAAGAAAAAGAAACAGAAAAAAAGCCCTCAAGGCTTGAAGCTAAGGCTGAAAAGGCCACGGCAAAGAAAGAAGAAATTAACAAAAAGCTCAAGGAAATCAAGGAAAAAATCCTTGAGGAAAAGGATGAGAAGGAAAAGGAAAAACTCCGCAAGGAGCGTGACCTTCTCATTGAAGAGAGAGACGCCATTATTATTACTGACGATAAGGTAGTAATCCCGATGGCTAAAAAGGCAAAGAAGGCGCTTATCTCCTGCATCGCTATCGTATGCGTTGTTGCTCTGCTTTGCACTTACGTTGCAACCGGCGCAGCAAAGCACGGCTTTATCAGCTCTCTCGGCTGGCCGCAGAAAACGTTTACCGGTATGGTTATTACCGACGTTGACGGCGAAAAGCACAACGTTAAGGTAAGTACATATAACTACTATTTTGCAGTTTACTATAATAACCTTCAGCAGTCTCAGTCATATCTTGCTCAGTACGGCGCAGGCGATAGCAGCCAGGTCGATTTTGACAAGGCTTTCGCTAAGCAGACCACTGAGGATGAGGACGGTAAGAAGATTACCTGGGCTAAGAAGGCTGAGGATGAAGTTCTTCATAACATCAAGGACGTTTACGGATACTATTATGCCGCTGTTAAGGCAAATAAAGGCAAAGAGCCCGAAATTACCGAGGACCAGAAGAAAGAACTTCAGGAAACCCTTGACGAGTACAAGAAGAGCGCTAAGGAATACGGCTTTACCCTCAGCGCATACCTTATGGCTGCAATGGGCGACGGCGTTGACGCTGATACCTTTACCCACGAGGCTACTGTTTCTTATATCGCTGATAATTATAAGCAGGATTATCAGAAGGATCTTACCAATAAAGAATATACGGAAAAAGAGCTCAACGATTATCTTGAAAAGAACAGAGATTCTCTCGTATCTGTTGACGTTAAATTCTTTGAAGCTTCAAACGCAGACGACGCAAAGGCATTCGTTAAAGCGCTTAAGGATGACGGCTCAAACTTTGCAGAGCTTGCAGTTAAGTATGCAGAGGATGACGATAAGGCTACCTACAAGGACGAGCTTGAAACAACCTATTACAATGCAACCCGTTCGGCATTCTCAAATCTCGGCGCTGCTCTTGCAACTCCTACCGAAGAAAAAGACGATACCGATAACGAGGAAACCAAGAACGAAACCCCGGGTCTTGACTGGGTATTCTCCAAGGACAGAAAAGCGGGCGACAAGAAGGTGTATTCAACTTCTGTTGTATATATCCTTAAGCCTGTAAATCTTTCAGACGCTAAAACAGTAAGCGTTCGTCATATCCTCATTCAGCCTGAAACAAAGGATGAGAACGGCGAAACCTCAACCGTAAACCTTTCGGAAGCTGATAAGGACCAGAAGAAAGCCGCTAAAGAAAAGGCTGACAGCGTTCTTAAGGAATACAACGACGGTACTAAATCAGAGGACGCTTTCGCAGCTCTTGCCAAGAAGTATTCTTCAGACAGCAACGCAAGCGACGGCGGTCTTTATGAGAACGTAGTTCCTAACCAGATGGTATCCTCTTTCAACGCATGGTGCTTTGACAGTAAGAGAAAAGCAGGCGACGTAGCAATCGTTGAAACAGAGTACGGTTACCACGTAATGTACTTTGTATCAAAGAACGATAAGCTTGTATGGCAGTATACCGCTCAGACGGCTCTTGCTTCCGAAAACTCAACTACTAAGTTTGATGAGATTGAGAAAAAGGTTAAGGTAAAGAAGGCTTATCCCGGCGCATTCTATTTTGAAATTGATACTGATATAGACAGATAATTATGGCTAAAGCACTGAAAAATAAAGAGATTGAGCAGCTCAAGCTGGAAAATGCAAGGCTTACTGCGGCGCTTTCTGAGGCGCAGTTTGAATGTCAGAGGCTTGAACTGATAAATTCAAATCTTGAAATTCAGCTTAATGAGGCAAACAGAGAGCTTGAAAAAAATATTGAAGTTCTCCAGTCTATGAAGGGCGAGATTGAAACGATTGTGAGCTCGCTCAAAGGTAAATCATAAATACCAACCCCCGTACATACAATGTACGGGGGTGCTTTTATGGAGGAAAACGTTAATAAAACCAAGCATACCGTTTTTTCACAGAACAGGGAAAGTATTGAGATGAGCGGAATAACCGAGGTGGGCGCGTTCAACGAGGAGACTGTTGAAGCTTCGAGCGACTGGGGCGATATTGTAATAAAAGGCTCGCAGCTTCATATTGAAACGCTTGATTTGGAAACGGGCGCGCTGAAGGTAACCGGTAAAATAACAGCCGTTATTTACAGCGACAGAATAAAAAGCAACGGCTTTTTCAGGAGAGTATTCTCATAGTAAAGGTAATAACTGCCTTTTGCGTTCTCGGCTTGATTTTCGGCTTAATCTATGATTTCGTTTGTCTTCTTGAAATGCTCTTTCCCGCAAAGGCGTTTGTTTTTATAGCGGATTTTATTATGCTGTGCTCTTTTGCGCTGATTTACGTTCTGTTTCTTATTGCGTATTCAAAAGGGGAAATACGCTGGTACACTCTGCTGTTTCCGTTTATTATATACATTATATATATTTCAACCTTGCATAAGCTTTTTTCATCTCTTTTCTCATTTTTAACTGCTCCGTGGGCAAAATTCTTGCAATTTCTTTCAAAAAAATTAAAAAATGGTAAAAAAAGTTTCAAAAAACTATTGCATTTTTGTTAATGTTTATATTATAATAAACTATACATATGTAGTATAGTTTATTTGTGAGGTGTGTATATCTTGAAGGAAAGGGCTAAAAAGTTAAATAAAAAAGCAGTCATTCGCCTTGTGGTAATGGCTCTTCTCGGCGTTGTTGCAATATATTCCGCTGTAACTTTAATCAGCAATTATTCTGATATAAGCCGCCTTAAGAATTCAGCCGCTATGGTAAACGCTCAGTATGAGAAGCAGGTTGACGATAATGAAAAAGTAAGAGCTATACTCAACAGTAAAAATAAGGACGAATATATTGAGCAGAAGGCGAGGGAAAAGGGCTACGCCAAGGAGGGCGAAATCGTCTTTTACAATATTTCATCAAGTAAATAATAATCAACGGGCACCTCGCCTTTAGGTGCCCGCTTTTTTTGTGAGGTTAAAATGAGTTATTTAATGTCCGCCCCGTGCCTTCTCGGCGTTGAGGGGCTTGTCGCAGATGAGTTACGGCTTATGGGGGCTGAAAACGTAAAAGCTGAAAACGCAAGGGTGTTTTTTTCGGGTAACGATGAAATCCTTGTAAGAGCAAATCTCTGCTCCCGCTATTCCGAGAGAATACAACTCGTTCTTGGGCGCTTTTTTGCGGAGAGCTTTGAGGAGCTCTTTCAACAGGTAAAGGCGCTGCCGTGGAGCGATTTTATAGGAGTAAACGATACCTTTCCCGTAAAGGGTTTCTCGCTTGCTTCTGCGCTGCACTCCGTACCTGACTGCCAGAAAATAATTAAAAAAGCGGTTGTGGAAAGTCTTAAGGAAGATTATAAAATAAGCTGGTTTGAGGAAACGGGTCCCGTTCATCAGATTCAGTTTTCAATAATGAAAAACGAGGTCGTTATCGCTATTGATACCTCGGGCGCAGGACTTCATAAAAGGGGATACCGCCCTGTCGGTAATGACGCCCCAATCCGCGAAACCCTCGCCGCCGCAATGTGCAGACTCTCTCAGCTGCGCCATTACCATACGCTTTACGACCCCTGCTGCGGCAGCGGAACGATTCTTATTGAGGGCGCCCTGCTTGCGGATAATATCGCACCGGGGCTGAACCGCGGCTTTGACCTTGACAGATGGGGTATGATTCCCGAAAAAATATGGAAATCGGAGAAAGAGCGCTGTAAGGATTTGGTTAAAACGGATACTGATTTTACCGCTTTCGGAAGCGATATTGACGAAAAATCCGCCGAGCTTTCCCTTATTAACGCAAGGCGCGCCGGCGTTGATAAAAAAATAAACGTTTCCGTCAGCGACATAAAACGCTTTAACCCGACTACCGAAAGGGGAACGCTTGTAACCAATCCGCCTTACGGTGAAAGAATGCTCGATATTAAGGAAGCCGAAAAAATTTACAGAATTATGGGCGAAAAGTTTGTTCAAAAGCGCGGCTGGTCCTACGGCATTATCTCTCCCGACGAGGAATTTGAAAAATGCTTCGGCAGAAAGGCGGACAAACGCCGAAAGCTCTATAACGGAATGCTTAAATGCCAGTATTATATGTATTTTAAATAGCATATTATGTAGTGAATGTTATATAAAATAAAAATAATTCGTCAATACTATTGACAAATAGGAAAAACTTGCTAAAATATATATTAGCACTCGAGATTATAGAGTGCTAATTTCTGAAACGTATATTATTAAAGAGGTGACATATATGACTATTAAACCGCTTGCAGACAGAGTTCTGCTTAAATCAGTTGAAGCTGAGGAAACGACTGCGTCGGGAATTATTCTCGCCGCTTCTGCCCAGGAAAAGCCTGAGGTTTCGGAGGTCGTAGCGGTAGGCCCCGGTACGGAGAAAAACCCTATGACCGTTAAGGTAGGCGATAAGGTAATTATCAGCAAGTATTCGGGAACTCAGGTTAAGCTTGACGGTACAGAGTACACTATCTCTGAAATCAAGGATATTCTTGCAGTTGTAGAATAATTCTTTAAGGGAGGGGGTTTGCGCCCTCCCAAGTTTAATGCGTTAATCAACAAGGAGGCAATTAAATACTATGGCAAAAGATATAATTTACGGAGAAGAGGCGCGCAAAGCGCTTCAGGCAGGCATTGATAAGCTTGCAAATACAGTTAAAATAACGCTCGGTCCCAAGGGCAGAAACGTAGTTCTTGATAAGAAATACGGCGCTCCGCTCATTACTAACGACGGCGTTACAATCGCTAAGGAAATTGAGCTTGAGGATTCTTTTGAAAATATGGGCGCTCAGCTTGTAAGAGAGGTTTCCTCAAAGACCAACGACGACGCGGGCGACGGTACGACTACCGCAACCCTTCTCGCTCAGGCTCTCGTTCGCGAGGGAATGAAAAACGTTGCTGCGGGCGCAAACCCGATGGCAGTTAAAAAGGGCATTGAAGGTGCTGTTAACGCAGCCGTTGACGCTGTTAAGGGCGGCAGCGTAGCTGTTAAGGATAACGCCGATATCGCAAGAGTAGCAACCGTTTCCGCTTCCGATGAGTATATCGGCTCTCTTATTGCAGAGGCTATGGAAAAGGTAAGCGCAGACGGCGTTATAACTATTGAAGAGAGCAAAACCGCAGAAACAACCTGCGAGGTTGTTGAGGGTATGCAGTTTGACCGCGGCTATATCTCACCTTATATGGTAACGGATACCGATAAGATGGAAGCCGTTATTGACGACGCTATGCTCCTCATTACAGATAAAAAAATCAGCACTGTTCAGGATATCCTCCCGCTTCTTGAAAGCGTTCTTAAGTCAGGCAAAAAGCTCGTTATCGTTGCAGAGGACGTTGAGGGCGAGGCGCTTCAGACTATCCTTCTCAACAAGCTCCGCGGTACCTTTACCTGCGTTTGCGTTAAGGCTCCCGGCTTTGGCGACAGAAGAAAAGATATGCTTCAGGATATCGCCGTTCTCACAGGCGGTACGGTGATTACAACAGACCTCGGCTTAGAGCTCAAGGATACAACAATGGATATGCTCGGTACAGCCCGTCAGGTTAAGGTAACAAAGGAAAATACCATTATCGTTGACGGCGCAGGCGACAGCGAGGATATCAAGGCAAGAGTTCAGCAAATCAGAACTGCTATTGAAAACTCAACCTCTGATTTTGACAGAGAAAAGCTTCAGGAAAGGCTTGCAAAGATGGCAGGCGGCGTTGCCGTTGTTAAGGTAGGCGCTGCAACCGAAACAGAGATGAAGGAAAAGAAGCTCCGCATTGAGGACGCTCTCGCAGCTACAAAGGCAGCAGTTGAGGAGGGTATCGTTGCGGGCGGCGGCGTAGCTCTTATTAACGCTATTCCCGCTGTTGAGGCGCTCCTTGATACTGACGACGCCGACTTCAAAACGGGCGTTCAGATTGTCCTCAAGGCGCTTGAAGAGCCCGTTCGCCAGATTGCCGCTAACGCAGGCCTTGAAGGCTCAGTTATCGTTGATAAAATCAAAAACAGCGAAAACGGCTACGGCTTCAACTTTGCTACCAACGAATATGCCGATATGCTTTCAGCAGGTATCGTTGATCCCGCAAAGGTAACCCGTTCAGCGCTCCAGAACGCAGCTTCCGTTGCTTCAATGGTGCTTACAACCGAAAGCCTTGTAACCGATATCAAGGACCCCACTGCTGACGCAGCACAGGCTGCAGCAATGGCGGCAGCACAAGGCGGCGGAATGTATTAATAAAAAATTGGGCAGCTTAACGCTGCCCTGTTTTTATTTCCTTATAAAGCTTTCGCCTTCGGTACTGTTGTCTGAAATATATCTTTCAACCGTCATATGAAGGTCGTATTTTTCGCGGAGCTTTGCAATTTCCGCCATCATAGGGGATGCGTGGTGAAGGTCAATCGCCTCCTGGTTTTCCCAGCTGTCTATGAGAAGAACGGTTTCATCATCGTTCATCGGGAAAAAGTAATCGTATCTTAAATTACCCTTTTCCGCCCTGATTTTATCAGCTGTTCCGCCTTCCTCCATCTCTCTTGCAAAAGCCCTTGCGCTGCCGTTTTCGCCCCTGTAGTAAAGGTTAACGGTAATGCTCATTTTATCACCTTGCTATTTATAAATTCTTTCAATTCTCGGGTTAACCATAAGCGGAGAAATATCAACGCTCGCGAGGTCTCCCGCCTTGATGTCCGTTCCCGTTACGTCAACCGCGGTGTGGGAAAGCCCTATTCCGCCGATAACGTAGTGCATCTCGCCGTTAATTCTCACGTACATCTGCTTTTTATTAAGAAATCTCTTAATAACGCTCAGAATATATCTTAAATCGTATTGCTCCTTCTCCTTGCCGAGTCCGAAGCCGTCATAGTGCCCTATGGGTACTATGGCTATTTTTGTTTCTCTCTTTGTTGTGTAGGTTCCGTTGTAGCCAACCTTGTAGCCCGCGGGTACGGTCTTGACCTCAACAACCTCCGCCTCAAGCGAGCCGAGTCTGTTGAGCCCGATTTTGCTCGTCGTTATAACTCTGCCCGTAAATGCCGAGCCGATTCGTACGGAATCAAGGCAAACGTCCTCAACGTTAAGCAGAGCGGGGGAGTTGGCGCAGTGCAGCGTTCCAACCTCGCCCACCGCCTTCTTAACCTGCTCCATCGTATCTTTAAACATAACGAGCTGAGCTTTAGTAAGCTCTCTGTTTCTGAACGCTGAAGAAAAATGCGTGTATGCGCCGATGAATTCAAGGTTTGGCAGGGAGTAGCAGCTTATCGCGTTTTCAACCTCGGAGGGCATAAAGCCGTATCTTCCCATTCCCGTGTCAATCTTAAGGTGGCACCTGGTTGTAACGCCGAGCTCTTTTGAAATTCTGCTCATAGTTTCAGCCGCCTCAAGCGAACCGATTGTTGCAATACAGCCGTTTTCGGCGATAATTCTCGCCTCGCTTTCAACAGCCGTTGAGCGCATAACGAGGATGTCCTCGCCTTCGAGTATTTCCTTTAAAACGGGAACGTCCGTAACCTCGGTAACGGCAAAGGTTTTAATCCCGTGCTCCTTTAGAACAAGCGTAAATTCCTTAATGCCGAAGCCGTAGCCGTTGCCCTTAACAACTCCGATAAGGGGAACGCCCGCCTTTTTCTTTATCAGCTCAATGTTATCATCGAGTCCTTTTTTATCAATAACGTATCTGCTCATATAATCTTCCTTTTAGCCTTCCCCTTGAGGGGAAGGTGTCGGCGCAGCCGACGGATGAGGTGTACAATCTTCCTTTTTGCCTCCCTTGTGTAAAGGGAGGTGGCGCGCTCTGCGCGACGGAGGGATTGTTTTTTGATTTACCTTATCTTTTTTAAAACCTCAGTACCTATATTGTACATCTTATAAACAGGCTTGTTAATAACGTAGTCAAACTCGCCTATAAATTCCTTCATATAACCGCCGAATCCGTGCTTGAAGCGCCATAATCCGTAGTGCGGATTATCGGGATTCTGGCAGTCGCCGCTGATGCCGCCGAAATCGTAAACCTTACAGTTACATTCCATACCCCACTGCATCATAGCCCACTGCAGAGCGTAGTTCGGGTATACGTTTCTGTGTGAGTTTGATGAGGCGCCGTACTGATATTTCATAACGTTTTCGCCCCATTTGATAGCAAGCGTACCCGCGATAGCTTCTCCGTTATAGTAAGCCATATAAAGCCTTGCGTCGTCAGTCATGCAGTCAAGGATTTTTTCAAAGTACCATTTCGGCCTCGTTGAAAATCCGTCGCGCTCGCCCGTTTCGGCCATAATGCGAACAAAATCGTCAAGCGCTTCCTTGCCGCAAACCTTAACCTCAACGCCCTTTCTCGGCGCTTTTCTTATTCTGTTACGGTAATCGCTCTTAAAGGTGAGCATAAGCTCGTCCTCAGTCATACCGTTATAATCAAAGCAGTAAACAAAGCGCGGCTGAACGTTTTCAAAGTCCATACATCCGGGGTTGAGCTCAATAAATCCCTTTTCAATAAGGTGTTTTTTGTACGCCTCGTTTTCAATAACGATTTCAGGGTCAATCTTAAGGCAGTAAGCCTTGTAATCCTTGCCGATTTTAAGCAGCGCGTCAAACAGCGCGTCAAAGGTTTCAAAATCGTCCTCGTCCGCAACGAAACCTCTGCAGGCATACATAAGCGAATTGCCGATTACGGGGATTGAGCGGATTAAAACCGCAGCGGCGCCCTTGATTTCATCGTTATCATCCTTGAGCATAACCGCTTCCCATTTCCAGGCGGATTTAACCTTCGCCCATTTTGAAGAGTGCTGAAAAAGTCCCTTCGGATGGCGCTTGATAAATGCTTCGTATTCGTCTAAGTTTTCTTTATTAACTCTTTCAATCATAGCTTTACTCCTTGAATTACATTAAATATCATTATACCATATTTTAGTTGATATGTAAAACATTATTTATTATATATTAAAACTCTGTAAAACTTTACAAAACAAGCAAATTGTGATATTATAAATATAGCGATTTAATTAATTTTTGAAAGGATTTGAAACTATGAAAAAATTGACAGCATTTTTATTAGCGATAATCTTTCTTCTTTCGGCAACTCCCGTCTTTGCCGAAAGCGAAACCCCAACAACGGGCAGCGGAACAGAGGATAGCCCGTGGGTAGTTTACAGCTGGTCCGCGCTGAAAGAAAAAATGGCGCTCGGCGGCTGTATCACGCTCGGCGAGGACGTGACTGATACTGTAAAGAACGATAGCAGTATCCTGACCGTCCCGAGCGGCGTAACCGTCACTCTGGATTTAAACGGCTTTGAGGTAAACAAAAATCTTACCGCTAAACAAAAGCACGGATACGTTATGCGCGTAGAAGGTACGCTGAATATCATAGACAGCGGAGAAAACGGAAAAATTACCGGAGGCTACACGACAACTTCCAGCGTCAGCGGTATTTATACCGGCGGCGGTTTATGTGTTATGGGAGGAACCCTGAATCTGTACGGGGGTTCTATATGCAACAATCGCTGCACCGACAACGGCGGCGGCGTATTTGTAAACGGAAACGGCGCCTTCAATATGTACGGCGGAAAAATCGAAAGCAACTATTCATCTTATGAAGGCGGCGGCGTTGCCGTCTATGCAGGCAGTTTTATTCTGGAGGATGGTGAAATCAGCAAAAATATTGCAAACAGTTTTGGCGGCGGTGTTTCTGTTGTGAAATCCGGCTGTACGTTTGTGATGAACGGCGGTCTGCTCTCTGAAAACTTTTCATACTATAACGGCGGTGGCGTTGGAGGTCAAGGAACATTCACAATGAACGGTGGAACCATCACACTGAATTACACAAAAAACGACCACTGTGGCGGCGGCGTCTATATAGGCAACGATTTTAAGTTCTACCTCAACGGCGGTAGCATTACAGGTAACTATGTAGAGTATAGTAGTAATTATTATACGCATGAACGCGGCGGCGGCGTTGCCGTTTGGGGCACGGGCTTTTATGTAAAAGGAAGTCCCGTCATCAAGGACAACTACTGCCTTAATACCGCTACCGAGGTAAGCACCGCAAACGATGTGGACGTCCAGCCCGCTTACGGAAACTGGACTGTCAATCTTACGGGGGCCCTGGAAGACGGCGCCTCAATAGGTATCAGCTCGCACGGCACCGGGGTGGTGACGAGTGGATTTAATACCTATCATGAAAACGACGAGCTGTCAAAGTTCTTTTTCGCCAACCAGCAAGGCTACAAGCCTTATAAAAACGCTGACGGAGAAGTAGAAATACAGGCAATCCCCAAATATACGGTTTATTTTAACTCCAATGGCGGAACAATTGGTGACAATTGGCTTGCTTCACAGAGCGTTTTTGAAGACGCCGAACTGAGTGTCCTTTTAGGCGATACCGTTCCCCAAAGCCCTGACGAAAGCACCGTGAAAGCTCCTAAAGGAAAATATTTTGACGGTTATGATATTACAGTTGGGGACAACGATACTGTAACGCTTATGCCCGGCAGCGCAGTAAATGTAAGCATAACCGATGAAACATCCGTTAAGTACCGCTGGGCAAATCCGACCTTAACGATGCATTTTTCTTCTCCTGACGGGGTGGATTTAATGGAGCCGATAGTTCTCACAGGTGATGTTGGCGATACTGTGGAAAAAATAATAAATAATAATTATGGCGAAGACGCCTATCGCACGATGACAATATTTGCCAAAGATGGATACAGAGAAATCCAGATGTTTACCTCCAAACCAATGACAGAATATGATTCTATATTGGCTCTTTCAGTTGATTCTTCGGTTGTCAGAACAACAAAAATCACCGGGGATGGTTTGGAAATCTATCGTCCGATGTATAAGTTGCTGCCTGCTGTGCCTGATGTTGAGATAGTTGCACCGCTTTGCAAAACTGTTACAACAACGCAAAAAGATAACTTTAATAATTGGGATTGGGACAACCAAACCAACCAACCAAATATTACCCTTCCCGAGAACTCACACTGCCGTGCAATGGCTAACTGGACAACAAAATCAGAATACGATATTAATGGCGAGCCGTTTATCGGAACGCTTGAAGGAGATAAAAGCTATTACGTGATGGTTACGGTTGCTACCGACTACGGGTACGCATTTCCAAAGACTGAAACACCGTTAATTATCAACGGAGAGCCTTCATACAGCGGACTGGTCGCAGAAGGCGGCGCTGTGGGAATAACAAAAGTAACAGCTATACACGATTTCGGCGACAACGAAAAGGTGTGCAAGCGCTGCGGCGCGGCAAATCCCGATTACAAAGAGCCGACTCCCGCACCGACTCCGACACCTGCGCCGACACCGACTCCCGCTCCCGTTCTGACTCCCGAGGAGGCGGCAATGCAGACCGAGGAAAAGGCGGAGCAGGCGATTAAGAAAACCAATACGGATAAAAAAGACGTTGCGGGCGCGGAATATCAGCGCTTAATGCTTAAAGCGACCTCAAAGAAAAAGTCGATAACGCTGAAATGGAAAAGAGTAAACGGCGCGAGCGGCTATATCATTTACGGCGCTCCCTGCGGTCAGAATATGACCCGCCTTGCAACCGTAACAAATCCCAAAACGGTAAAGAAAACCTTTAAGAAGCTCAAAAAGGGCAAGTATTACAAGTACATTGTAGTAGCTTACAAAAAGACTGCCGCGGGAAACAGGATAATGAGCAAATCCAAATCAGTGCACTGCGCAACCCCGGGCGGTAAAAAAGGCAACCCGACGGGAATTAAAATCAAAAAGAGCAAGCTCAATTTGAAAAAAGGTAAAAAAGCAAAAATCAAAGCAACGCTTAAGACTAAAGGCAAGGTTGCAACCCATATTGCCAAATTCCGCTACGAGAGCAGCAATAAGAAGATTGCAACCGTAGACAAGAAGGGCAATATCAAAGCAAAGAAAAAGGGCAGCGTTAAAATATACGTTTATACACAGAACGGACTTTCAAAAACCGTTAAAGTAAAAATCAGATAGAAACACAAAATACGGGGCGTTTTTGCCCCGTTATTTTATTTTTATAATATATATTGAATTTTTTTTAAATTAATGTTAAAATATAAGATGTGTAAAATTCTGCTTTTTTCGGGCATACTTTTTTTGAGGTGTTTATATGTGCGAAAAAGCTGAAGAAAATGAAAACATTGAAGGCGAGGAGGAGCGCCGCTCCGAATTTGAAACGGGCTCAATCACCGTTAAAAAGGACGGGCATTTTATCCACTGCCTTACCGTTATCGGTCAGATTGAGGGGCACTTTATCCTTCCGAGCCAGAATAAAACAACTAAATACGAGCACGTTATTCCCCAGCTCGTTGCTATAGAGGAGAGCAGGGATATTGAGGGGCTTCTTATTATCCTCAATACCGTAGGCGGCGACGTTGAAGCGGGGCTTGCCATTGCCGAGCTTCTTTCAACTATGAAAACGCCCACCGCGTCTCTCGTCCTCGGCGGCGGCCATTCAATCGGCGTTCCGCTCGCAGTGAGCTGTAAAAGGAGCTTTATAGTTCCGAGCGCCACAATGACCGTTCACCCCGTCAGAATGAACGGAACGGTTCTCGGCGTTCCTCAGACTCTGTCTTATTTTGAAAAAATGCAGGACAGAATTGTTAAGTTCGTTGAGAATAATTCTAAAATCAGCGAAAAGCGCTTCCGCTCTCTTATGATGAAAACGGGCGAGCTTATAATGGACGTGGGAACTGTTCTTGACGGCGAGGAGGCTGTTAAATGCGGGCTTATTGATGAGCTCGGCGGGCTTTCGGACGCGCTTGAATTTCTTAATGATGAAATTGAGGGGGATAGCGGTGCTGTACACGATTGTTAGCTTAACCGATGTTTTCGGCAAATACGAAAAAACGGAGCAGAAAAGCCGCTCAACAAATCCGTATGACTATATACGCTCAGGGTATTATCTTGATAACGCGGCGCTGTTCGGAGGAGAAAATAATGTCAATTATAACTGCGATATTTCAGGCCATATTACAGGCTATAACGTATATAATTCCCGTAAGCCAGAGCGCTCATTCCTCAATCTACCATGATTTTGCGGGTAAAGCGGACGGCTCCTTTGCCTCGGTAACGGGCGCAATTAATATAGGAATTGCAATAGGAATTTTCCTTGCAAGCTTCAAGCTTTTTGCAAGGCTTGCAACGGAATTCTTTTCAACGGGAAGGGACCTTGTAAAAAAAGAGTTCAGTTTCAACGCCGCAAAGCCAACGCGTAAGCTTATGCTAATGACTCTTATCTCGTTTTGCCCAATGCTTTTATGGCTTATCCCAATAGGCAAAAACGGTATGCTTTATAAAGTGCTTCAGTCCAGCGCATATAATAATACTATTTTTGACGACGGGCTCTTCCTTGCCATTCTCGGCGCCTTGATTTTCTTCTCATCAAGGCAGCTTACGGATGACAGCAATACCAAGTTCATAACCGTACCTATGGCGGCGGCAGTTGGCGTATGCAGCCTCGTGTTTATCCCCGTTTCGGGGCTTGCGCTTATCGGCGGAGTGTTCAGTATTCTTGTTATTTTAGGCATTTCCCAGAAGCTCGCGCTTCGCTATTCATTTGTTCTGAGCGTTCCCGTTCTTCTTGTAACGGGTATAGTTCAGCTCTGTACGGCAGATATAAAAAGCGGAATAGTTCCCGTTATAATCGGGCTCGTGCTTTCCGCTCCCGTAGCTTTCTTCTCGGTAAGGCTTCTTACCAATATTATTAAAAAAGGCTATCTCAAGTACATATCATATTACGATTTAAGTATGGCGATAATTGTAGTTGTAATCGGAATAGTACAGTTAATCGTCAGATAATAAAACATAAAGGATTAAATAATGGCAAATACAAAAAACACTAAGAAAACTGAAAACGGCAGTAAAAGGTCGGCTTCAAAAGCAAAGGCTGAGCAGGAAAGGCTCTCTGAGGAGCAAAGACTTGAAAACAACGCAAGAATTATCAGTATTGTAATTTTTGCGCTTTCCGTTTTGTTCTTTTTTATCGCCGTTATATCGGGCGATGGAGTCTGGAGAATTGTACATAACTTTTATATAGGTCTTTTCGGCTGGTTTGCGGCTATCGTTTTTCCGCTTCTCTGCCTTGTATATTCGTTCCTGTTTACAGTTAAAAAGCCCGATAAGCGTATGAGTTTTGAAATCATCCTTATCGTTCTTCTCGTTTTGCTCGCGTCAACGTTCATCCACGTCGTTCAGGGCGAAACCCATACTAAATTCTGGGATACCGTATCGTACGCATATTTAATTGCCCCAAAAACCTTTAACGGCGGATTTTTCGGCGCGTTTATCGGATGGCTGCTTCTCACTATGGGCAAGGCGCCCTCAATAATCGTAACGCTGCTTCTATTCTTTGTTGACGTTCTTCTGCTTTCAAAGGCAACGCTTAATCAGTTCTTTAAAAACACAACAAAACCCGTTAAAAAAGCGGTTGAAAAGGCAACTCCTTATATCGAGGAGAGGCGTGAGCGCCGCCGCAGCAGAAATATTGACGTATTCCTTGACGGCTACGATGACGGCGAGGTTGTAGATAATCAGGACAAGCCCGCGCGCTCAAGGTCTAAAAAGCCTGCCGAGAAGCTTGAAACTGTTGACGATATGGACGATTTAATCCGCGAGATTAACGAGTCAACAAGGAATAAGCAGGAGCAGAGAGAAACCCATAAAAAAACTAAGTCTATTGACGATATTGTCAAGGACGCAAGCGAGGAGAAAAAGCCCGAAAAGAAGGAAGAGGATAAATCACCGGTTGAAGATTTCACAGTAACCGATGAGGAGATGAATAAAACCGTTAAGGAGTACAAGCTTCCTCCCATAAATATCCTCTCTGTAGCAAAGCATAAATCCGCTAAGGATATAAGCAACGAGCTGAAAAGCAACGCCGAGCTTCTTATAAGCACCCTTGCCTCCTTCGGAGTAACGGCGGAAATTACGGATATATCCCGCGGTCCCACGGTAACCCGTTATGAGCTTAAGCCCGCGGCGGGTATCAGAATTTCAAAAATCACCAACCTTTCCGACGATATTGCGCTTAACCTTGCGGCAACAAACGTCCGTATTGAAGCGCCTATTCCCGGCAAGGCTGCAGTCGGAATAGAAGTTCCGAATAACGTTAAAAATATGGTTTCAATCCGCGAGGTTATTGAAATCCCCGAATTTGATAATCAGAGCTCGCTGCTTTCTGCGGCTCTCGGTAAAGATATAGCGGGCAATACCGTTTTCTGCGATATTGCAAAAATGCCCCACCTTCTTATTGCGGGTACAACCGGCTCGGGTAAATCCGTATGTATGAACTCGATTATCGTGTCTATTCTTTACAGAGCAAAGCCCGATGAGGTTAAATTCCTTATGATTGACCCGAAGAAGGTTGAGTTTTCAAAATATGAAAATATTCCGCACCTTCTCGTTCCCGTTGTAACGGACGCAAGAAAGGCGTCGGGTGCTCTCGGCTGGGCAGTTTCGGAAATGCTGAAGCGTTATCAGGCGTTTTCCGATACGGGCGTGCGCGATATTGCGGGCTATAATAAATTTGTTAAAAAGCATCCCGATATGGAGCCGATGCCTAAAATCGTTATCTGTATTGACGAGCTTGCCGATTTGATGATGGCTGCCCCAAAAGAGGTTGAGGACAGTATCTGCCGCCTTGCGCAGATGGCGCGTGCTGCGGGTATGCACCTTGTAATCGCCACTCAGAGACCGTCGGTAGACGTTATCACAGGCCTTATTAAGGCGAATATCTCCTCCCGTATTGCGCTTACCGTATCCTCTCAGATAGATTCACGTACTATTCTTGATACGGGCGGAGCCGAAAAGCTTCTCGGCCACGGCGATATGCTCTATTCGCCAATCGGAGCAAGCAAGCCGCTTCGTGTTCAGGGCTGTTATATCAGCGATGAAGAGGTAGAGGAACTCTGCGATTTCATTAAAAATCAGGGCGAAAGTCAGTACAGCGATGAAATTCAGAAGGAAATTGAAAGCAAAGCTGTTCAGGAAAAGGGCTCTCAGGGCTTCGGTGAAGAGGAGAGCGGCGAAAATCTTGACCCGCTGTTTGAAAACGCCGTTGAGGTCGTTCTTGAAAACGGACGTGCTTCAACCTCCTTCCTTCAAAGAAAGCTCGGCGTTGGTTATTCGCGCGGCTCAAAGATTATGGACCAGCTTGAAGAAAAGGGAATTATCGGCCCTCAGGACGGTGCAAAGCCGCGTGAAATAAGAATCAATATGCAGCAGTGGATTCAGATGAAGGCTAACGGACCGACTCCCGAGTTTACAAACGAAAATTCCGAGCAGATGAGCTTTGACAGCGCGGAGAGTGCTCCCGAAGAAGATTATGACGATTACGATACAGCGGATAACGCGGAGGATTATTAATGAACTCCTTTTTACCCGTTAATAAAAAAGATATGCTCCAAAGAGGATGGGACGAGGCGGATTTTGTCTATATTACAGGTGACGCTTACGTTGACCATCCCTCTTTCGGCGCAGCAATAATAACAAGAGTCCTTGAAGCAGAGGGCTTTAAAGTAGCCGTACTAAGCCAACCCGATGTGCATAGCACGGCTGATTTTGTTCAGTTTGGAAAGCCGCGGCTTGCCTATCTTGTAACGAGCGGAAATATTGACAGTATGGTAGCGCATTATACCGTTGCCAAAAAGCGCCGTTCGTTTGATGCGTATACTGCCGGCGGAAAGACGGGAAAGCGCCCTGACAGAGCCGTTATTGCATATACAAAGGCGGTTAAACAGCTCTATCCCGAGGTTCCCGTCGTTATCGGAGGGCTTGAGGCTTCGCTTCGCCGCTTTGCCCATTACGATTACTGGTCCGATTCCGTTAAGCCGAGTATTCTCGTCGATTCGGGCGCGGATTTGCTCATTCACGGTATGGGCGAAAACCAGATTAAAGAGCTTGCCCACAGGCTTAATAACGGAGAAAGCATAACTGAACTGCACGATATTAAGGGAACGACTTATGCCGTTGACGTCCGCGAAACTCCCTATATCGGCGTTGAGTGCCCGAGCTTTGACAACGTAAAAAACAGCAAAACCGAATATGCCAAGGCTTCAAGAATTCAGCAGGATGAGCAGGACCATATCCGCGGCAAAGTGATAAAGCAAAAGCACGGCAAGGTTATGGTTGTTCAGAATCCGCCTATGCCTCCTCTTACAACCGAGGAGCTTGACAGAGTTTACGAGCTGCCCTATACCCGCGCCTACCACCCTATGTACGAGGCGCTCGGCGGCGTTCCGGGGCTCAGTGAGGTTGAGTTTTCAATAACTCATAACCGCGGCTGCTTTGGTGCGTGTAATTTTTGCTCAATCGCCTTTCATCAGGGAAGGTACGTTACCTCAAGGAGTAAGGAGAGTATAATCCGCGAAGCAAAGAGTCTTACAGAAATGCCTGATTTTAAGGGCTATATTCACGACATAGGCGGTCCTACGGCTAATTTTCGCCGTCCCTCCTGCGATTTACAAAAGGAAAACGGGCTGTGCAAGGGGAAGAAATGCCTTGCCCCGGAGCCCTGTAAAAAGCTCACGGTTGACCATAGCGAGTATCTTGATATTCTCCGCGCTGTCCGTCAGCTCCCGGGCGTTAAAAAGGTGTTTATACGCTCGGGAATTCGCTACGATTATCTTCTTAAGGATAAGGACGACAGCTTTTTCAGAGAGCTTGTAAAGTACCACGTCAGCGGTCAGCTCAGGGTTGCTCCCGAGCATTGCTCAGCCGCCGTACTTGATAAAATGGGAAAGCCGCATATTCAGGCTTATATTGATTTTTCAAAGCGCTATTTTGATTATACGGGAAAGGTCGGCAAGGAGCAGTACCTCGTTCCGTATCTTATGTCAAGCCACCCCGGTTCAACGCTTGACGACGCCGTTGAACTTGCGCTGTTTTTAAAAAAGCACCGTATCCGTCCCGAGCAGGTGCAGGATTTTTACCCGACCCCGGGGACGATTTCAACCACTATGTACTATACAGCGATTGACCCGTACACGATGCAGGAGGTTTACTGTACAAAAAATCCCCATGAAAAAGCATTGCAGCGCGCCCTGCTTCAGTACTACGTTCCCGAAAATGAAAAGCTCGTAACGGAGGCGCTCAGGCGCGCAAAGCGTTACGATTTAATCGGCAGCGGAGAAAAATGTCTTATTAAAGGCGCGCCGCAGAAAAACAATAATAATTCCTCTGCCCGCAGAAAGCCGCAGAGGAAGGGAAAAGGCAAAAGGTATGAAAAGCGATAAAGGACAGACCTATTATTTAATCGGCGCAGCGCTCCTGATTTTTGCAGGGATTCTGCTTTTTGTCTTTATGACTCAGCCGAGAATTTACCGCAGCAACGAGCCGCGTGAAATTACCGTTACCGCAATAACGAACGAAGCTCTGACCGAGAGCAAAACCGAGCCTGAAACAGAGAAAACAACAAAACCGGTTGAGTATCCGCTCAATATCAATACCGCAACCCTTGAAGAGCTTATGACTATTGACGGGTTAGGGGAGAAGAGAGCGTCCGCTATTATTGAATACCGCGAGCACCTCGGCGGTTATATAAGCGTTGAGCAGATACTTGAAATAGAGGGCTTCGGCAAGGAAATCTATGAAAAAACAGCGGGGTATCTTACCGTATGAGCAAAGCGCAAAACGAGCTTTCCTATATTCTTTTTCCTAAACGCTGCGCGCTTTGCGGCGAGGTAATTGAGCTTGATAAAACGCTCTGCGAGGAATGTGAAAGCCTTAAATTCATAGACGGAAAAATCTGTAAAAAATGCGGCAGAGAGGTTAAAAGGTGTACCTGCAGCAGGGATAATTTTTCGCCCGAATATAAGAGCTTCTGCGCTCCGTATTATTTTGACGGCTCTGTAAGAAAAGCTGTTTACAGGCTTAAAAACAGGGAATTTCTTGAGATTATTCCCGCTATGAGTGAAAGCGTTGTTAAAGCAGTACGGCTGCGTTTTGAGGACGTCAGCTTTGACGTTGTAACCTGCGTTCCAATGAGCAAAATCAGACGTTTCAGGCGCGGTTACAATCAGTCTGAGCTTCTCGCAAAGGAAACGGCGCTTATCCTCGGCTGCGATTTTGAAAGCCTTATGTATAAAAGAAGATATACCCGCCCTCAGCGCAAATCAAGCGCAAGAAAAAGGCGTGTCAATCTGTATAACGCCTTTGCAATGCTTGAGGGAAAGAACGTCAGGGATAAAACCGTTTTAATAGTTGACGACGTTAAAACGACCGGCAGTACCCTCAGCGAACTCGCCTATACCCTTAAAGACGCGGGCGCAAAAGCAGTATACGCCGCCTCCTTCTCCGTAACAAAATAATAAACTCTTGACTTTACTTCTTTTTTTGCTAAAATAGTAATGTCGTAATTAAGCACCTGTGGCGGAATTGGCAAACACGCTGGATTTCGATGATGCTACCTCGGTGAAAGGAAAAGGATGAAGGACAAACATACATTTGAAGACGAAGCTCAGACTTATGAAATTTTTAATTGGATAACACATTTGTGTTTTATTGTTGGATATGGTGTTGCTTTCGCTTATTCGGGAACGATGCTGTTTTTTTCAAGTGAAGGTTCTATTCCCGGAGCATCCAGAAAAGTAATATTTGTTTCGTGCGTTTCGCTTGTTCCATTTTTAGTCTTTGCAGTTTTATCACATGTTTGGAAAATGATTGTTACTCGCGCGTATGAAAACAGCAAATGTGTAGACGAGGAGTATGCCGATAAAATTTTCAATAAATTTGACAGAACTGTTTTCTTTAGAGCAGTTGATGCAATATTAATTATTATTTTGTTTTTGTTTGTGGTACAAGTGTAAAATGAATAAATGCACCTGTGGCGGAATTGGTAGACGCGCCAGATTTCGCTGATGCTACCTCGGTGAAAGGAAAATATTATGAAAAAACTATTTTCAGTATTATTTGTTTTGATTATATTATCATTATCCTTTTCTGCTTGCTCCCATATACCGGGAAGCAATTTGATTGACAAAAACAGGGATTCACAGGGTTATGTTCAGTTTATCGCTGACTTTAATACAGGCTTATTCGCCTATACGAATAAGCCCGATTCCGAATTAGCCTATTATCCTGAAAACACAAAATTAGAAAAAACTTTTTCGTATGGTAGTTATGACATTGAGTTTTCAGCAGAGTATCAGAAAAACAAAATAGTTTATACTGTTAATAAGCCGACCGAAGATAGAATTTGGGAAATGAAAACATTTGATGATATTTACGGTATATACTGCACGAGCTGGAAGAATTATGTTGAAAAAGCAGAAATCGGTTCCGTAAGTGTTAGCGATGAAAACAATATTCAAAGAATAGAATTAACGATTAGCGGATCAATGTATTCTGTTACATTGAATCCTATGGCAGAAGAACCGACTATTATTTACGAAGTTATAGAATTTGCTTAAAATAAAAGTTAATAATGCGGGCATGGTGGAATTGGCAGCATCGCTGCCGAAGCGCTCGCAGTGCGAGAAGAAGTGAGGCGGGGATGGCGCAGCGGTCAGAATTCATAGCGAAAGCGTATGAATTTTGGGCACCGCAAGAGTCCCGCGTGCCGTAAAAGTAAATAAGCACCTGTGGCGGAATTGGCAGACGCGCCAGATTTAGGATCTGGTATCTCACGATGTGCAGGTTCAAATCCTGTCAGGTGCACCACGAAAGAGGATGCCTTTGTGCATCTTCTTTTGTTTATATACTATATATAGCGAAAAACACTCTAAAAAACTATATATGCATATATTTTTTAAAAAAATTGTGAATTTCTTCTTGACAAATAAATATTAATTGTTATAATAATGTTAACAAATTTAAAACATTTGGCAAAACTGCTGAAAAGCAGCGACGCAAAGCTATGGTGTCTAAGTAGTTTAACTATAAGATTGACCGGCCGCAAGGGGTATTGCAGTAAATCTGCATTACCGTTGCGGCCGATTTTTGTATATATAAGGTGATTATATGAGTCAGGTTTTAGAACGCCTTGAAACCTTGTTTTGTCCAAAGGATGATGCAGGAATTATTAACGAAATGGATAAAGCCAATGTCAGAAATGTAAATAATATTTCGGTTACTGTTATTGCGTACGAAATTTTGACTTTGATATTTGTTATTCCGGGAATCGTAAAAGTTAACGATGTAAAGACAACTTCTCTTTCTCTTATTTTTATTATTTGTTTTTCATTATTCTTTTATATTTATTCCCACCGCGCTAAGTATTACGAAACGATATCACATAATAAAATAACATTTATAATAATAATAGCATTTTCTGTCCTTACCATATATAGTATTTATCTTGCTTATGACCATTACCGTTACGGGAAAGATATTATTACCTTCTATATTGTAATGGTTACTTATTCAGCGTTTATAATTATTAAGCCGTATATCAGCGTAATTCTGTTGTCGGCTTCGTTTACAGTTTGTTATTGTGTTTTGGTAAGCGTTGACGGGGCAGAGTCTATCCACATAATGAATTTTTTTGCCCTCGCATGTATCTGTATTGTGGCGAGCGCGGCGAAATATCATTTAATGCGTAAGCAGCAGCTCAGCAAGCATGAGGTTATAATGCTTAATGAAGCGCTTGAAATGGCTGTCAGGTACGATTCTCTTACTAAGCTGAAAAACCGTTATGCTTTGATAGAGGACAGTGTGAGTTATCTTAACAAGCCTGTTTATATCGTAATGTGCGATTGCGATAATTTCAAGAATATCAACGATACATACGGTCATATAATGGGGGATAAGGTGTTGGTGGCTATTTCGGATGTGTTCAAAGCCTATCTTCCGAAGGGCTGCATTTACCGTTACGGCGGCGATGAATTTCTTATAGTCAATATCGGGTTAGAAAAAGAAAACTTTGATGAGCTGAAAAGGGTAATCCATAAAAGCCTTGATTCAATGAGAATTGACGGTATTGATGAAAAGCCGACTTGTTCGTTCGGCAGTGTAAAAGGCATAGCGCAAAGCGGGGCTGAATTTGAGGAACTGATTCAGCAGGCGGACCGTAATATGTATAAAGAAAAACAATTAAAGAAAACAAATTAAAAGGCAAAACCGTCGAAAGGCGGCGACGCAAAGCAAGGTGTCTAACCATTTTAATGTATGACCGACCGGCTGCAATTCTTATTTAAGTGTTGCAGTCGGTCTTTTTTTATTCGGAAAAGGAGGAACATAAAATGAAAAAAACAATGAAAAAAGTGCTTTCATTATTTATGGCGGTTATTATGGCGTTCAGCGTTTTAACGGCAGTACCGTTTTTTGCAAATGCCGATTCTGCTGAGCGTGAAGCGCTGTCCGAAGCCATTTCTGCTTATGAGGCAAAGATGGACGGCACGGTTTATACCAATATGTCAAAGGCGTACAGCGCCTATAAAAGCGCAGTCAGTGCGGCTAACTCTTATGACAGCGGAAAGGATGTAGATATCGTATCTGCAACCAACGCGCTCGTTTCTCAAACGAATGCAATGGATGAATTTACGGGTGTCAGTGCAACTGCGTCTCCTACAATTAACGGCGAAAGCATTGCGAGCGGTTATTACTCAAATGCTGTCGCTTATAAGGGAACCGATACCGCTTTTACAGGCGGTACAGAGCTTCTCCTTAAAAAAGGATTGTTTGTTTACGGCTGCTTTGCCTATATTTACTATCCTCGTTGCGTATTTCTTTATGACGGCGTAAATCCTATCCGCGTTCCCGTTATGGGCGGATTAAAGGAAGGCTCCCGTTATGCCTACAAAGCAAAGGGTATGTATATCGTTGATAACGATGATTTCAAAATGAAAAACGATATCTGGTACGGCGGAAATGTTGATTTTAACTGGAACGCAGGTACAGGCCTTACCCTTGCTGCATCGGCTCAGTCGGGCTCAAATGCAAATTTAATAGAAGTCGGTTCAAGCAATTCAGCAGTAAGCCTTAAAAACTCTATTGTTTATAAAGGCGGAGCGTTCGACGAAAATATTAAGGTTATCAGTAAAACGACCTGGAACGCTTACGGTGACGGCGGTAGCGGTGATTCCTCTGACGGTACTGAATACTCAATGTCCTGGAGTAACGGTATTTACCTTATTAACCAGAAAAAGATGAATGACGCCATCCTCGCCGCAGGCGCAGAAGCCTCTCAGTATACAAGCGATGTCGCTACCTATAAATCGGGCGGTCTTGAGAGTATATTCTCAGCGTTTGACAATGCAACGGGGCTCAACCCTGCTGATTATAACTTTGCCGCCGATGTTGTATTCTATATTGCCCAATACAGCGCGGATATGGATAAAGCAATTGCAGGCCTGCAGAATCTCAAGCCTTCAAGCATCTCTGCCCAGATGAACACTCTTATTGAATATATCAAAGAGTATGAGAGCAAAATTGCAGCAATTGACGGCGAAAACACTATGGTTTATATGAATATGTATAATACCTACGTTGATTATATAAAGGCTAAGGAATATATTGACGCTTACACCTACGGCGATACTACGGAATTTGAGAATCCTACCCTTGAGGAGCTTGTTGTTGAATTCCACGATAACCTCGCTGCAATGACGGATTTTGATATGGAAGCCGCTAACGTTGTACCTACCTTCTCAACTTTTACAACAAATACTAAATCCGAAGCAGTAACAAATCTTTACGATAATATTATTTACTGGCAGCAGGGCTTAAACCATGTAGGCGAGCGTTTCTCAAATAACGGCGATATCAATAACTATGTTTATTATTCACCGACTGTTCTGCTTTATGACGGCATTAACGAGGCAAAGCTTCCCGTTCAGTATGTCGGTTACAGTACCGCAAGCCCGCTTTTTGGCGAAACTAAGCGCTATGTTTATACTGTAAACCTTAACAGCACGGCAAACTTCAATATCATAAATCATCTCTGGCAGGGTATTGCTGAGGCTGACCACGCTGATGACGACAGTATGAACAAGGATTCTCTTGCGCTGAACTGGTCAGGCTGTATGGACGGAACCTCCGTTGCGCAGTATAACAGCACCTATTATAGTACAACGGAGCATAAAACTGCTTATATCACGGCAGGCGATACAAAGGACAGCAGCGTTACTCCCTATATCTTTGCCGATAAAAAGCATAATTCAAAGAGCGGCCGTGAGGCAAGAAACGGCTATGCAAACGGTATTAAATATGTCAGCGGCGCAACAGATTTCGCAGGCGCAACCGAAGCTTCCTCCAAAAAATTCGTTTTAAGCTGGAGAGCAAGAACGGGAAGCGGCACCTCGGAAACAAGCGTAAAGACGTCTGATACTAATACCGATGAACAGACCCCGATTTATGTTATTAATATCGTACCTATTCTTAAGCGCCTTTCAGCTCAGAAGGATGTTTTCAGCGCAATTCCTAACAGTGATACGGGCGCGGCTGAGATTATGGATTTCCTTAAAAAAGTAGATGGCGTTACGGGTATTGATATTTCAATGGCTACCATTGATTATGCTTCCGATATCGCAACCGGGGTTCAGACCGCTGTTGATAAGATTAACGGAGCCTGCACTGAGATGGAAGAAGCTGCCGAGGTTGTAGAAGAAGGTGGATTTGATAATGACGAGGAGTATGAGGATTTAAGAAAAGAAATCATTATCTCCTTTGATTACGATACAAATTACGATTGCTTTGACCATAAACTCTGGGACGATTATGAGGCGGCGCTTCAGACGGCTAAGGACGAAATCAACGCCGTTATGTCCAATATATACACTGATAAGAACACGGCCGAAGCGGCGGCAAATAATCTTAAAACTGCCCGCGAGGCGCTTATTGCCGGCGGAAGAAAGCACCTTTTCGGTTATGAGAGCGAGGAAAACGATATTGCAACCTTTAACTGCGTTGTCGGTAAGGATGACCACGAAAAGGTTGAAGGCGTAGATATCTCCGTTTATAACTATATGAATCTCGTTTATTCAACGCTTGACCACGAAAAGTACGATTCAGTAACAAATAATGAACTTGCCGCAGCTAAGAGCAAGTTTGACGCTTTTAAAACTACTGACCGTTTTGACGAAAACGATTATAACGATGAACGTGAAATTCACGCTCAGGATTTAATCAATGAATCGGATGAGCGCGTTGCCGAGCTTCTTACAGCAATAAACGATAATAACATAGATATAAATGTACAGACCTTTAATATTGATTTTACCGTTGTTGATTCAAACGGTACTTCTCATACTGCTCAGGAGGGCAGCGGAACTTATATGTACGGCTCCGTAGTAGGTCTTGAAGCGCCTTCCGAATTCGGAAATATCTATAAATGGGAGCTTACCTCCAATAACGGAATTGAGGATAATTCCCAGTATCTATATAAGGAAACCTCCTCCTATGAGGTTAAAATTCAGAGCGATATTAAGGTAACTGCTTATGCAATGCCCGAATGCCCTGATTATACAGTGCTTATTAAAGATGTTTATAACAGAACAGTAAATGCTCTCCCCGCTTCCGCTGAGGATGCAGTGACTGTATCCGGAACAACATTAAGAATTAAAGGTATTGATTTATCCCTCCATTCTGTAAACAACTACTCTCTCACCGGTTACAGCCTCAGCGGAAGCACAACAGTCGGTGAAGTAGCGGTTAACAAGGTGTTAACCATCAAGGGAGAATATACAAATCCCGACGGCGGCTTTATCGCAACAGTAGGTTATGACGGCAGCAATGTTCAGGAGAATATTGAATACGACGCGCTTACAACCGTTGAGAGCAAGAACGACCCGTTCGCGCTTGCTATATATAATAACGGCGCATACACTCCGATTGCTTACGGCAGCAGCTATTCGTATCTTACTTATAAGGATGAGAGCTTCTATGAGATTGTTAAGGACGGCTCGGGCTATTCAATCAATGACGGTAAGAATACCGCTGTAACCGATAAGCTTACGCTTCATATGCTTAATTTCGGTCTGCCGTTTATTTACAGCTATGCTGAGGAAACAGGAACTGACGGAGATAAGAAATTTACAACCCACAGCGCTTATACACAGAGCCTTCCCGAGGGCGTAACCGTTGTTGAAGCGGGTACGCTGTTCAGCAAGAATTCGGGAATGACAACTGATAGCTTTGTAATCGGCGCAGACGGCGTATACGTTCAGAAGAGCAAGAAAACGATTGACCAGACAAAGCAGTTCTCGTTATCAATCATTAAAAAGGATAGCTCTGTTATATATACAAGAGCTTATGTTAAGTATAAGTATTTCTATCTGAATAAAGACGGCGAAAGCGAAGATTATGAGGCGATATATTACGGTAACGTATGCTCCTCAGACGCAGTGTAAAGGAGGTATCTGTATGAAAAAACCGTATTATGAACCTGAAATGGAGATTGAAAAGTTTACTTTTACAGATGTTGTTACCTCGTCAACAACTATTCCCGGCTGGGGAGAGGGCGATGAGGAAATAGAATTCTGACAATGCTTCATACGGGCGGCAGTTATATTTATAATATCCTTTCGTCTCTGCCGCCGTTTCTCCTTACTGGCAGAGGGAGCCTGACTCTCCCTCTGCCTTTTTATTTCTCATTAAACAACAAAAACCATCCCTTTGGGATGGTTTTCTTAATTATTATGCTTTGATTTTCTTTATTTTTGAATAAGTTGAGTACATCTTTGTTTTCTTCCCGTCAACCTTAACGGTTTTGTAAGAGCGGATTTTAACATAGTACTTTTTCTTTCTTTTGAGCTTCTTTATAACCTTGGATTTTTTGGACTTTTTGTGTGATTATTCAACGTCAATTTCGTTAAAAATAAGCTTTTCACCCTGCTCGTAAATAACTCCGAAAGCGCTGTTACTGAGAGGCGCAACGGTTGAAGCGCCGAAAGCGCCGTTGCCAATTTCCGTTGTTTTCTTTCGCCAGGTGAATACCTTGTAATTATCCTTTTTATCATAGAGTAAGTCGGCTATTGCAAGGCAGCCGTTTTTGGCTTTTGTTGAAGTTGTAACAAAAATGCAGTCTGAAAGAAGCAGGGCGCTTTTCTGTGCTTTAGCATAAAAGCTTCCGAGCTTTCCGCCAGTATTCCAGACTATTCCGTTATCCTCCGAAACCGCGGTTTTTCCTTGGCTGAAGGCGTAAATCTTTCTGTCGGGCGTCTGAACAGCCGTCCAGTCAAGCGTACCGCCCGTATAAGGCATTCTCGGGTTTCTGTTCCAGGTAACGCCGTTATCGTCGGAATAAATCGCAAAGGAGTTTTTATCCGAGTACATCGGCATAATTATTCTGCCCTCTGCGGTAACAAGTCCGTTGCCCGAGCAGGTTATAACCGCAGCGCCGTCCTTTTCAAAAAGCACCTCGGCTGTAATGTCCTTCGGTCTGCTCCAGGTAAGACCTTTATCTTTTGATTTCATCATATAAATATAGCTTCGCTTTGGAGTTTTGAGTACTGCGCCGAAGGTTGTTATTCTTCCTCCGGTTGCTCTGCCTCTTGCTCCGTTGAGGAAGATATTGCCAAGGTATTCCTCGTCCTGATAAAGCTCACCTATGCCCTTAACCTTAAGGGGAGTAACCCTCTTGTTTTTATCAAGCACTATTCCGTTTTTCATAACGATGAAATATACGCCGTCGCGATTGTATATTACAGGGCAGCGCTCTCCTTCGTAGGAGGTGAAGGCGGTCTTTTTGTTTTCAAGGTACTTTTTATCCGCAAGCCCCTTGCTCTCGGGGAAAAAGGTAACGAGCATAACAATATCACCGTTGGGCGCCGTTGCCATAACGGGATTGAGGAAGAAGGCCGATTTAGTGTTTTCCTTCTTTTCGTTTATTGACCTTGCGGGCGGTCTTGCGGCGAGCTTTTCGTCGCTCCAGGTAACCCCGCCGTCAGTGCTTCTTCTTGTAACTATCTCAATATATCCCCATTCTCTTCCTGCAACGCCTCTGCACATAGCCGCAACGAGCACGCCGCCGCAGTTAACGAGAGCGGGGGAAAAAGTGTTTTCACTGAAAGTATACATAAATTATCACCTCTGTTTCTTATTATACAATAATATTTTCAATAATTCAATTACCACTTGCAATATGCGGTAAATTATTATAGAATAGAATTGAAATATTATGAAAGGAGATAATGCTATGCTCTGGACTGTTAAAAAGTGTTGGTATAGAATTTACCAAAGGGTATTTATGATAGCGATGTGCCTTATGGACTGGTCTGAACCACAGCTTCTTGAAGGCGCAGGCTCAATACTCAAGCTGCCCGAGTTTATAAAGAGCAAAGGTCTTACAAAGGTTCTCGTAGTAACCGATAAAGGCCTTATGGGACTTCATCTTCTTGACCCGCTGTTTGATAAGCTTAAGGAAGTCGGAATAGACTATGTTGTTTATGACGGCGTACAGCCCAATCCTACTATTCCGAACATTGAAGAGTGTAAGGATATGTATGTTTCCAACGGCTGTCAGGGAATTATCGCCTTCGGCGGCGGTTCACCTATGGACTGCGCTAAGGCTGCTGCAGCAAGAGTTGTTAAGCCCCGTCAGTCAGTACGCAAAATGCGCGGTTACCTTAAAGTGCTTAAGAAATTACCGCCGTTCTTCGCAGTACCGACTACAGCAGGAACAGGCTCTGAAACCACCGTTGCCGCTGTTGTAACTGACCCTGAAACGCATGAGAAGAACGCGATTAACGATATCTGTCTTCGTCCGAAATACGCGGTGCTTGACCCGGAACTTACCGTAGGTTTGCCGCCGCACATTACATCGACAACAGGTATGGACGCGCTCACTCACGCTGTGGAGTCATATATCGGCAAGAGCAACGTAAAATCAACTATTAAGTATGCGGAGGACGCTACCCGATTAATTCACGCTAATCTGGAAAAGGCGTACGCAGACGGAAAGGATATTGAGGCGAGAAATAATATGCTCAAGGGCTCGTATCTCGCAGGCTGTGCGTTTACCCGCGGCTTTGTAGGATATGTTCACGCTATTGCGCATAATCTCGGCGGTCTGTACGGAACGCCCCACGGTCTTGCCAATGCGGTTATTCTTCCGTATGTGCTTGACTGGTACGGCGACGCCGCTTATCCTCAGCTTGCAAAGCTTGCGGATATTATCGGCATAACAACCCCGTCAATGACCGTTGCCGAGAAAGGAAAGGCTTTCATTGCCGAGATTCGCAGAATGAATCAGGCTATGAACATTCCCGAGAAGTTTGACTTCATTAAGGAAGAGGATATGCCTACTCTCGTTTCCCGTGCGCTCAAGGAGGGCAACCCGGGATATCCCGTACCTAAAATTATGGACGCAGCTGATTGCGAGGCTGTTATCCGTACATTTATGGCTTAATCCGAATACTAAAGCAGGCAGCTTGCTGTCTGCTTTTTTTATTGACTGAAAGCGGTTTTTATTATAAAATAAAGTCGGGTGATATTTATGAAATACAGAATAAAAAACGATAATTATAAAAACTTTGCGTTTTTTAAGGATAATGTTCTTAAACCGAGAAGTTATTTTATTCCGTTTAAGGATACGGAAAAAATGCTTTCAAACGATATAAGAACCGAACGATATAATTCCGATATGGTTGAAGTTCTTTCGGGCGAGTGGGATTTCGTTTACTATCCCGCCGTAAGCAAGGTGCCCGAGGTGTTAGACACCGAAAAGGTCAGCTTTGACAAGGTAACAGTTCCGTCCTGCTGGCAGTTTACAGGCTATGAGCCGCCCGTTTATATTAACGTGCGTTATCAGTTCAAGCCCGACCCGCCGCATATTCCCGAGAATTGCTCCGTCGGCGTTTACAGAAAAGCCTTTACGGTTAACTCCGTTGATAATACTTATGTTATAGCTTTTCTCGGCGTTGCAGGAGCTCTTGACGTTTTCGTAAACGGAAAATATGTCGGCTACAGCGAGGGCAGCCATAACACAAGCGAATTTGAACTCAACGAATTCATTGAAGAAGGCGAAAACGAGCTTGTAGCGGTTGTTCATAAGTATTCAAACGGAACATATCTTGAATGTCAGGATATGTTCAGAAATAACGGTATCTTCCGCGACGTTCTTCTGTTTGAAACCACCGATAATTCAATATACGATTTTGAGGTTAAAACAGAATATAACGGCGGCAAATACAGCCTGAGCGTGCTTCCCTCGTTAAAGCTGACCGACGAGTGCGTTCTGAGTGCGGAATTAGCGGAGGCTGAGCTTTCAAAATCCGTAAACGTCAGCGCAAACAGCATTGATAAGATTGAATTTCCGTCTCTTGACGTAAACGAATGGTCAGCCGAAACTCCTAATCTGTATACGCTTATTCTTACTCTTTCAAAGCAGGGCGAGGTTATAGAAGCGGTTAAAAAGAAAATCGGCTTCAGGCATATAGAAATTAAAGGTAATGTATTCTATTTTAATAACGAAAAGATTAAGCTTCTCGGCGTAAATCACCACGATACAGACCCGAAAAAGGGCTACGCCATGAGCCCTGAGGATATGGAGCGCGATATTTCCGTTTGTAAAAAATATAATGTAAACTGCATCCGTACCTCTCATTATCCTCCCGACGCGATGTTCCTTGATTTGTGCGATGAATACGGTATATACGTTGTTGACGAGGCGGATATTGAAACTCACGGCGTAGGTGAAACCCGCCGTCAGGGCGCCTGCTCGCATAATCCGAAATGGCAGGGGCGTTACTGGGACAGAGTTTACCGTATGTTTGAGCGCGATAAAAACCACCCGTCAATAACAATGTGGTCGCTCGGAAACGAGGCGTGGGGCTACAAAAATCAGGATTACTGCTATGAGCAGCTTAAAAAGATATCCGATATTCCCGTCCACTATGAGGGCGTTGTTCATACAAGACGCTTTGCCTATGACGTTATATCTCAGATGTACCCGTGGCACGGCAAGTACGCAAAGGTTGCGAGCGGAAAAGGACTTTCAAAAAAATGGTACGAAAAGCCGTACTATCTCTGCGAGTATGCTCACGCGATGGGTGTAGGTGCAGGCGAGCTTGAAACCTATGTCAGCACCTTCCTGTCAGCCGATAATCTTATGGGCGGGTGTATCTGGGAATTTGCGGACCACGCCGTATACCATGAGGACGGAAAGTATAAATACACCTACGGCGGCGACCACGGCGAAAAACGCCACGACGGTAATTTCTGTGTTGACGGTCTGTTCTTCCCGGACAGAACTCCCCATTCGGGCGCTCTGCAGATGAAAAACTGCTACCGCCCCGTAAGAGCCGAAAAGCAGGGCGACGGCTTCGTTTTCACTAATCTGAATTACTTTAAGTCCGTAAACTATACGGTTAAATGGGAAAACGAAAGCGGCAGCGGAAGCTTTGAACTCAGTCTTGAGCCGCGCAAAACTCATAAAGAAAAGTTAAGCGCAAACGATTATATTGTTTTCAGATATTATGACGGCGAAGCTCTTGTCGCTTCCGAGCAGTATATTGCTGAGAACAATAACCTTTCCGCTTCTCTAAGCACTGATGATACCGAATCGGCAGCAAAAACAGAAATCAACGTTTATAAAGACAGTATTCATCTGAATATCGACGGCGTTAAACTCATTCTCGGCGCAAGCCTTTACCGTGCTCCGCTTGATAACGACAGGTATCTTAGCAAGGCGTGGAACGCACTTTCTCTTGAAACCGAGCAGCTTAAAATTGTCGGCAAAGAGGAGAAAAACGGTAAACTCTTTGTTAAAGCGGTAATAGCCTGTAAGAAGTATAAAAAGCTTGCAAGCCTTCAGTTTGTTATAGCAAGGAATAAGGACGGCTCGCTTGACGTAACCTTAAGGTGTACGGATTCCAAGCCGATACCCTTCGCGCCACGCTTCGGCTTAACAGTTGAACTTGATAAGCAGTATGAAAACGTTAAGTATTTCGGCTTGGGCGACAGACCTAACCTTCCCGATTTCAAAGAGCACGCAATGCTCGGCGAATATGCAATGAAGGTTGACGAAATGCGTGAAAAGTATATTAAACCTCAGGAGAGCTCAATGCGCTGCGGCGTAAGATGGGCTGAAATCAGCGATAATGAAAACAGTGGTATACGCTTTGAGCTTGTGAAAAAGCCGTTTATCTTCTCTGCTGACCGTTTTACAAGCCGTCAGTGTGCGGCAGCCGCTCATCAGGAGGATCTTGAGCTTCAGAACTTTACTTATCTTCACCTTGACAGCTATCAGCTCGGCGCCGCTTCGGGAATCTGCGGACCCCCGCCGACGAAGAATTATCGGAAAAACTCAGTAAAAGGTGAAAAGCTTTCCGTAAGAATAAGGAGAATAAAATGAAAATAGGTACTGATATAATAAGAATTCACCGCGTTGAGCGCGCCTGTCAGAACGAGCATTTCAGGGAGAGAGTTTATACTCCCGCTGAGCTTGAATACTGTAAATCTCCCCAGAGCTTTGCAGGGCTTTACGCAGCAAAAGAAGCATACCTCAAGGCGCTCGGCGTAGGTATTGAAAGAAGGCTAAACACAATTGAAATCGCCCACGACGAACTCGGCAAGCCGTATCTTAAGGATGTTGAAAACAGCGATTTATCCATATCTCACGACGGCGATACAGCCATCGCAACGGTAATTTTGTGGTAATGTAGGGGAGGGGCTATGCGCCCTCCCGCAAAAAAGGAACAATATGAGAATACTGACAACTGACCAGATTCGCCGCGTTGAAAGCCTCTGCTTTGAGCGCTATTCAACCGAGGCTGAGCTTATGCTCAAAGCGGGTACAGCCTGCTTTGAAGCGATGACGGAAAAATATGATATGAAAAACAAAACCGTAAGCGTTCTTTGCGGCAACGGCAAAAATGCGGGCGACGGTTTTGTTATCGCGCGCCTTCTGAACGCTTACGGCGCAAACGCTGAAATAATCCTCTGCGATAAATCGCCTTCAATTGACGAGCCGCTTATGTACTATAAGCAGGCGCTTGAAAGCGGCGTTCCCGTTAAAAATTATGTTTCAGACGACGGATCCGTTTTGAAAGCGGATTTCGTAGTTGATACTATGTTCGGCATAGGCTTTCACGGTGAGCCGCGCGCCCCGTTTGACAGCGTCTTTGAGGCGCTCAAAAAAAGCTCTGCTACGGTTATCTCAGTCGATACCCCGAGCGGAACGGATTCAACGACGGGCGCGGTGTGTAAAAACTGCGTAAGAGCAGATTTTACTATAGCCGTTTCAACCCTTAAATTCGCCCACGTTCTTCCTCCCTCAAATTCTTTTTGCGGAGAAACGGTTACCGTAAATATCGGTATACCCGATGATTGCTATGAGGAGGAATATGCCGAAACCGTTGAAAAAGAGGATATAAAAAAACTCTTTAAAAAGCGAGATAAAAACGCCAATAAGGGCAGCTTCGGGCATCAGCTTAATATCTGCGGCAGCTTTCGTATGTTCGGCGCGGCGGTTATTGCAACAAAAGCTGCGCTCAGAAGCGGCGCAGGGCTTGTAAAACTCACCGTTCCCGCCTCGGCTTATCCTCTTGCCGCAGCGCATCTTACCCAGCCCGTATTCAACCCCGTATACGAAACGGAGGAGGGAACCTTTTCAGCCTCCGCCGTTGCGGGAATAATCAAGGACTTACCGTGGGCGGATTCAATCGTTATAGGCTGCGGAATCGGTAATAACGAGGATACCGCCGCAGTTGTCAAAGCGGTTTGCGAAAATGCAAATTGTCCGTTAATTATTGACGCTGACGGTATAAATTCGCTGAATATGAGCATATCTATTCTTAGGGATATTAAAGCGCCCGTTGTTCTCACGCCCCATCCCGGCGAGATGGCAAGGCTCATATCAAAACAAGTTGCCGAGATACAGGCAGACAGAATAAATACAGCAAAAGCTTTTGCGAAGGAGAACGGAATAATACTTGTATTAAAAGGCGCAAATACCGTTGTTACGGACGGATACTCGGTATTTGTAAATACAACCGGCAATCTCGGAATGGCTATGGGCGGAAGCGGCGATATGCTCAGCGGTATGCTCGGCGCCTTTGCCGCGCAGGGAATACCTCTCTATGAAGCGGCTAAAGCAGCTGTGTATATCCACGGGCTATGCGGCGATATAACCGCCCGTGAGCTAAGCGAAAGAGGGATGCTTGTCAGCGATATGACAGAACGGCTCGGTGCTTTAATGTCCGAATTTGAGTAGTGAGCTGATACATATGAAAAACAATAATAACCAAAAATTCAGGGAGGGCTGTCTTGCCCTCCTGTTTATATTGCTTTCGGCGTTGCTGTCGTCGTGCAGTACAAAGGTATATACGCCTGAGCTGAAAACGGATTTCACATCGAATGCGTCAGTAACTTTCGGCGATTTTAAGTATAGCTGCAAGGTAACTAAAACGGCTGATTTTCTCAGCGTTACCCCCATTGATACAGCCGCCGCGGGAATGGTTATAAGGTGCGATGGCAGGGCGGTAACCTTTACTAAGGGCAGTATGAAAAGGGAGTTTCCCGCTGAAAAAATAACCCCCTTAAATCCTGCCGTGCTGATGTACGAGGTCTTTAATTCTCTTACTGATGCGGAGTCAAAAGTGTCTGACGGAGAGCTTGTGTTTTCGGGAATAATCTCTGCGGGGGAATTCGTTCTTACCGCCTCAAAGTCCGGAGATATTAAGAAACTTGCAGTCAACAGCGCAAAAATTGAAATCGTGTTTAGTAATACGGAAGTATAAATAATTAGTTAATTTATAGTTTTTTTATAAAAAATAGTGACAAATTGATTTGTTTATTGTATAATATTAACTGATTTATTAACAAAATCTAAATTTGAAAGGAGTTTTGCAATGAAACACCCAGAGATTATTGAAAAAATGAGCCTTGAGCAGAAGGCTGCATTTGTGTCAGGTTATGATTACTGGCACCTTGAATCATCTGAGGAGCTCGGTCTCCCGCAGATTATGATTACTGACGGCCCTCACGGTCTGCGCAAGCAGAATAAGGATAAGAAGGCTTCCTCGGGTATAGGCCTCGGAAATTCCGTTCCGGCAACCTGCTTCCCGCCCGCAGCAACCTCCTCCTGTTCCTGGGACCCTGAGCTGCTTGAAAAAGCAGGCGAGGCTATGGGTCAGGAATGTCTGCATGAGAAGGTTTCAACTATTCTCGGACCAGGTACCAATATCAAGCGTTCTCCCGTTTGCGGACGTAACTTTGAGTATTTCAGCGAGGACCCGCTTCTTGCAGGTAAGTGCTCAGCCGCTATCATTAACGGCGTTCAGTCAAAGGGCGTAGGTACTTCGCTTAAGCATTTCTGCGCTAACTCTCAGGAAGCGTTCCGTATGGTTCTTGATGAGATTATTGACGAGCGTACCCTTCGCGAAATCTATCTTCCTGCGTTTGAGATTGCGGTTAAAGAGGCGCAGCCGTGGACTGTTATGAACGCTTATAACAGAATTAACGGCGTTTATGCTTCTGAGAATTATCATACCCAGCAGGAAATCTTAAGGGACGAATGGGGCTTTAAGGGCTTAATCGTTACTGACTGGGGTGCTTCGGTTGACCGTATTCCCGGCTTAAAGAACGGTACGGACCTTGAAATGCCTACCTCAGGTCCGCTCAATACAAAGAAGATAATCGCTGCTGTTAAAAACGGCGAGCTTGACGAGGCAGTTCTTGATGAACGCGTTGACGCCGTTGTTGACCTTATCGTTAAGTCCAAGCCCGCTCTTGAAAGCGACCACGAATTTGACGCTGAGGCTCACCACGAAATCGCTGCAAGAATTGCAGAGGGCTCAATGCAACTCCTTAAAAATGACGACGCTGTTCTTCCGCTTAAGGAAGGCGCTAAGGTTGCGGTTATCGGCGAGCTTGCAAGCGCACCGCGTTTCCAGGGCGCAGGTTCATCCGTTATTAACCCGACTAAGCTTGACAACGCTCTTGAAAATCTTCAGAAGCTCGGCGTTGACGTTACTTACGCCCGCGGCTATGAAAAGACCAAGGATGAGGTTAACGAGGAGCTCTTCGCAGAGGCTGAGGCTGCTGCTAAGGCTGCTGACGTTGCCGTTGTATTCGTTGGTCTTACAGAGGAATTTGAAGGCGAAGGATACGACAGAATTGATATAGATATGCCCAAGAGCCACAACGCTCTTGTTGACAAGATTGTTGAAGCTAATCCGAATACGGTTGTTGTTCTTGCAGGCGGCTCGGTAGTTCGTATGCCGTGGCTCGGCAAGGTTAAGGGACTTCTCAATTCAGGTCTCGGCGGACAGGCAACGGGTATTGCCGTTGCAAGAATTCTTACCGGTGAGGTTAATCCCTCGGGTAAAACGAGCGAAACCTATCCCGCTTCGTTTGAGGATAACCCGACCTTCGGTTACTATCCGGGCGGTCCCGTTACCTCAGAACACAGAGAGAGCGTATTCATCGGCTACAGATATTACGACGCAGCTGGCAAGGACGTTGTATTCCCGTTCGGCTACGGCCTTTCGTATACAACCTTTGAGTACAGCGATATCGCAGTTTCTGCCGACAGCATTAAGGATACGGATACTCTTACCGTTACCTTTAAGATTAAAAATACTGGCGACAGAGACGGCGCAGAGGTTGCCGAGCTCTACGTTGCCGATAAGGAAAGCACGATTTACCGTCCCGTTAAGGAACTCCGCGCGTTCAAGAAGGTATTTCTTAAAGCAGGCGAGGAGAAGGAAGTTTCTCTTGAACTTGATAAGAGAGCCTTCGCATTCTTTAACGTAAATACAAACGACTGGTTCGTTGAAAGCGGTGAATTCGATATTCTCGTTGGTGCTTCAAGCGCGGATATCAGACTTACAAAGACTGTTACCGTTGAGGGTACTGTTGACGCGGAAATCCCCGATTACAGAGCAACTGCTCCTAACTACTATAACAACGTTGCGGGTATTACGCGTGATGATTTCGCAGCTGTTTACGGAACTCTTCCGAGCCCCGATATTGATGAATCAAAGAAGATTGATAAGTATTGCTGCCTTAATGATGCAAGGCATACAAAGTGGGGCGGCAGGCTCTGCAGAATGATTGAAGGCATTATGAGCAAAATGGGCTCAGACGCAAACGGCGACGGTAAGATGCTTGCCGCTATGGCAACTCAGATTCCAATCCGTAACTTCGTTGCAATGTCAATGGGCGCGTTCTCGGAGGCACAGGCAGAAGGTCTTCTTATGATGCTTAATGACGACCAGTCAAGCTTCGTAGGCTTCAGTAAGATATTCTGGCGCCTCGGCGGTACAATCGGCAGACTTCCGAAGCTTCTCAAATCTATCTAAGCATTAACTCCAAGGAGAATTATAAATGAAAAAAAGAATTACTAAAATACTTTGCTTTGCTCTTACTCTTGTTCTTATGCTTTCAAGCGTAAGCGTTGCCTTCGCTAAGGAACAGGTTACTCCCGTAATCCTCGTTCACGGCGTTGGCGGAAGCGCTGTTTATGAAAACATAGGTAAGGATAACGAGGCTGAAATCAAAACCTTCGGGCTCGGCGAAGCAACGGATATTTTAAAGAATACTGACCTTCTCGGCGAACTCATCAAGCTCCTTTCAACTGAAAAAAGCGCCGATTATATGGCTCTTCTTGATAAGTTCAACGCAATGGTTGTTCCCGCGGGTGAAAAGTTCAACGCTGATAAAAACGGCAATATCAAAGCGGGTCAGGGAATTAAAAATTACTGGACAGCTCCTATGTCAAAGCATAAGAGTTACTGGAAAAACGCTGAAATTTCCGAGCCTGCTCTTGTAAGAGAGCTCTGCCTCACCCACGGCGCAAAGAACGTTTATACCTATAATTACGACTGGCGTCAGGATATTTATAAATCCGCTAAAGGCCTTCGTAAATTCGTTAAAAATGTTAAAAAGCGCACGGGCGCTAAAAAGGTTGCCCTTGTAGGCTGTTCTCTCGGCGGCTCCGTTCTCAGCTGTTATATGGACGCTTATAAGAAAAAGAACGACGTCAGCCGTTACCTCTTCGTTGACCCCGCAATGTGCGGCGTTGACGTAACGAGATGCTACGCGCTTGATTTCAAAATCAACAAAAAGCAGGTTCTCTCATACCTTGAGGGAATGCAGACGGCGAACCCGGGCTCTACTCAGCAGACAATTATGAAGGTTGTTAAGGCGCTCGGCGATATCAGGGTTGGTATAGCAGCCGAAAATCTTGCTCATCTGAGTAAAAACGAGAAGTTCATCAATAAGCTCTGCACGGACGTTATCCTTCCGTGGATTGGCTACATACCCGCGCTTTGGGAGTGTATTCCGCACGACGTTTACGGCAAGGCTGTTAAAAATGCAAGCAGAATAGGGCTTCTTGATAAAAAGAGCGGTCTTTATAAAAAGATTAAGCGTTACCATAAAATCCAGGGCAGATTCAAAAAGAACGTTAAATTCTTAAAGAAGAAGGGCGTTCAGATTGCAATTATCGCCAATTACGGCGAGCCCGGTATCCCCGTAACCTCAAAGGCTAAGAATCATATTGACGGTCTTATTGATACCTGCCGTTCTTCAGGCGGCGCAACCGTAGCAAATTACGGCTCAAAGCTCAAGGGCAAAAAGGCAAAGGGCAAGTATGTTTCTCCCGATAAGGTTATCAACGCAAAAACCTGTATTCTTCCAAACAGCACCTGGTTTATCCGTGATATTCAGCATATGCAGTTCAAGAGCGGAACGGACGCTTCAAAATTCATAGCTCAGCTTGCCTGCGGAAAGGTTAAGTACAACCTTAAAGCGGTTAAGAAAAAATACGGCTATACTCAGTTTGTAAAGGGCGACGAAAACCAGGCGTTAACCAACGTATAAATAACAGTCGGAGGGCGGTGCTTCCGCCCTCTTATTTTTTATATATTATTGTTTACAATTTATTAACAATATGCTATAATGTATATGTAAAATTCTGTCTGATTGGAGGCGATACCGTGAAAAAAACAATATCATTAATAATGGCGCTGACTCTTTTTATCTCGGTTATAAATACGGGATTTGCGGTATTTGCCGCATCTTCTCCGTATATTGACGACGAGGGGTATTACCACAGAATTGCCGACGGCGTTGATACCGCTTTTGAAACGGATTATGAAAAGGTAGTAAACAGCGTTCGTACTGCCTTTAAAAACCGTGAATCAAGGCTTGAATTCAGGTTTGCAACGAGCGACCCCGCATTTGCTTATATTTATAACGATTCTCAGAATACCAGCGGTGAGGCTGCTCAGAAGCTTTGGGAACGGGTTTTCCGCGACGCCCTTACAACCAAAACTCTCGGCGAGGAAAATGCGGGCAACGGCGACTATCTCTTTAAAACCATTGAGCGTATCGGCTCATACGGAAATACTGCTTATCTCAATAGCGGAGACGCTCCGTCCGAGGGCAACGTCCGTTATTATCCCTTCTATTTTAAAGCGGAGGGAATAAGATATCTCGGCAGCAGCGAGTGGGATGAAAAGGTTAACGAATTTGCAAGAGCCTTCGGCGAGCAGTACCTTAATCCTAATGCTCATCCGAATATGACTGAGTATGAAAAGGTTAAAACAATTTACGATTTTATTGTCAGAAATACTGAGTACGATAACGCGGTGTTCCACGACGAATACGATAAAACTACCGAGCGTTATAAAATTGCTCACTCCGCTTACGGAGCTATATACGGCAATTTGCTTAAGGACAGCGACCCAACGTCAACCGCAGGCGGCGAAAGCAAGTATTATTTAACGCCTAAAACCGTTGCTTCGGGCGAGCAGATTATAGACGCATATAATCAGGGGCTTGCAGTCTGCGAGGGCTATTCGCTGCTGTTCTACTATCTCTGTACCTATAACGGAATTGACTGCCATATTGTTGACGGCGAGTATTCCGACGGCAGGGAATTCAAGGACCCGCACGAATGGAACTACGTTTACCTTGACGATGAAACGGGCGACGGCAGACAGTGGTACCAGGTGGATACAACCTTCGCATCGGAAAAATCGTATAAAGAGGTTGATATCAATAATTACGATTACTTCCTGCGCGGAACAACAAATTATAATTTCGGTACCATTGATAACCACCAGAACCATCAGCAGCCGTATCATTGCGGGCTTGCTCCGATGTTTGATACCGCATATGCGGGCGCAATGCCTCAGCTCTATACCTGGAACACGGAGGAATGTTATCCCTCTCAGCGCGATTACCGCTTTAAGAAGGCTGATATCTCCCGCGTTGACGACGTTCAGCAGAGTGTTATTTTTAAACGCGCTACGAATTACGGCGGGGAAAGAGGAGTTGTTTCCTCTTATATCTATTCGGGTAATTCGGCATTGAAAAAGATTGAGCTCAGCGTTGAAGAAAACGGCGAAAAAACCGTAGATTATCTTGACGTTGAAGGCTTTATCTATAACGGTCACACATGTGATTTTACCGTTATGCTCGCTTATCTCGTTCCCGATAACGGCGACGGTAATATGGAGTATTCTGCGGAGTCGCTGACTGCTAAAGACGTTAAACGCGATTCAAACGGCAACGTTCTGAGTTATTCAATTGACGTTTACGGCTCGGGCAATACCGCGTATAAACCCGAGTTTAAAATTCTTCCGCTCGATATGTCGAATTTGGCAAATTATGCTGAAATTGAAATGTCCCACAGCGCAACCTACCGCGGCGAAGATTTGTACCCTGAAGAGCTTGTCGTTTATGACGGATATGATAATCTTTCCGAAGGAAAAGATTTTGACATTAAGTACGTTGCCGATAACGGTACCGTGTACGACCATCCAAAGGAAATAGGAAAGTATACCGTTAATATTATTTTCAAGGGCAACCATTCGGGAGTTTACAAAACGGACTTTGAGGTTGAAAAAATAAAAATGTCAAACCTCAATATGCCGGACCCCGTTTCGCTTCCGTATTTTCCCGCTTCAGTTTTGAAGGCAAACGGAATAACGGGCGCTCATTACTATATTAAAAGCTATTCTCCTTATAATGTAAAGCTTGTTGAAGGCGTTGATTTTACTGCTTCGTCAACGGGCTCAATGGATTATAACGCAACTGATAATCCCTCCGGTCAGATTATTCTAACGGGTATTGAAAGCGCGGCTTCGCGAACCTTTGGCGGTTCTCAGTACAGCAGAAGAATAGGCTATATCATTAATCAGAAATACGATATAAAACAGCTCGGTATGACTATTGCCGATAACTCGTCAAAGTATTTCTATACAGGCACTGAAATCAAGCCAACGAGCTTTAACCATCTTGATTCTGTCCTTGTTAGAGGAAAAGATTATAAAATCAAATCCTACAGCAATAACGTAAACGCGGGTACTGCCTACGTAACCGTTGAGGGCATTAACGGCTGTGAGGGCGAGCTCAAGCTCGAATACCGTATTTATCCCGCGTCTCTCACGGGCGTTACCGCTGACGTAACCATTACGAACGGAGTGCCGGACTTTAAGCTTACCTACGGCGGAAAAACGCTCAAAAACGGTACGGATTATACGGTTTCTTCTCCCGTGAAAAGCGGAAGCACCGCAACCTATACCATAAGCGGTAAAGGTAATTTCAGCGGAACTAAAACGATTAATATAGTAACTCAGGGCAGCTCGGCTTCGTCGTCTGGAACTTCCTCGTCATTGCCTTCCGGAACAACGGTCATTAATAAACCTTCTTCAACCGTTTCAAAACCCGAGAGTGCTATACTTAAAACGAGGGTAAATCTTAAAAGCGTTAAAAAGGGCAAAAAGAGTATAACCGTTAAGTGGGCAAAGCAGAGCGGTACAATCCACGGCTACTATGTTCAATACAGTCTTAAAAAGAACTTTAAGGGCGCTAAAACAAAAACCGTAAAGGGCGCGTCAAAAACAAAGCTAACAATCAAAAAGCTGAAAAAGAAGAAAAAGTACTATGTAAGAGTGCGCAGCTATTATAAAAAGGGCAATAATATCTATTGCTCCGCTTGGTCGGTTACAAAATCCGCTAAAACAAAATGAAAGAACGGGCGTTGCCCGTTCTTTCATTTATGGATAAGAATTAAGAATTAAGAATTAAGAATTAAACAAACCGTAGGGACGTGTCTGAATACCCGCCCGTTAATTCCGAATTCCGCTTTCCGAATTCCGAATTAATGAAGCTCCTTTTATTATTTTCTGAATATAATAAAACAGATGTTTAAATTTTACTGTTTTTGTAAACAATAATATCAGAACATAATTAAAAGGGTGATAAAATGCTTGTAAAACGCGGAGATATCTACTATGCGGATTTAAGCCCCGTCGTAGGCTCGGAGCAGGGAGGCGTGCGCCCCGTACTTATAGTGCAAAACGACGTTGGCAATAAGTTTTCGCCAACCGTAATCGCGGCGGCAATTACCTCTCGTCAGGATAAAAACAATCTGCCTACTCATATTGAGGTTAACGCAGCGGATTGCGGTCTTTCAAGGGACAGCGTAGTCCTTCTTGAGCAGGTCAGAACTATCGACAAACAGCGCCTTCGCGAAAAAATGGGCACGCTTGATAATAACGATATGGGAAAAATCAACCATGCCATTTCCGTATCTTTCGGATTATAAAAATAAGGCTCCCTTGTGTAAAGGGAGCCTGTTGAGAAGCGGAGCGACGAAACTGAGGGATTGCATAACCCTCAGTTTTTATAATGCCGCAACCGTACGATTTATTTAATTATTCCGTATTTAATTTTCATTCTTAAAATTCTTCTTACGCTGTTGTTAATCTGCTTTTCTTTTATATTGCCTTTTTTAACAGCTTTATATATAGCGTTTATCGCAATAATTCCGTTGCCGGTACAAAGCATATCGTTACCGGCTTTAACTGCTTTTACCGCGAGCTTTGAATCGTTGCCTACAAAGTCTCTTGCCGCCGCCATATTTAGCGAATCCGTCATTATTACCCCTTTGTAGCCGAGCTTCTTTCTCATATAGGTGTGTACCTTTTTGGAGATTGAAGCGGGGTTTTTCTTATCAAACGCCTTAATAATATCGTGGTTAACAAGTATCATCGGCGCTCCCGATTCAATTCCGGCTTTAAACGGAACGAGGTCGCGCTTTTCGTAAACCGAGAGTTTTCTCTTATCTCTTATTATATCGGTGTGCGTGTTGCCGTTTCCGCCGTAACCGGGGAAGTGTTTCAGGCAGCTTACGCATTGATTGGCGTTAAACTGAGTAACAACCGTGCTTACAAAGCGCGCGTTTTTCTTTGTGCTTGTTGAATACGCCCTTCCCGCAATATAATTGCTCGCTTTGTACGGCGTATCGGCAACGGGAGCAAGGTCTGTATTTATTCCGAGCGCCTTTAAAAACTGCGCTTTTTCTCTGCTGTCTGCCGCAACGGCAGTTATTCCGCCGCTTTTTCTGAGCTGTGAGGGGGAGGGGAAGGGAGCGGTGCGGAACTGACTGAATTTTGAAACCCTGTTTATGTTTCCGCCCTCTTCGTCAACGGCGATGAGCATTTTTACCTTGGAAACCTTCTGCCAGCCCTTAATCTTCTTTCTGATACCCGCCTTCGTCTCATTCTCAAAGGAGTCCGCAAAAAGCAGGTAACCGCCGAACTGGTATTTTCTCTGCATTTTCTTCGGTTTAGAGGGTACGTCGTAAAGAATCATCTGGGCGATTTTTTCTTTCAGAGTCATCTGCGAAAGAATTTCGTTAACCCTGTCCTCGGTAGTTTTTGTGCTTTCGGCAGCAGAGGCGAAAAGAGTTGAAGAAAATACGGTAATTATAGAAAGCGCAATGCAAAGCGCTTTTATAAATCTTTTCTTCATCTTATTTTTCCCCCTTGCTTGTGCTTCCGAAGCCGCCGTCTCTGATTCCGTCAGCGCTGTCGTCAACTGTAATTCCGAACTGAGTGAATATTCCCTGAGCAAAGCCGTCGCCGCAGGAAAGCTCAACCCTGTGCCCTTCGTCGTGCGCGTCGCAGGAGAGCTTAATCATAATGTGCCCCTCGTTTGAGGAGTTATAATAATCGCTGTCGATTATACCAACTGTATTATCGAGTTGTACTCTGTGTTTAAAACCGAGTCCCGAGCGCGGGTAAATTGAAAGCACCCAGCCCTCGTTTATCTTAGAGCGTATTCCCGTGGGAATAAGTACCGATTTGCCCTTTTCAAGAACGATGTTTGCGGGCGCGTAAAAATCATATCCCGCCGAGCCCGAGGTTGCCCTTTTAGGCATTTTGATTCCTTCATAAACAGCTTTAACGTCTTTAGTTTCAGGGAAGTTTTTAAGCCAGTCCTTCTCAAACTGTTCAAAGCTTACCTTAATAAATTCCGCAATTCTCTCCATAATTATCTCCTTAAAACCGTTTTGCCTTCCCCTTGAGGGGAAGGTGGCTGCAGATAGCAGCCGGATGAGGTGTGATTATAAAATAATATTACCATAATAATGCGTTGTAATCAACACCTATCTGTGTTAAACTATCTTTGAAATATCTTTATTTTTTCTTTAAATCGTTTTGCCTTTGGCATAGTAATATGGTAGCCAAGGAGGAGAGTATATGTACAATGTTCTTGTTTGTGACGACGATAAGGCGATTTTAAATTCAATAAGGATTTATCTTGAAAACGAGGGCTATAACGTTTTGTGTGCTGAAAACGGAAGGGAAGCGCTCGCTTTAGCTGAGAATAATGAAATTCACTGCCTCGTGCTTGATATTATGATGCCCGAGCTTGACGGACTTTCGGCAACGCTGAAGCTGCGCGAAAAGTATAATTTCCCGATTATTCTTCTTTCTGCAAAAAGCGAGGATACGGATAAAATCACAGGTTTGTCATTCGGCGCCGACGACTATGTGACAAAGCCGTTCAATCCGCTTGAGCTGCTCGCAAGGGTAAAGAGTCAGATAAGACGCTATTCCTCGCTCGGCTCAATGAAGATAACGGAGAATCAGCTTGTAACGGGAGGGCTTGTTCTGGATACAAAAACAAAGCTCGTAACCGTTGACGGCGAGCCCGTTCAGCTTACGGCGCGCGAATATCAGATTCTTGAATACCTTATGAAAAATATGAACGCCGTCCTCTCCTCGTCGCAGATTTATGAGGCAGTATGGCAGGAGGCGTCCTTCGGCGTTGAAAAAACCGTAACCGTACATATACGCAACATCCGTGAAAAAATAGAAATAAACCCGAAAGAACCAAAATATTTAAAGGTGGTGTACGGTCTTGGCTACAAAGTACAGAAATACTAATATTTTTATCAGAATACTGCTCGTTATTCTTTCGGTAGTATTCTTTGCCGGCGCATATTTCAACGCCGTAGAGCTGTTCAATTATTCAAAGGCGTATAGCCTTGATGAAGTAATTAATAACGATAATTACATAGTAAACGAAAACACTCCGATTTCCGAGTCAAATCATCTTGAAGCCTTTATAGGCTCTGACGTTCATTCTGCCGATATCCTCCTTCTTGCAAAGGATACGGAATACTGCAAAAGGGAGCTTGAAGCGTCGCGTGAAAAAAACGTAAACAGTATTATTAATGATTATGATGAAACAAACGGCGAACGCGGTGAGCCATATACCAACAGCTTTGATATCTCAATCGGCGGTGTAAGCGTCTGGTTCTCCCTTGAAACGCCCAATGAAAAAGCGCAGATTGTTTACGGGGACAGTATAGAAACCGTAAAAGCCAAAGTCAATCTCCGCTATACCGAATATATCGAAAACGGCGAATATATTAAATCTCTTAATAACGCAGCAGAAGAGCAGGGCAGAATTCACGGCGACTTTTATTACTATGTTAAAAATAATAAAGCAAAAACATATGTAACTAACTTCAGCAATGAATCCGAATTAAATAACGTTCTCAATCACGAATACGCCTTCGTTTTTAAGGACGGAAAAATTCAGACCTCCGATAAATTCAAAGGGCTTTTCAGCGAAAGCGAAGTTAACAAGGATATTTTTAAAAATGATGAATACTACGTGTATATTGACGAAGCAGATAGCAATACGGATAGTATAATTAGCTATATTCATTTTGCAGAGAAAGAGCGTAGCGTCAACCCCAAACAGCTTCTTATCAGCTTCTTCATAATGCTTGCTCTTGCAGGAATTTCGGCTCTGCTTTATTTAATCCTCTGCGGAACTAAGGATGAAAACGGTAAGGTAAAGCGCATTTTCATTGACTATATCCCGAGCGATTTACACCTTCTTATCAGCGGAGGACTGTTTGCAGGGCTTGTATTGTTATGGGCGTGGGTTTCCGAGAAATCGCTTGTTCCTCACGCCTTTGTTTTCAGCAGGATTTACGGTATAGCGTCGCTGCTAATTGTATCGCTGATGTACTGTCTTATAATTGAATTTATAAGCTCGTTTATCCGCGTTTGCAAAAGTGAAAAGCCAATTTATAAAAACTTTCTCTTTTATCCGCTTGTATTTAAGCCCATTAGATTTGTTTTCAAAACGCTTAAAGAGGCGCTTAGCTTTAAGCCTGAAAACTTTAAAAAGCCTCTGACCAATGCGCTTGTTATTTACGCAATAATTAATTCTGTGTTCTTTTGGGCAATTGTGCTGTCTGTATTTCATGGACTGACGGGCTTAGCGGGAATAACCGGAATACTCGTTATACTGTTTAATATCGGAGTTGCCGTTTATGCAGTGTGGTATATTATTCAGCTTGATAAAATAATTACCGCCGCGCATTACAGGCAGATACCGCAGGTTGATTATAATAAGCTTCCGCAATCGCTGAAATGCCTTGCCTCGTCCGTAAGCTATACAAAGCAGGAGCTTGAAAACGCAGTAGCTCAGGCTGTGCGAGACGAGCATATGAGAACGGAGCTTATAACAAACGTTTCCCACGATTTAAAAACGCCGCTTACCTCAATTATAACCTACGTTGACCTTCTGAAATCCTGCGATATTCAGGATGAAAACGCAAGGGAGTATATAAGCGTTCTTGATGAAAAGGGCTCAAGGCTTAAAAAGCTTATTGACGACCTTGTTGAAGCCTCAAAAATAACGAGCGGAGTTATAAATCTTAACCCCGTAAACCTCTCCCTTACCGAGCTCGGCGCACAGGCGGTATACGAGCGCCAGCAGGAGTTTGCTGAAAACGGGCTTGACCTTGTTTTCAGCGATAATGGCGCAAATATCGGAGCATTTGCGGACGGTAATAAAACCTACCGTATTCTTGAAAACCTCCTTTCAAACGCAAGAAAGTATTCCGCCGTGGGAAGCAGGGTTTACTGCAGCGTTTATGAAACTCAGAATTACAGCATTTTTGAAATAAAGAATATCTCCGCAGAGCCTCTTAATATCTCCGCTCAGGAGCTTAAGGAACGCTTTGTAAGAGGGGATGAGTCAAGAAACAAGGAGGGTAACGGCTTAGGGCTTTCAATTGCCGATAATCTCTGCAAAGCGCAGGGCGGTCACCTCAACCTCACCATTGACGGCGATTTGTTCAAGGCTCAGGTTATGCTCCCGAAACCCAAAAGTTAAGATTGTAGGGGCGGGTATCTGCGCCCGTCCGCAAATTAAGGATTAAGGATTTAGGATTTAGGATTTAGATTTAGAATTACGAAATCCGTTGAAATAAAACCATTGTAGGGAGCGACCCCCCGGACGCTCCGTTATAATCGGGTGCGGGTGTCCCACCCACAATTCCGAATTCCGCTTTCCGAATTAAATTGTCATAAATTTGTATCTTTTTACATATTGACACCTAATTAATTTTATAATATAATAAACTCCCGAAAGGAAGGGGCACGCCTATGACAATGCTTCTCAAGGATGCTCTCGTTTTTTCGGGAGATTGTTTTTTTAAGAACGACGTTTTAATCAAAGACGGTATTATTGATTCTATCGGCAACGATATTTCTGCTGATGGGGCTATAAGTGTTTTTGATTGTAAGGGTAAGTATTTAATTCCGGGTTTCGTTGATGTACACGTTCATCTTCGCGAGCCCGGTTTTTCATATAAAGAAACAATAAAAACGGGTACGCTTGCCGCGGCGAGCGCTGGTTATACTGCGGTCTGTCCCATGCCAAACGTTAACCCCGTACCCGACAGCCCCGAGGGCCTAAAGGTGCAGACGGATATTATTGAGCGCGACGCGGTTATAAAGGTCTATCCCTTCGCCTCAATCACAAAGGGCAGAACGGGCGGCGGAGAGCTCGTTGACTTTGAAGCGCTGAAGGATAAGGCAGTCGGCTTTTCGGACGACGGCTGCGGCGTTCAGAAGGAAGAGGATATGGAACGGGCAATGGAAAAATGCGCCGCTCTCGGTAAAATTATTTCAGCCCACTGCGAAGTAAACAGCCTTTTAAACGGAGGATATATCCACGACGGCGAATACGCCAAAGCCCACGGGCATAAGGGAATATGCTCCGAAAGCGAGTGGGCTCAGATAGAGCGCGACTGTAAGCTCGCTGAAAAAACGGGCTGTCAGTACCACGTCTGCCATATATCAACTAAGGAAAGCGTTGATATTATAAGAAAAGCAAAGGCGCGCGGAGTTAAAGTTACCTGTGAAACGGGACCGCATTATCTGACTCTCTGCGATAAGGATTTGCAGGAGGACGGGCGTTTTAAAATGAATCCGCCCCTGCGTTCGGAGGATGATAAAAAGGCGCTGCTTAACGGAGTGCTTGACGGCACGGTTGACGTAATTGCAACCGACCACGCGCCCCATTCAGCCGAGGAAAAGAGCAAGGGGCTCAAGGGCTCTGCAATGGGCGTCGTAGGGCTTGAAACCGCTTTTTCGGTCCTCTATACAAAGCTTGTCAAAACGGGTTTTATAAGCCTTGAAAAGCTGATAAATATGATGTCCGTTAAACCGCGTGAGATTTTCTCGCTTGAAGGCGGTAAAATAGAAAAAGGCGCAGTAGCCGATTTGGCGCTGCTTGATTTGGATAAAAAATGGCGCGTTAATCCCGATGAGTTTAAATCAATGGGACGCGCAACTCCCTTTAAGGACTGGGAGGTTTACGCCAAAAACGTACTTACAATATGCAAAGGAGAGGTAGTTTATGAAGCCATATAACAAAAAGATAATCCTTGAAAATGGTAAGGAATTTTACGGCTACGGCTTCGGCGCCGATAAAATTGCAATTAACGAAATAGTTTTTAATACCTCAATGGTAGGCTATCAGGAGATTATTTCGGACCCGTCCTATACCGACCAGATGGTTTGTATGACCTATCCTCTCATCGGTAACTACGGTATCTGCGACGAGGACTTTGAAACACGAGTTCCTACAATGGGTGGTCTTATCGTCAGGGAATATAACGACCTTCCGTCAAATTTCCGCTATACAAAAACTCTCGCCGAGGTGCTTGATGAATACGATATCCCCGGTATCAGCGGAGTGGATACGAGAATGATAACGAGAATTATCCGCGATGAGGGCAGCCAGAAGGTGCTCCTCTGCGATGCGGATATGCCGTACGATGAAGCGTATAAAATGCTTCTTGATTATCAGATTCCAACTGATATGGTAAGCCGCGTTTCCTGTAAAAAACGCTGGTATTCAAGAACGCCGAACCATAAGTTTGACGTTATCGCAGTTGACTGCGGAATAAAGATGAATATTGTTAGAAAGCTCAATGAAAAGGGCTGTAACGTAACGGTAGTTCCGTATAACATAACTGCCGACGAGGTGCTCTCAATGAAACCCGACGGGCTGTTTCTCTCTAACGGTCCCGGTAACCCCGAGGACGTTCAGACGGTTATTCAGCTCGTAAAAGAGCTTAAGGGTAAAATACCGATTTTCGGAATCTGCCTCGGTCATCAGATGATTTCTCTTGCGCTCGGCGCTAAAACCTTTAAGATGAAGTTCGGCCACAGAGGCGGTAACCACCCCGTTAAAAATCTGAAAACGGGCAAGCTTGAAATCACGTCGCAGAATCACTCCTACGCCGTTGACGTTGCTTCGCTTGAAGGGACTGAGCTTGAGCTTACCCACCTCAATCTGCTTGATAATACTGCGGAGGGCGTTGCCTCGCCAAAGAATAAGCTGTTCTCGGTACAGTATCATCCCGAGAGCGCTCCGGGTCCGCAGGACAGTACGTATCTTTTTGATGAATTCATTGATTTAATGGGAAAGGAGAGTGAAGAGAATGCCTAAGCGTACAGATATTCATAAGGTGCTTGTTATCGGCTCGGGTCCTATCGTAATCGGACAGGCTGCCGAATTTGACTATTCGGGTACTCAGGCCTGCCTCGCTCTGCGCGAGGAGGGCTACGAGGTAGTTCTTATCAACTCCAACCCTGCAACTATTATGACGGATACCGATATTGCCGATAAGGTGTATATGGAACCGCTCAATCTTGAATATGTAGCGCGTATTATACGCCATGAACGCCCCGACGCTATTCTTCCGTCACTCGGCGGACAGACGGGACTTAACCTCGCAGTTCAGCTTGCAAGAAAAGGCGTACTGCGCGAATGTGACGTTGAAATTCTCGGTACAACCTTCGAGGCTATTGAAAGAGCTGAGGACAGGGAAAAATTCAAGGAGCTCTGCGAAACTCTCGGCGAGCCCGTTCTCCCGAGCGAAATAACCAACACTCTTGAGGACGGATTAAAAGCCGCTGAGGAAATAGGCTATCCCGTAGTTCTTCGCCCCGCGTTTACCCTCGGCGGTACGGGCG